>NZ_JAZIFY010000001.1:665000-997500 GCF_036634195.1 Streptomyces sp. P9-A4
ACCTGCCCGGCCGTCCGTACGGGTGCGGGCCCGAGACCCGTCAACCCCGTGGCCCGGCGCGCGCTACGGTGGGGCATCGGATCAGCGGCGAGGCATGAGGCGGGGGCAGGACACACCCATGGCACAGGGCACGGTCCAGGTGACGCACACCGGCACATCGCGGTGGCGGCGCCGCACGGGTGAGTACCCCTCGCTTGCCGCCGCCCTCGAGGCCGCCGGGGACGGGGACGTGCTGACCGTCGCCCCCGGCACGTACCGGGAGAACCTCGTGGTGCGGCGGGCGGTCACCCTGCGCGGCCCCGAGGGCGGCATCGGCTCGGTGCGGATCGCACCGCCGGACGGGGTGCCGCTGACGCTCCGCGCCTCCGTCACCGTGCGGGACCTGCACATCGAGGGGCAGGACGTCGCCGCGCCGGCGCTGCTCGTCGAGGACGGCACCCCCGAACTGCTCGACCTGCGGATCATGACCCGCTCGGCCGCCGGGATAGAGGTGCGGGGTTCGGCCCGCCCGACGGTCCGGCGCTGCACGGTCGACAATCCCGCCGGGGTCGGCATCGCCGTGCTCGACGGCGCGGGCGGGGTGTTCGAGGAGTGCGAGGTGGTGTCCGCCGGACAGGCGGGGATCTCGGTACGGGGCGGGGCGCATCCGCGCCTGGAGCGCTGCCGGGTCCACCACGCGTCCGGCGCCGGGATCGCCGTGACCGGCGAGGGCAGCGGCCTTGAGGGCGTCGGCTGCGAGGTGTACGAGATCAAGGGCGCGGGCCTGCAGATCGCGGCCAGGGCCACCGCCCATCTCACGGACTCCTCGGTGCACCGCACCTCGGCGGACGGCATCACCCTCGACACGGACGCGGTCCTGACGCTGTCGGACTGCGACATCCACGACGTGCCGGAGAACGCGGTCGACCTGCGCTCCCGCTCGGTGCTGACGCTGACCCGGTCGACCGTCCGCCGGTTCGGCCGCAACGGCCTCTCCGTGTGGGACCCGGGAACCCGGGTGGACGCCAACCAGTGCGAGATCCACGACAGCACGGGCGACTACCCGGCGGTGTGGGTCAGCGACGGGGCGACCGCCGTCCTCGACGCCTGCCGGGTGCACGACGTACCGGACGCGCTGTTCGTCCTCGACCGGGGTTCGCGGGTGGACGTCGTCGACAGCGACCTCTCGCAGGTGCGGAACACGGCGGTGTCGGTGAGCGACGGGGCCACGGCCCAGCTCGACGACTGCCGGATCCGGGAGGCCTCCACGGGCGCCTGGTTCCGGGACCACGGCAGCGGCGGCACCCTCGGCGGCTGCACGATCGACTCCGTGCAGACCGGCGTCATCGTCACCAAGGGCGCCGACCCGACGATCGACCGGTGCACCGTCACCTCGCCCGCCGAGGCGGGTTTCTACGTCTCCGCGGAGGGCCGCGGCACCTTCACCGGCTGCCGGGTCACGGGCAGCGGCGGCTACGGGTTCCACGTCACGGACGGCTGCCGGACGAGCCTGCGCAAGTGCCGTACGGAGCGCTGCGCTCGCGGCGGCTACGAGTTCCCGGAGGAGGGGGCGAGCGCCGAGGACTGCACGAGCGACGAGAGCGCGGTCCGCTCCTCCGTACCGGACGGCGGGACGGTCCTGACGGCCACGCAGTCGCCGGGGCTGCTCGGGACGGTGCCCGTGCCGCGCACCCCGGCGCCGGCCGTACCGGTGCCGGCCGCCCCGGAGCCCGCGCCCTCGGCCCGCTCCTCGCAGGACGTGCTCGGGGAACTGGACGCCCTGGTGGGTCTGGAGAGCGTGAAGCTGGAGGTACGCAGCCTCACCAACATGATCGAGGTGGGGCGCAGGCGCCAGGAGGCAGGGCTCAAGGCGGCCTCGGTCCGCCGCCATCTGGTCTTCACCGGCAACCCCGGCACCGGAAAGACCACGGTGGCCCGGCTGTACGGCGAGATCCTCGCCTCGCTCGGGGTCCTGGAGCGCGGTCATCTGGTGGAGGTCTCCCGGGTGGACCTGGTCGGCGAGCACATCGGCTCGACGGCCATCCGGACCCAGGAGGCCTTCGACCGGGCGCGCGGCGGGGTGCTGTTCGTCGACGAGGCGTACGCCCTGTCGCCGGAGGACTCGGGCCGGGACTTCGGCCGTGAGGCGATCGACACGCTGGTGAAGCTGATGGAGGACCACCGGGACGCGGTGGTGGTCATCGTCGCGGGCTACACGGCGGAGATGGAGCGCTTCCTCACCGTCAACCCCGGTGTGGCCTCCCGTTTCTCACGGACCATCACCTTCGGGGACTACGATCCGGACGAGCTGCTCAGGATCGTGGGCCAGCAGGCGGACGAGCACGAGTACCGGCTCGCGGCGGGCACCGACGAGGCGCTGCTCGTGTACTTCGCGAAGCTGCCGAAGGGCCCGGCGTTCGGCAACGGGCGCACCGCCCGGCAGACCTTCGAGTCGATGGTGGAGCGGCACGCGGGCCGGGTCTCCGCGCTCGCCGAGACGAGCACGGACGACCTGACGCTGCTCTACCCGGACGATCTTCCCGAACTCCCCTGATCCGAGGACTCGTCGCCGCCCCGCTGCCGTGGGAGGGCGGGCGGCAGGCGGTCGAGGAGGGCGGAGCGCCGGTCGGCGAAGACCGGGTCGGCCTGGTAGTCGGAGTGGCCCAGTATCGGTTCGGGCAGCGGGTGTTCGCGGGTGCGGCCGTAGGCGACCGGGTCGAGCAGGACCCCGGCGTCGACCGCCGGCCTGCCGTCCTCGGCGGGGACCCGGACGGGTCCGCCGATGGGGTCGGTGGCCCGGTAGAGGTTGCTCCAGCAGTGGACCGTACGGTTCAGGCCGCGCAGCGCCTCGGGGCCGAAGTAGGCGGGGAACCAGCGCCCGTAGAGCCGCTCCAGGGGTGAGCCGTAGGTGAGGAGCGCGACGCGACGCCGGGTGTCGGGGCGCAGCTGCCAGACGGCCGCGGCGGCCAGCACGCTCCCCTGGGAGTGGCCGGAGATGACGAGCCTGCCGCCGGTGCTGCGGGTCCAGGAGCTCATCCGCCAGGTGAGGTCGGGGACCGCCCGTTCGGCGTAGCAGGGCGGGGCGAAGGGGTGGGCGGCGCGCGGCCAGAAGGTGCCGACGTCCCAGAGGATGCCGATGGTGCGGCGGGCGGAGGCGTCCTTGTAGGCGCGGCGGCCCCAGGTGACGAAGAGCAGGAAGCCGAAGCCGATCATCCAGGAGCCGAGGGCCTGGGTCGCCGAGGCGAGCGGGGCGAGGGCGGGGTGGGCGCCGTCGAAGGCCCGCCCGGGGACGTTGCCGCTGGTCCAGGCGCCCGCGACGGAGCCGGCCCCGAGGAGCAGGGTGGCGCCGGACACCACACCGACGAGAACGGGCGCGGAGTCGGTGAGCGACGCCCGTGCCCGGCCGTCCGCGATCTGCCCGGTACGGACGGGGTCCCGCTCGTCGCCCGGGTAGTCGGCCTCGACGGCGGCCCGCAGCCGTCGGCCGGCCAGCACGGTCCGTACGGCGAGGACGGCGGCGGGCGCGAGCAGCAGCAGGAGCAGCACCGGGATCACGGACGCCTGCCAGCTGAGCAGCACGGGCGGGGCGATCCGGGGGCCCGCGTCACCCATGCCGGGGGTGGCGGGGCCGTCGAGCCAGTCGGCGACCCGCTGGGCCACTCCCCCGGACATGACCCCGCCGAGGGCGCAGGCGAGCATCGCGACGGCGGGGCCGCCGAGTCCGCGCAGGGCGGTACGCGGGTCCCGCCGGGGCCGCTGGAGGAGCAGGGCGACCACGCCGAGGGCGACGACAAGGCCGCCCTGGGCGAGGGTGAGGGCACCGAACACGGCGTCGCCGGGGAGGGTGCCGGTGGAGGTCCAGCCGGGGCGGGACCAGCAGGCGTGGAGGGCGGTGAGCACGAGGAGGGCGAGGGAGGCGCCGGGCAGCCAGGAGACCAGGGCCCGTTCGACGCGCAGGTCGAGGCGGCGCTCGCTGCGGCCTCGTCGGCACACGACCCAGAGGACGACCAGGGCGAGGACGGCTACGGCGGCCTGGAGCAGCCGGCCCAGGACGGCACCGGGACCCGGGTTCACGGCGTCGTGCCGGACGGTGGCGGTGACGAGGGCGGCGGCGACGGTGAGGAACCCGGCGGAGGTGTGCGCGGCCCGAAGGCGCGCGACGAGGCGGCGGCCGTACCAGAAACCGGGGCGGCCGAGGGCGGGGCGGGGTTCGGCGGGGTCGGTGTCAGGTGGCGTGGGCCCGGGAGACGCGGTGCTGGGGGACGTGATGCCGGCGGACGCGGCGCCGTGTGTCTGTCCGTCGGCCGGTCCCGCACCGGCGGGTTCCGCACCGGCCGGTTCCGGTTCGGGTCGGGGGTCCGGCAGCGGGGCGTCGTACCCCGCGGGCGGGCGCTGGGCCTCGTACGCGCTCCACGTGCGGTTCGAGAGGTACCAGAGCAGGCCGACCAGCGCCGTCGGCACCAGCGCGGCGAGCGCGAGACGGCGGCCCGGCAGGGACCACCAGCCGCCACGGCCGGCGGAGAGGAAGCCCAGCCAGGAGTGCGCGTCGGCGCAGCCCGCCGTGGCCGCGCACTGCCAGGCCGTCAGATCGAGCGCGACCTCGCAGGCCGCGGCGGTGAGCAGCACGGTGAGGGTGAGGGCGACGAGCCTCACGAGCACCCCGTACAGCCGGACGAGTCCCGGGCGGCGCCGGGCGGGCGGGCGCATCCAGTGCGCCAGGTTGACGACCATGAAGGGCAGGAGCAGCAGCCAGAGGGCTCGGGCGCCGTCGCCGGAGGTGAGGTTCGACCAGCAGTACGCCTCCGGGACCGGGCGGGCCGCGTACCGCTCGGGGTGGTCCTCGGCGTCGAGGTCCTCGGCGCGGCGGTACACGGCGGCGGTCCGGTCGCCGGTGACCCGTACGGTCCTGGGGTCGTCGAGCATGTCCTGGGGGGTGGCTCCGCCGACTCCGTGGACGAGGAGTTCGAGCGCCGCGCCCCCGCTCTCCGGGGCGGGTGTGGCAGGGGACACTGAGGCGACTTCCTCTCGGAGTGGGAAGATGCGACGTCGGCACCAGGATCGCGGACGGGCGTGCGCCTGCGCACCGTCCCTCACCGAATCCGACACCCATCCCCTTGTCTTCTGCGGAAGGACCGGCCCCGGCGGTGACTGACAACCAGAACCTCCTCGCGGAGCAGCGGCGCGCCCTGATCCTCGACGAGGTCCGGCGGCGCGGCGGCGTCCGGGTCAACGAGCTGACCCGTCGTCTGAGCGTCTCGGACATGACGATCCGCCGCGACCTCGACGCGCTGGCCCGGCAGGGCATGCTCGCGAAGGTGCACGGCGGGGCCGTTCCGGTGGTCGAGGCGAGTACGCACGAGCCGGGTTTCGAGGCCAAGTCGGTGCTCGAACCGAGTGCCAAGGACGACATCGCGCGCGCGGCGGCGGCCCTGGTGGCGCCGGGTACGGCGATCGCCCTGTCCGGCGGCACGACCACCTACGCCGTCGCCCGGCACCTCCTGGACGTGCCGGATCTGACGGTGGTGACCAATTCGGTACGGGTGGCGGACGTGTTCCACGAGGCCCAACTCACCTCCGGCGGGAGCGAGTCGCGGCGCGGTGCGGCGACGGTGGTGCTGACCGGCGGCATGCGCACCCCGTCCGACGCCCTGGTGGGGCCGGTGGCGGACCGGGCGGTCCGCTCGCTCCACTTCGACCTGCTGTTCCTCGGCGTGCACGGCGTGTCGGTGGAGGCCGGTCTCTCCACGCCGAATCTGGCGGAGGCGGAGACGAACCGGTGCCTGATGCGGTCCGCGCGCCAGGTGGTGGTGGTCGCGGACCACACCAAGTGGGGGACGGTGGGGCTGAGTTCCTTCGCCGACCTGACGGAGGTGGACACCTGGGTGACGGACCGGGGGCTGTCCGAGGGAGTACGGGCGGAGGTCGCCGAGCACCTGCCGGGGCTGGTGGTGGCGGGCGAGGAGCAGGAGTGACCCTCTTCCGGGTGGAGCGGACGGTGCCGACGGCACCGGAGGAGGTGTGGCGGCGGCTCACGGACTGGCCGGCGCACGGCCGGCAGGTGCCGCTGACCCGGACGCGGGTGCTGACCCCGGGCCCGAACGGGACCGGGACCCGGTTCACCGCCCGTACCGGAATCGGCCGGCTGTCCTTCGACGACCCGATGGAGGTCGTGCGCTGGGAACCTCCGGCGCCGGGCGGCCCCGGGGTGTGCCGGCTGGAGAAGTCGGGCCGGTCGGTACGGGGTTGGGCGCTGGTCGAGGTCACGGGAGCGTCCGGTGGCGGCAGCCGGGTGGTGTGGACGGAGGAGCTGTCCGTGCGCGGGGTGCCGCGGCTCTTCGATCCGGTGCTGGGGTGGGCGGGACGGTTCCTGTTCGGCCGGGCGGTGGACGGGCTGCTGCGGAACGGGTGAGCGGGGGCGGCGGGCGGGGAACCGCTCGGCAGGCCTTTCCGCACCCCCTCCCTCTGTGCTGTTGACAGTGCGTCAGCTAGGGTGCTCTTCCGCTTCGTCCTGGAGGTTCGGTCCATGGCACGCCGACTGACGCCGGTGGAGCTCGACTTCACCGCATCCGCGCCCGTCCGCCTGGTGTTCACGGCGGCGCTCGCCGCACCGCCCGCGGCCGTCTACCGGTCGCTCGCCGTGGAGGTGGGGAGCACGCCCGCGTGGTTCACCGCGGTGGCCTCCGCCGTCCCGACCGGCGACGGGGCCGGCCGCACCGTCCGGCTCCGGGGCGGGATCGTCTTCGAGGAGACGATCCTGGCCGCCGAGCCCGATCTGCGGTACGCCTACCGGGTGGACTCCACCAACGCCCCCGGCGTGACGGCCATGGCCGAGGAGTGGACCCTCTCCCCCGACGGCCGGGGCACCCGGCTGCGGTGGACGATGGCCGCCGCCGGCGCGACCCCGTTCCGGCTCGCGCTGCGGCTCGCCGGGCCGGGTGTGGGGCTGTCCTTCCGGGACGCCGCGCGCCGGCTCGACCGGCGGCTCACTCCGGCCAGGCCCCCGTCGCCAGGAAGCGTTCGATGACGGCGGTGTACGGGGCGATGTCGAGCCCCTGCGCGTCGAGCCACTCGTCGGAGTAGTACTTGTCGAGGTAGCGCTCGCCGGGGTCGCAGATCAGCGTGACGACACTGCCGGTCCGGTCGTGGGCGACCATGTCCGCCACGATCTTGAAGGCGCTCCACAGCCCGGTGCCGGTGGAGCCGCCCGCCTTGCGGCCGATCGCGGTCTCCAGCGCGCGGACGGCGGCGACGCTCGCCGCGTCGGGCACCTTCATCATCCGGTCGACGGCCCCGGGCACGAAGCTGGGCTCCATCCGGGGGCGCCCGATGCCCTCGATGCGCGAGCCGCAGTCGGCGGTGGCGTTCGGGTCGTGATGTGTCCAGCCGTCGAAGAAACAGGAGTTCTCCGGGTCGGCGACACAGATCCGGGTGTCGTGCTGCATGTAGTGGACGTAGCGGGCGATGGTGGCCGAGGTGCCGCCGGTGCCCGCGGTGGCCACGATCCAGGCGGGCTCCGGGTAGCGCTCCAGCTTCAGCTGCTGGTACATCGATTCGGCGATGTTGTTGTTGCCCCGCCAGTCGGTGGCCCGCTCCGCGTAGGTGAACTGGTCCATGTAGTGGCCGCCGGTCCGCTCGGCGAGCGCCACGGCCTCTTCGTACATCGTGCGCGAGTCGTCGACGAAGTGGCACCGACCGCCGTGGAACTCGATGAGCCGGCACTTCTCGGGGCTGGTCGTACGCGGCATCACGGCGATGAACGGCACGCCGATGAGCTTCGCGAAGTACGCCTCGGAGACGGCGGTCGAGCCGCTGGAGGCCTCGATGACGGGCTTGCCCGGCCGGACCCAGCCGTTGCAGAGGCCGTACAGGAACAGGGAGCGGGCGAGCCGGTGCTTGAGGCTGCCGGTGGGGTGGGTCGACTCGTCCTTGAGGTAGAGGTCGATGCCCCACTTCTCGGGGAGCGGGAAGCGCAGCAGGTGGGTGTCGGCGGAACGGTTGGCGTCCGCCTGGACCTTGCGGACTGCCTCCTTGAGCCAGTTCCGGTAGGCCGGATCGCTGCGGTCGACGTCGACGGTCACCGCCGCGGCGGCTGCGCCGCTCACCGCGCTGTTCTCCGTGGTGCTCATCCGTGCCTCTCCTCGGTCGCTTCCCCCGCTTGTCCCGATGCCGACAATACCCCTCTCACCTGGGCAAACGTTTCCTTTGACTCTCCATAGGGATGGCTTGCGGTAGGGCCACTGGTGCGGGCGGCGCGGGCCCGGCACACTGGGAGCGACAACCGGGTGAAAGGGGCGGATCGACATGTCGGAACCCGAGTTCACTGCCAGGGGCGTGGGGATCGCCCGCTGGCCCAGGTCACTGACGCGCGCGGGCGAGGTCCGCATCGAGGACGGCCGTCTCGCGCTGCTCACGAGTTACGGCAGCGAGATCGACAGCGCGCCGGTGGACGCGGTCCGGGCGGGCCGCCCGTGGTTCGCGAAGCCCGACGAGGCGGTGGCGACCGTCAACGGCACCCGGTACCGGCTGACGCTGCACAAGGACCGGGGCGGGAGCGGGGACGCCGAGGAGGCCCGTCACGAGGACGCGGAGGCGTCGGGGCGCTTCCTCGCGGCCCTGAAGCGGGCGGCGGGCCGCCGCTGAACCCCTTCGGCGGCCCCGAAACGGACGGCGGGCCGCGCTGATCCCCGTCGCCGTGAGTTGCGGGACGGTCACCACTGGTTCAGGCTGGAACCACCTCACCGAGGGTTGACCGGTGGTGACATCACGTTCAGGTCGCCACCCTGCTGTACCGCATGTGAGATCCGAATCTTCGTCTTCTTCCGGACTACTTCGGGGAGTCGCAGCCGTGATCAGCGAGCCGAGCAGGTATTACGCGGTGGAGCTCCAGGCCCTGCCGTCGCGGATCGGTCAGATCCGCAGGATTGTCTCCGCGCATCTGCGCCACTGGCGTCTCGACGCCCTGGTCGACCCCGCCGTCCTGGGCGTCACCGAGCTTCTGACCAATGTCCACCGGCACGCACGGCCGGACAAGCGGTGCACCGTCGAGATCGAGCTGTTGCTCGACCGTCTCACGGTCTCCGTCCGGGACAACGACCCCCGGATACCGCAGGCCGGCTGCGCGGACCCGCTCGACGCCTTCGACCTCTCCGGCGGTGCCGACGGGCTGGCCACCTCCGGCCGCGGCCTCGCCATCGTCGGCGCGGTCAGCGAGAGTTGGGGCGTCCGTCCCTGCGGGGCCGACGGGAAGGTGGTGTGGTTCACCCTCTCGGCGCCACCGCCCGCCGTCCCGGTCACGACGGGTTCCTACGCCGTGTACGGCTCCACCACCGAGGGCCCCTTCCTGGGGTACGCGCCCTTCCCGGGCGTCCCCGTCGGTGTCCCGGCCGACCCGGCTGCGGCCCCCGGCCCCACCCCCCTCGCGCCGGCGCCGGCCGTCGCCAGGGCCCGCCGGGTGCCGGTGGGCCACGCGGGCTGACCGACGCTCCGGAAGGAACGCCCGTCGGCCCACGGGCCGGGCCCCGCCCGCCGTGCTCACTCCGTGGCGATCGCCCGGAGGATCTCCAGCCGGGCCGCCCGGCGCGCCGGACGCCATGCCGCCACGGCCCCGGCGAGCAGCCCGACCAGCGCCACGGCCACCAGCCGCACGACGGGCAGGGCGAAGACGAACGCGCTGTCGCCCGAGCCCTCGGAGGCGCGGACGAGCACCCACCCCAGGAAGCCGCCCAGCGTCAGCCCGCCGAGCGTGCCGAACGCGGCCACCAGGACCGACTCCCACCGGACCATGGCCCGCAGCTGCGCCCGGGTCTGTCCGACGGCCCGCAACAGGCCGAGTTCCCGGGTGCGTTCGTGGACGGACAGGGTCAGCGTGTTCGCGATGCCGAGCAGCGCGATCAGGACGGCGAGCGCGAGGAGCGCGTAGACGAGGGTGAGCATCATGTCGATGCCGCCCGCGGAGGACTCCGCGTACTCCTGCCTGGTCTGCACCTCGGGCCGGCCGTACCGGTCGGCTACCTGCGTCACCGCCGCCTTGCCCCGTTCGGCGGTGACGCCGTCCGCGAAGGAGACGGCGACCAGCCGGTCGGCGTCCTGTGTGCGGTGCGGTGCCCACGCCTCCCGGGTGACCAGGTAGTCGCCCGCCAGGTCGGAGCGTTCGTAGACCGCCCGGACGGTGAAGGTGCGCCGGGTGCCGTCGGTGAACGTCAGCACGGCCGTCCGGCCGGGCGTCAGACCGGACGAGGCGGCCTCGTCGGCGGCGACGGCCAGGCCGTCCGCGCCCAGGCCGGTGAGGGATCCCCGTACCGCCCCCAGATCGAGGGTGCGGGCGAGCGCGGCCGGGTCGGTGACGGTCAGGGCCCGGCCCCGGCCGTCGACGTCGGCCACTCCGCGTCCCAGGCCGACGGCCGTGTCCACCTCGGGCAGGGCGGCGACGGCGGGCGCGAGACCCGGGCTGAGCCCGGCGCCGCCCGCACCGAACGAGGCCCCGCTGATGGCCACGTCGCCCGCGAAGGAACGGTCGACCGTGTCGTCCATCGTCGCCTTGAGGGAGGCGCCGAAGACGGTGAAGAGGGTGACCACGGCGACCCCGATCATCAGGGCGGTGGCCGTGGCGGCCGTACGCCCGGGGCTGCGCAGCGCGTTGCGGCGGGCGAGGCCCCGGTTGGCCCCGCGCAGCGGGCGGCCGAGGACCCGGAGTGCGACCGAGGCGGCGACCGGTCCGAGGACCACGAAGGCGGCGACGGCGAGCGCGGCGCCGGTGGCGGCGAGCCAGAGCGAGGGCGTGCCGAGCACTCCGGTGAGGACCGTGCCGACCGCCACGCCGAGCAGGGCGCCGCCGGTCAGCACGCGCGCGCGTGAGGTGCCCGAGGTGTCGACCTGCGTCTCGCGGAGCGCGGCGAGCGGGGCCGTACGACCGGCCCGTACGGCGGGGAGCAGCGCCGAGCCGGCGCAGACCGCGAGTCCGACGGCGAGCGGGAGCACCAGGGAGGTGCCGGACACGACGAGGTCGCCCTCGGGGAAGGGGAATCCGACGGCAGGGAAGAGCGCCTGGAGTCCGGCGGCGACGCCGACCCCGGCGAGCAGACCGCCGAGCGAGGCGAGCAGACCGATGGCCAGCGCCTCGACGAGGGTGCCGGTGACGACCTGACGGCGGGCGGCGCCGAGCGCGCGCAGCAGGGCGTTCTCACGGGTCCGCTGGGCGACGAGGACGGCGAAGGTGTTGTGGATGGTGAAGACCGAGACGAGCACCGCGACCCCGCTGAACACCAGCAGGAAGGTGGTGAAGAGGCTGAGGAAGCGGCCGGAGACCATCTCCGTGTTCTCCTCGGCGGCCCGCTGCCCGGTGATCGCCTCGACCCCGTCGGGCAGGACGGGCGCCAGGGCGGTGACCAGTTCCTCCTGGGAGACGCCGGGCCCGGCGCGTACGGCGATGCTCGTCGCCTCGCCGGGGCGCGCGGTCAGGTACTTCTCCGCGTCGGCGCGGGTGAGGCCGGCCCAGGTGACCTGGCCCATGCCGTCGGCGCCGCCGAAGGTGGCCAGACCGACGACGGTGACCTTCACGGGGTCGGGGGTGCGCAGCACCGTCGTGTCGCCCAGCCCGAGACCGGCCGTCTTGGCGGCGCCCCGGTTGACGACGATCTCGCCGGTGGCGCTCGGGGCACGGCCTTCGGCGAGCTTGTACGGGTTGAGGGCCGGGTCGTCGATCCAGTTCCCGGCGAGGGTGGGCGGGCCCTTGCCGCCGACGGGGGTGCCGTCGGCGGCCAGGAGCTGGCCCGCGCCCTCGATCCGGGGCGCGGCGGCCGCGACCCCGGGCACGCGCGCGAGGCGCTCGGCGAGCGCCGCGTCGACGGGGCCCCGGGCGCCCTGCGCCTCGCCCGGGGCGGTCACGGTGACGGCGCTGCGGACGACGGCGTCGGTGCCACGGGTGGCGCCGGTGAACAGCGAGTCGAAGCTCGCGCGCAGGGTGTCGCCCATGACGAGGGTGCCGGTGAGGAAGGCGACCCCGAGGAGCACCGCGGCGAAGGTGCCGAGGAAACGGCGCCGGTGAGCGCTGAGGGAGGAACGGGCGAGGCGGAGGGCGGCGGGGGTTCTCATGGCGCCACTCCCCCGGTCGTGAGGGGCGCGGGAGCCGTGGCCCCGGGTTCCGCGGGCCGGTGACCCGTCGCGGGTGTCGGCCCGCCCTCGAAGGCCTTCATACGGTCGAGTACGCGGTCGGCCGTCGGGGCCGTCATGCGGTCGACGAGCCGGCCGTCCGCGAGGAAGATCACCTCGTCGGCGTGGGCGGCGGCGACCGGGTCGTGGGTGACCATGACGACCGTACGGCCGGTCTCCCGTACCGTACGGCCGAGCAGCCGCAGCACCTCCTCGCCGGAGCGCGAGTCGAGGTTGCCGGTGGGCTCGTCGGCGAAGACGACGTCGGGGTCGCCGGCGAAGGCCCGGGCGACGGCCACCCGCTGCTGCTGCCCGCCGGACAGCTCGCTCGGCCGGTGGTGGAGCCGGTCGCGCAGGCCCACGGTGTCGACGAGCCGGTCGAACCGCTCGCGGTCCACGGTGCGTCCCGCGAGGTCGAGCGGGAGGGTGATGTTCTCGGCGACGGTGAGCGTCGGCAGCAGGTTGAACGCCTGGAAGACGAAGCCGATCCGGTCCCGCCGCAGCAGGGTGAGACGGCGGTCGTCGAGCGCGGAGAGGTCGGTGTCGCCAAGGAGGGCGGCGCCGGAGGTGAGGGTGTCGAGCCCGGCGGCGCAGTGCATGAGGGTGGACTTGCCGGAGCCCGAGGGGCCCATGACGGCGGTGAAACGGCCGACGGGGAAGTCGACGCTCACCCCGTCGAGAGCCCGGACCTCGGTGTCGCCGCGCCCGTAGACCTTGACGGCGTCGACGACGCGCACGGCCACGGGCCCGGCAGGAGTCGTCCGAGAGACGGACCCGGCCGGGGGCTGCGGGGCGGGCGGGTACGGGGACGGTGTGCGGGGCGTGGTCATGCCCGACGCCCCTTGGGGTCCGTGGTGCGGCCGAACTGCTCCTCGAGGACGGTCAGCCGGCGCCAGTACTCGTCCTCGTCGATCTCGCCGGCCGCGAACCGGTGGCCGAGCAGGGCGATCGGCGAGTTCTCGTCCGGACCACCGTCACGGCCGAGGGATCCGTCGCGGTCGAAGCCGCCGTAGGGGCCGTGGCCGCGTCGGCCGCGCCGCCATCCGGCGCGCCGGGCGACGGTGACGATCCCGACGATCGCGACGGCCCAGACGAGGGGGAAGAGCAGGGCCCACGGGCCGGGGCCCGCGTAGGCGAGTGTGTTCATGAGGGTTCAGCTCCTCGGTGCGCTGTGGTGATGTCCTGCTTCGAGCCTCTCGCCGGGAGGGGGTTCGGGGCGTCGTACGGGCAGCGGCTTCGCGCGTACGACGGAGGGAGTACGAGGGGGGGGGGAGTACGAGGGGGGGGAGTACGCGGTCACCGGGGGAGGGCCTTCCTCGGTGACCGCGATCGATCTGAGCCCGGGGAGGCGGGCGCGGGCCCGCGTTCCCCGCCGCCCCCGCTCGGGTCAGGCCACGGCGACCAGCGTGAGGTACGCGATGCCGAGGACGCCCCGGTAGCCGTTGACCCAGGTCGAGCGCTGCCGGTCGACGCGCTCGCGGGTCTCGGCGGCGAGCGGGTGGTCGGGGTGGGCGGCGAGCCAGACCTCGGTGTCGTGGCGGTAGCCCGACTCGAACTCCTCCCACTCGTCCTGGCTCGCGGTCTCGATCCACGCGGGGCGGAAGCCCGCCTCGATCGCGAGGTCGACGAGGGCGCCCAGGCTCAGGTGGTCGCCGCTGTGCGCGCCGGGCCACATGGCGGCCAGCTCGGCGTCGGTGGGGGCGTGCTCCCAAAAGCCCTCGCCGAGCACGACCCGGCCCCCGGGGCGGACGAGACGGCGCAGTTCGCGCAGGGCGGCGGCGGGGTCGTGCACCTCGGGGTCGCAGAGCGCCTGGCTGGACCCGAGGCAGAGGATCGCGTCGACGGGGCCGCGCTCGGTGCCGAGCGCCGACTCCTCGACGAACTCGACCCGGTCGGCGAGCCCGCGCGCCTCGGCGAGCTTGCGGCCACGGGCCAGGTCCTCGGCGTTGATGTCGATGCCGACGCCCTTGGCGGTGGGCGCGGCGTCCAGGACGCGCAGGAGCAACTCGCCCCAGCCGCAGCCGATGTCGAGCACATCGGCGGGCCCGGTGCCGGCGAGGCGCTCGATGAGGCGCGCGGCACGGGCCTCGGAGAGCGGGCCGTGGAAGGTGAGACTGCCGAGGCGCGGAGGAAGATCACTTTGGGTGGTCACGGAGCGGAACGGTACGTCGTCCGGGCCCGCTCTCCCAGCGGTTTTCGGCCGAAGGGGCCGAAGAAGCGCGGTGCGCGCGGACTCGTCCTAGCCTGGAAGGCGTGTACAGCACTCGCGTCTCCCGCCATGTCGACGCCCCGCCCTCGGCCGTGTACCGGGCCCTCCTCGATCCGGAGGCCGTCGCACGCTGGCGGGTGCCGTACGGAATGACCTGCGAGGTACACGACTTCGACGCACGCGAGGGGGGTGTCTTCCGGGTCTCCCTGACGTACGGGGCAGAGGAGGGCGGAACCGGCAAGTCGGGGGCCCGCACGGACACGTACCACGGGCGCTTCGTGGAGCTGCTGCCGGACGAACGGGTGGTCGAGGTCACCGAGTTCGAGACGGACGACCCCGGACTGCGGAGCCCGATGACCCTTACGACCACGCTGATCCCGATGGAGGGCGGGACCGAGGTGATCCTCGTCCACGAGGGCGTTCCCGACGGGGTCCCCGCCGCCGACAACGAGACGGGCACCCGCATGGCACTCGACCGCCTGGCCGCGCTGGCGGAGGGCCGGCCGGAGGTGTAGCGGCGGGCGCCTGACGGGGCCGATGCGCGCACCGGGCGTTCCGACCGCTCAGGGCGCTTCGGACGGCTCGGGCCTGCTCAGACCGCCTCGCGGCTCAAAGCGGCCAGCGGGTCGTCCAGGACCGGCTGCCAGGCCAGCTCGGCGGCGCCCACGAGGCTGTTGTGGTCCAGGGTGCAGGGGAGGATCGGTACACCGCCGCTGCGGCCCCAGAGGCTGCGGTCGGCGACGACCGCGCGGAGGCGCTCCGGGTCGGCGTCGAGGAGTTCCCGGTGGAGGCCGCCCAGGATGATCCGGTCCGGGTTGAGGATGTTCACCAGGCCCGCGAGGCCGAGGCCCAGACGGTCGATCAGCTCCCCGACGGCGACCCGGACGCCCGGGTCGTCGGGGCTGGTGCGCAGCAGGTCGCGGGACTGCTGGAGCAGGGAGACCTCGGGGCCGGGGGTGCGGCCCGCGACGGTCAGGAAGGCGAGCGGGTCGGTCTCGACGTCCAGGCAGCCCCGGCTGCCGCAGTGGCAGGGGCGGCCCTCCGGGTTCACCGTGAGGTGGCCGACCTCCAGGGCGAGGCCCGCGCTGCCCGTGTGCAGGCGCCCGTCGAGGACGAGCGCGCCGCCGACGCCCCGGTGGCCGGTGGCCACGCACAGCAGGTCGCGGGCGCCGCGCCCGGCGCCGTGGCGGTGCTCGGCGAGGGCGGCGAGGTTCACGTCGTTGCCGGTGAAGGCGGGGCCTTCGATACCGGCGGCCCGTACCCGCTCGGCGAAGATCTGCCGGACCTGCGCACCGGCGGGCCAGGCGAGGTGCAGCGGATTGAGCGCGGTACCTTCGGGCTCGGCCACGGCGGAGGGGGCGGCGAGCCCGGCGCCCACGCAGCGGCGGCCGCTCTCGCGGAGCAGCGCGGCACCGGCGTCGACGACGGCGCCGAGGACCTGCGCGGGGTCGGCGGAGACGGTGACGCAGCCGGGGGCGGTGGCGACGATGGTGCCGCCGAGGCCGACGAGGGCGGCGCGGAAGCCGTCGGCGTGGACCTGGGCGGCGAGGGCGACGGGGCCCTTCTCGTCGACGGCGAGGCGGTGCGAGGGCCGGCCCTGGGAGCCGGCGGCGGCGCCGGGGTTGGAGTCGACGCGGATGAGGCCGAGGGCCTCGAGTTCGGCGGCGACCGCCCCGGCGGTGGCGCGGGTGACGCCGAGTTCGGCGGTGAGGACGGCCCGTGTCGGCGCCCTTCCGGTGTGCACCAGTTCCAGCGCGGGGCCGAGCGCGTTGCGCCCCCTGTCCAGCCGTGTCCGGGTCGTCGTCGCCTTGCCGTTCATGGGGGCGAGTCTCCCACGATCGGGCGGTACGACGGTCCCGTACTCCGGTGGGCGCACGGTTCCGGCCCGTGTTCCCGCGCTGCCCGCACGGTTGATTCCGGCCGCCGTCGCCCCCTATCCTTAGTTTGTGCCGCTACTAAACAAAGTGCGGATGGCCGTATCGGGGGGTTCCGGCGGAGACACCGCCACCGACGCCCTGCCCCGCCTCCGCTCCGCCCTGACCCTCTTCTTCGCCCTCGACGGCTTCCTGTTCGCCGGCTGGGTGGTCCGGATCCCCGCCGTCAAGCAGCAGACCGGCGCCTCGGCCGGAGATCTCGGCCTCGCCCTCCTCGGGGTCTCGGCGGGCGCCGTGATCACCATGACCCTGACGGGCCGTCTGTGCCGCCGTTACGGCGCGCACACCGTCACCGTGGTGACCGCCGTCCTCCTTTCGCTCTCCGTCGCCCTGCCGGCGCTGACCCGCTCCCCGCTCGCGCTCGGACTCGTCCTGCTCGTCTTCGGCGCCGCGTACGGCGGCATCAACGTCGCGATGAACAGCGCCGCCGTCGACCTCGTGACCGCGCTGCGGCGCCCGGTGATGCCGAGCTTCCACGCCGCGTTCAGCCTCGGCGGCATGCTGGGCGCGGGGCTCGGCGGGCTGCTCGCCGGAAGCCTGTCCCCCACCGCTCATCTGCTGGGCCTCACGGGCGTCGGGCTGGTCCTGACCGCCGCCGCCGGGCCCGTACTCCTGCGGCACCCCTCCCCCGCCACGCCGGAGTCCCTCACGCCCACGCCCGCCCCCGGGGACGGCGGCGGCGCGCGGCCGTCCAAAGCGGCGCGGCGCACCGTGCTCGTCTTCGGGGTGATCGCGCTCTGCACGGCGTACGGCGAAGGCGCGCTCGCCGACTGGGGCGCGCTCCATCTCGAACAGGACCTCGGCGCACACCCCGGGGTCGCCGCCGCCGGGTACTCCGTCTTCGCCCTGACGATGACCGCCGGGCGTCTTTCCGGCACCGCCCTGCTCGAACGCCTCGGCCAGACCCGCACCCTGGTCGCGGGCGGCGCGACGGCCGCCGCCGGGATGCTGCTCGGCGCGCTCGCACCCACCGTCTGGGCCACGCTCCTCGGCTTCGCGGTGACCGGTCTCGGACTCGCCAACATCTTCCCCGTCGCCGTGGCCCGCGCGGGCGCGGTGGCCGGACCCGGCGGGGTGGCGACGGCGTCCACGCTGGGCTACGGAGGGATGCTGCTCGGGCCGCCGTCCATCGGCTTCCTCGCCGACCTGATCTCGCTGCCCGTGGCACTCACCACGGTCGCGGTGCTCGCCGCCGGAGCGGCGGCGATGGGCTACTGGGCACGGAACGCCGGGGAGTCCAGGGCGGGTTGATTCCTCGCCACAGGTGTCAGGAACTCCGGCGTTCCTGCCTCCGGGCTGCGAGAATCGGCGCCATGGACGAGAACACCGGGGGAACCATGAAGATCGCGGAGCACATCGACGCACTGGAAGAGGCCGGCCGGGCCCTGGCGGACGCGGCGGCGGAGGCCGGCCCGGACGCGGAGGTGCCGACCTGCCCCGAGTGGCGGATCAGGGACCTCCTCCGGCACACGGCGAAGGTGCACCGCTGGGCCACTGACCTGGTGGTCGAGCGGCGCACCTCGCCCCTGCCGCCGGCCGAAGGACCGGACCTCGACGGCGACGCGCTGCTCGCGTACTACCGCGAGGGCCACACGGCCCTGGTGGCGGCGCTCCGGGCGGCGCCCGAGACGCTGGAGTGCTGGACCTTCCTGCCCGCGCCTTCGCCGCTGGCGTCCTGGGCACGGCGGCAGGCCCACGAGACGACCGTCCACCGTGCGGACGCCGAGTCCGCGCTCGCGGCCGGCCCCGGGCCGGTGGACCCGGCCGTCGCCGCCGACGGCATCGACGAACTGCTGCGGGGCTTCCACGGCCGGGACCGCAGCCGGGTCCGTACGACCGAGCCCCGGACCCTGCGGATGCGGACGACGGACACCGGCGACGCCTGGACCGTACGCCTGTCGGCGGACGAACCGCCCCGGACGGAGCGCGAGGACGCGGCGGCAGCGACGGGGAGCGCGGCGGCGGAAACACCTGACGCCGAACTGAGCGGCCCCGCCGACCGGTTGTACCTGATGCTCTGGAACCGGCTGCCCGTCGAGGCGGTGACGCTCACCGGCGACGAGGGACTCGCCCGGCTGTGGCGGGAGAACTCCGGGATCTGACGCCGGGATCCGACTCTGGGATCCGGCTCCGGGATCCGGCTCCGGGATCCGGCTCCGGGATCCGACCCCGAGCCGACCCCGACTTGCCCCGACCGCCTATGAGCCGCCCCTGACCGACCCCGAGAGCCTGCCTCGGTCCACCCCGCCCGGCCCCTCCCGGCCCCGGGCGACCCCGACTCAGCCCAGCCATCCCGGCCGCACGAGCCCCGACTCGTAGGCGAGGACGACGAGTTGGGCGCGGTCCCGGGCGCCGAGCTTCACCATGGCGCGGCTGACGTGGGTCTTGGCGGTGAGCGGGCTGACGACGAGGCGGCGGGCGATCTCCACGTTCGACAGACCGATCCCCACCAGGGCCATCACCTCCCGCTCCCGCTCGGTCAGCACGCCGAGCGCGGCGGTGACCCCCGGGGCCTTGGAGCGGGCGGCGAACTCCTCGATCAGCCGACGGGTGACGCCCGGCGAGAGCAGGGCGTCACCGTGGACGACCGCGCGGACGGCGCGGAGCAGTTCCTCCGGCTCGGTGTCCTTGACGAGGAAGCCGGAGGCCCCGGCGCGGATCGCCTCGAAGACGTACTCGTCGAGTTCGAAGGTGGTCAGCATGACGACCCGGACCTCGCCGAGGTCCGGGTCGTCCGTGATGCGCCGGGTGGCCTCGAGGCCGTCGAGCCGGGGCATGCGGATGTCCATGAGGACCACGTCGGGGCGCAGGGTCCGCACCCCCTCCACCGCGTCGGCGCCGTCGGCCGCCTCGCCCGCCACCTCGATGTCCGGCTGGGCGTCGAGCAAGGCGCGGAACCCCGCCCGTACCAGCGACTGGTCATCGGCCAGCAGCACACGGATCACGAGGTCTCCTCGGTGCGGAGCGGGAGTACGGCGTGGACGCGGAAGCCGCCGTCCGGGCGGGCGCCCGCCTCGATGGTGCCACCGAGGGCGGCGGCCCGCTCCCGCATCCCGGCGAGCCCGTTGCCGCTGCCGCCCGCCTCGGTCCCGGTGGCGGGGCCCTCGTTGTCGACCGTCAGGTCCACCCGGCCGGAGCCGTACGCGATCCGTACCCGGGCCGTACGGGAACCGGAGTGGCGCACCACGTTGGTGAGGGCCTCCTGCGCGATCCGGAAGGCGGCGAGGTCGGCGCCCGGTGGCAGGGCCGTACGCGGTCCGCTCGTCGCCACGGTGACGGTGAGACCGGTGGCGGCGGCCTGTTCGACGAGTTCGGGGAGCCGGTCGAGCCCGGGGGCCGGGGCGCGCGGTGCGTCGCCGGGCGTACGGAGGGTGTCGAGGACCTGGCGCACCTCGCCGAGCGCCTCCTTGCTGGCCGCCTTGATGGTGGTCAGCGCGGTGCGGGCCTGCTCGGGGTCGGAGTCGAGGAGGGCCAGGCCGACGCCGGCCTGCACGTTGATCACGGAGATCGAGTGGGCGAGCACGTCGTGGAGCTCCCGGGCCATGCGGAGCCGCTCCTCGTCGGCGCGGCGCCGCTCGGCGGCAGCCCGCTCGGCCCGCAGCTGCGCCCGCTGCTCGCGCCGCACCCGTACGGTCTCGGAGGCGGCCAGTACGGCGACGGCGAACGCCGCCGCCGGGAGCTCCTGTCCCCAGGGGGCCGGGCCGTCACCCGCCGGGGGCAGCCACTGGTAGAGCCAGTGCGAGAGCAGCAGGTGGCCGGTCCAGAGGAGGCCGAGGGCCCATGCGGCGGCGGTGCGGTGACCGCGTACGACGGCAGCGAAGCAGGCGACGGCGATCAGGACGAAGACCGGGCCGTACGGGTATCCGGCCACGAGGTAGCCGAGGGTGACGGCCGCGACGGTGAACACCACGGGTACGGGCCACCGGTAGCGGAACAGCAGCGGCGCCGCCCCGAGGAGCAGCAGGGCGCGCCCGAGCGCGTCGACCGCCTCGCGGTCGGGCTGGTTGCGGGCGGCGAAGCCGGTCCCGGCCATGACGATCAGGGTGATGAGGACGGTGGAGCGCCAGGGCAGGCCACGGCTGCCGGGGCGGCGGGGGTGGTGGGGCTCCCGGCCGTCGAGCCGGGACTCCGCGATGCCGTGCCCGCGCCACCCGGGCCCGCGACGTCGTCCGCTCGCGCGTTCGCGTCCGTGTGCGAGGGGTCCGTCCTCGTGCCGGTGCCCGCGCCCGCCGGTCCGCTCCTGGTCCATGCCCGCCACGCTAGTCGCGGGGGCGCTCCGAGGACGTCAGCCAGACGGGGTGGTCACGCGTACTTCCACCGGAGTAGACGGGCGGCTCAGCCGACGCGGCGCTGGGCGAGCCAGTCGACCATGGCGGGATCGTGGTGGTCGAAGAACAGGGTGCTGCCGGTGTCGTCTTCCTCCACCCCGCGTCGCGCGTGCTGTTCCCCGACCGGGACCGCCAGGTCCGGGCCTGCGTCGTCCGCCTGCGCGCCACCGCCGGCACCGCCCCCGACGCCCCCGACGCCCCCGACCTGGTCGGAATCGTCGGTGAACTCCTCCTCAAGAGCCCCGAGTTCGCCGGGCTCTGGGAACGGTACGAGGTCACCGGCGCCAAGCCCGCCCGCAAGACCTTCCACCACCCGCAGGTCGGCACCATGAACCTCACCGGTCAGTCCATGTTCCTCGACGGCACCCCCGGCCAACGGCTCGGCGTCTACACCGCCGAACCCGGCACCCCCGACCACGACGCCATGACCCTGCTCGACATGACGACGCCCCGGACCGCACCGCCCGTACGGGACACACAGCACCGCCACCCGTGACCGGCTGACGGATGGCGGCGCAGCCCCAGGCCCCTCGTACCGGGTCAGCCGCGCGGCAGCAGGCCCACGTCCTGGCCGAGTCGGCGGGCGGCCGTCGCGAAGAAGGTGTCGCGGTCCTCGACGACCCGGTGGAACTGGCCGAAGACCTCGAAGGAGATCAGGCCGAAGAGCTGCGACCAGGCGGCCACGAGGCCGACGGCGAGCGCCGGGGGCAGGTCCGGGGCGATGTCGGCGGCCAGCCGGGCGGCCTCGGGGCGGAGGGCCTCCGGGAGCGGCGGGAGGGCGACGCCCTCGCCGGTGTGGGCGCGGCGGGCGATCTCGATGAGGACGAGTCCTACGCGGGCGGCGGGGGCGATGGTGTCCTGCGGGGCCGTGTAGCCGGGGACCGGCGAGCCGTAGATCAGGGCGTACTCGTGCGGGTGGGCGACGGCCCAGGCGCGGACCGCCCGGCAGACGGCGGTCCAGCGTTCCAGGGGGCGCCGGTCGGCGGTCTCGGCGGCGGCCCGCTCGGCGGCGGCGCCGACGGCGTCGTAGGCGTCGACGATGAGGGCGGTGAGCAGGTCGTCGCGGCTCGGGAAGTAGCGGTAGAGCGCCGAGGACACCATGCCGAGTTCGCGGGCGACGGCGCGCAGGGACAGCTTCGCGGCGCCTTCGGCTGCGAGCTGGGTGCGGGCCTCGTCCTTGATGGCTGCGGTGATCTCGATGCGGGCGCGGGCGCGGGCTCCTCGAACGGTCGTCATGGAGAGCAGTGTGCCATTTCCAGAGCGCCGATACGAAACGAGAGCGCCGCTCTTGATTGTGAGCGGCGATGCGTGCACACTGATCTCAAGCGAGAGCAGTGCTCACACTTCGCTTCCGCCGCCGTCCCGACGCCCGTCGCCCCACCGCCCCATCGCTTCCACAGGAGGAAGACATGCCCGCTCGCCACAGCGACTCCACCCCCGCCGCACACGTCGTGAAGCCCGGCTGGTTCACGGTGAACGTGTTCAACCGCGCCGTCGCCTGGGCGACCCGGCGCGGGTTCAGCGTCTGGGGCTCCCGGGTCCTCGCCGTCCGGGGCCGCAAGAGCGGCGAGTGGCGCCGCACCCCCGTCAACCTCCTCACCGTCGACGGCGTCCGGTACCTCGTGGCGCCTCGCGGCCACGTCCAGTGGACCCACAACATGCGGGCCGCGGGGGGCGGGCAGCTGATCCTCGGCAAGCACGTGCAGGAGTTCACCGCCGTCGAGGTCTCCGATGACGACAAGCCCGCACTCCTCCGCGCCTACCTCAAGCGCTGGAAGGCCGAGGTCGGCGCCTTCTTCGGCGGCGTCGGCGCCGAATCCTCCGACGCGGAGCTGCGTGCCATCGCCCCCAAGCACCCCGTCTTCCGCATCACGCCGACGGGCCCCGCCACTCCGGCGGCATGAGCCGACCGGAGCGGCGGAGCCCGTCCGCCGTACGCATCACATCCCGGGAACCTCAGACGGCCTCGGGAGCCCCCGGAGCCTCCTGGGCGTCCTTCGTGGCCGCACCCTCGGTCGCGCCGGAGGCCGTGCCCGCGCCAACGCCGGCACCCGCGTCCGCGCCCTCGCCCTCACCCGCGTTCTCCGGCGCCGATCGCTCCCTCTGCGCGACTCCCCGGCCCGCGGGGCCGACTCCGGTCGTGGTGTCCATGCGCTTGTCGAGGAGTTCCAGCGCGCGCCGGGCCATGCCGTTCGAGCGGACCATGCCGCCGAGGGTCGCCGAGCCGCGGGTGATGTCCGCGAAGGCGTTCCAGGCCGGCCGCAGTCCCGTTATCGTCGCGTGCAGCAGCCCCGGTCGCCGCTCGAAGACCGTGAGCATCCGCCGGCCGACGGCCATCTCGACGCCGAGCCCGGCCTTGATGGCGAAGGCGTAGTTCAGGGCCTGGCGCCGGGCGTCGACCGCGTCGTTGGCCTCGGCGACCCGTACCGCCCACTCGCCGGCGAGCCGGCCCGAGCGGAGCGCGTACGAGATGCCCTCACGCGTCCACGGCTCCAGGAGACCGGCCGCGTCACCGCAGACGAGGACCCGGCCGCGGGAGAGCGGCGAGTCGTCGGTGCGGCAGCGCGTCAGATGACCGGAGGAGATGGTGGGCTCGAAGCCGGACAGCCCGAGCCGGGCGACGAAGTCCTCCATGTACCGCTTGGTCGCGGCGCCTTCACCGCGCGCCGAGATGACACCGACGGTCAGCGTGTCGCCCTTCGGGAAGACCCATCCGTAGCTGCCGGGCATCGGGCCCCAGTCGATGAGGACGCGGCCCTTCCAGTCCTCCGCCACGGACGGCGGGACGGGAATCTCCGCTTCGAGGCCCAGGTCGACCTGACCGAGCTTCACCCCCACGTGAGCGCCTATCCGGCTGGCGCTGCCGTCGGCGCCGACGACCGCGCGCGCGAGCACGGTCTCG
The DNA here is from genome assembly GCF_036634195.1 of Streptomyces sp. P9-A4. Lineage (NCBI taxonomy): Bacteria > Bacillati > Actinomycetota > Actinomycetes > Kitasatosporales > Streptomycetaceae > Streptomyces > Streptomyces sp. P9-A4. Next base: position 688,500 of record NZ_JAZIFY010000001.1, read on the forward strand.
CCGTCGGCGAGGACGACGGCGACGGTCCGCCGGTCCGGCACGGCCGGGCCGTGCTGTTCCACCCGGCTCACCGTGGCGCCGGTCCGCAGCTCGGCACCGGCCTTCTGCGCGTGCTCGACGAGCTGCGCGTCGAACTCGGGCCGGTTGATGAGCCCGAAGAGCATCTTGCGCGAGCGGCGGGTGCGGGCGAAGCGTCCGTCCAGGGAGAAGGTGACGGCATGCACCCGGTCCTGGAGCGGCAGTTCGAAGCCCGGCGGCAGGGAGTCGCGGGAGGGGCCGATGATGCCGCCGCCGCAGGTCTTGTAGCGGGGAAGCTCCGACTTCTCCAGGATCAGCACCCGGCGCCCGGCCACGGCCGCCGCGTAGGCCGCGGAGGCCCCGGCCGGCCCGGCACCGACGACCACGACGTCCCATACCTCGGCCGACTCCGCCGGCTCGGGGACCTCGGACGACTCGGCCGACGCGGGGACCTCAGCCGCGTCGAACGGCTCGGACGCCACAGCCGGCCCGGCCGCCTCGCCCACCCCGTCCGACGCATCGTCACCCGGGGCATCCGCCCCGGCCCCGGCCTTCTCCGTGGTCCCGTCCGGCGCCCCGTCCTTCGCCGGTTCCGTCGCCGCTGCCTCCACACCGATGCCCTCAGGAGTCGCGCCTTCGGGCGCGGTGTTCTCCGGACCGGCGTTCTCTGCGTGCTCGCTGCTCACGATGTGCTTCTGCTCCTGATCCGACCGGTGGTCTGCTCCTGACGCATCCTACGGCGCGGTAGCCAGGCACCCGCGCCGTAGGATCGGCGGTGCGTTCGCCGTACCACGACATACGCCGAACGCCGTCCTTACGTCGTAACGTCGCACCCATCAGGAGCGTGCCCATGACCTCGAATCCGATCGCCGAGACCGTCCGGTCCCTGATGCCCCGGGCCAAGGCCGAGCTCACCGAGCTGGTGGCCTTCGAGTCGGTGGCGGACGAGGCCGTGGCGCCCCGCAGCGAGTGCGAGGCCGCCGCGAACTGGGTCGCGGACGCCCTGCGCGCCGAGGACTTCCAGGACGTGGCGCTGCTCGACACCCCGGACGGTTCGCAGTCGGTCTACGGCATCCTGCCCGGCCCGGCCGGCGCGCCGACGGTCCTGCTCTACGCGCACTACGACGTGCAGCCGAAGCTGGACGAGTCCGCCTGGCACACCCCGCCGTTCGAGCTGACCGAGCGCAACGGACGCTGGTACGGGCGCGGCGCCGCCGACTGCAAGGGCGGTGTCGTCATGCACCTGCTCGCGCTGCGCGCCCTCAAGGCCAACGGCGGCGTCCCGGTGACGGTCAAGGTGATCGTCGAGGGTTCCGAGGAGCAGGGCACCGGCGGTCTCGAGCGGTACGCCGAGCAGCACCCCGAACTCCTCGTCTCGGACGCCATCGTGATCGGCGACGCGGGCAACTTCCGGGTGGGCCTGCCGACGGTGACCGCGACCCTGCGTGGCATGACGATGATCCGGGTGGGCATCGAGACCCTGGAGGGCAATCTGCACTCCGGTCAGTTCGGCGGCGCCGCGCCGGACGCGCTGGCCGCGCTGATCCGCGTACTGGACTCGCTGCGCGGCCCCGACGGGTCCACCGTCATCGACGGGCTGCCCGGCGACAAGGCCTGGGAGGGCCTGCAGTACCCGGAGGAGGACTTCCGCCAGGACGCGAAGGTGCTCGCGGGCGTCGACCTGCCGGGCTCCGGCACGGTCGCGGACCGGATCTGGGCCCGCCCTGCCGTCACCGTGATCGGCATCGACTGCCACCCGGTGGCCGGCGCGACCCCGTCGATCCCCTCCTCGGCGCGCGCCCAGATCAGCCTGCGGGTGCCGCCCGGCCAGGACGCGGCCGAGGCGACGAAGCTGCTCTTCGCGCACATCGAGAAGCACACGCCGTGGAACGCGCGCGTGTCGCTGGAGCAGGTCGGCCAGGGGCAGGCGTTCCAGGCGGACACGTCGAGCCCGGCGTACGCGTCGATGGCGGACGCGATGCGGATCGCGTACCCCGGTCAGGAGATGCAGTCGGCGGGCATGGGCGGGTCCATCCCGCTGTGCAACACGCTGGCGTCGCTGTACCCGGAGTCGGAGATCCTGCTGATCGGCCTGAGCGAGCCGGAGGCGCAGATCCACGCGCCGAACGAGTCGGTCTCGCCGGAGGAGCTGGAGCGGCTCTCGGTCGCCGAGGCGCATTTCCTCGTCAACTACGCCCGCTCGAAGCAGGCCTGACGGCCCACGGCCCACGACTGATCCGATTCAGCGTTCGGCGAAGCTCGCCGAGAGCGTAGAGGCATACGGCGGACCTGCGCGGATGCGTAGGTTCGCCGTATGGCATCCATCGAACCGACCCGGATCACCCCTCGGTTGCACCTCCTCGACTACTCCATCGGCCAGGCGTACGTGTGGCAGGACGAGGAGGAGCTGACCCTGATCGACGCGGGCTGGGCCGGCACGGCGGACGGGACGGCGGCGGCGATCCGGGCGGCCGGACTGGAGCCGGACCGGCTGCGCCGGATCGTGCTGACCCACTGCCACCGGGACCACGTGGGCTCGGCCCAGGAGCTCGCGGACCGGCACGGGGCCGAGATCCTCGCGCACCGGCTGGACACGCCGGTGATCCGGGGCGAGGCCCCGGTCCCGGAGCCCGACGTCCTCGACTGGGAACGCCCGCTGTTCGAGCACGGTCTGACCTCGCCGGAGGCGCCGCCGACCCGGGTGGACCGGGAGGTCGAGGACGGCGAGGAGCTCGGCTTCGGCGACGGGGCCGTGGTGGTCCACGCCCCCGGCCACACCCCCGGCTCGATCGCCGTCCATCTGCCGCGCCACGGCGTGCTGTTCACCGGGGACACGGTGGCCTCGGTGCCGGACGTGATGTTCGGCGTCCTGCACGTCGACCGCCCGCTCGCCCTGGACTCGATGCGGCGCCTCGCGAAGCTGGCTCCGTCGGTGCTGTGCTGCGGGCACGGGGCGCCGGTGACCACGGACACGGCGGAGCGGTTCGCGGCGGCGGCGGAAGCGGGCCGGGCGTAGGGGTTCGGCCTGAGGAGTTCGGCCTTAGGAGTTCGGCCTTGGGAGTTCAGCCGTAGGGGCTCCTCAGCAGGGGGCGGCCGTAGGGGACGACCACTGAAGGTCAGCCGACCGGGACGCCCGCCTCCAGGTTGAGGACCGTGCCGCGTTCGCGGGCGCGCAGGGCCCAGCGGAGGCGGCGGTAGCGGACGGGCGGCAGGAGGTCGGCTGCCTCCTCCTCTGTGACGAAGCGCCAGCCGCGGAGTTCGGCGCCGGGCAGATGGAGACGCGCGGTGTCGGCCGCGTCGAGCCTTCCGCCGTCGAAGAGCAGGCGCAGTCCTCCGTAGCCCGGGGGCTGGGGGCGTTCCCAGTCGACGAGCAGGAGGCGGGGCACGGCGTCCAGTTCGAGGCCTATCTCCTCGGTCACCTCACGCATGCCCGCACGGGCCGGTGGTTCGCCGGGTTCGACGACGCCACCGGGGAACTCCCAGCCCGGTTTGTAGGTGGGGTCGACCAGGAGGAAACGGTCCTGCTCGTCGAAGAGCAGGACCCCGGCCGCGAGGGTCTCGCCGGTCGGCTCGGGGGTCTGGACGATGCCGCAGGGGGTGGCGAGGCCGGACCGGACCGCGTCGGCGACGGACCGGGCGGCCTCGGTGGCGGTGAGCGCCGAGGTGTCGAGGACGTAGGCGTCGCGGGTGAGCCAGTCCGCCGCGGCGCGGTAGGGCGCGATGTGCGCGTGGCTCCACTCCCTGACGCGGGCGTCGGTCTCGGGGTCGCCGTACTCCGCCCGTCCGTCGATGCGCTGTCGCAGGATCGTTTCCCCCGGGGCGAGCAGGACGTGGCGCACCTCGATGCGGCGGGCGGCGAGCCCGCCGAAGATCTCGTCGCGGTACTCCTGGCGCAGCAGCGTCATCGGAACGATCAGGACTCCGCCGACCTCCGCGAGCAGGGCCGCCGCGGTGTCCACCACCAGGCGCCGCCAGATCGGCAGGTCCTGGTAGTCCTCGACCTCCGCGAGCCGTTTGGCCGGCAGGAGCCGGCGCAGTCCCCCGCCGGTGACCTCGGGGTCGTACAGCGTGCTGTTCGGGATCAGATCGACCAGTTCGCGTGCGGTTCCGGACTTCCCCGCGCCGAACGCACCGTTGACCCAGACGATCACGATTCCCCCTCTTGGATAGCCCCCTGTGGCTTGCCCGCAACACCCTGCCACGGAAACCCACGAACACATGTCCCGGCTTCTCGGCATGTGCGTGACACTTCCGGGCCGCCGTCGTTGAGTTCCGCAAGCACGAGGGGGTGCGCAGATGACTCGTACGGTTCTCGAACGTTTCCCGGCCGGCGGCCCGCGGGGCAGCTGGCCGGCGGAGGAATTCGCCGGAGCACGGCGGGACGAGGGGGTGCCGGCCCGGGTCGTGATGGACCTGGAGTCGGACGCCTTCCTGGTGATCGTCGAGCAACGAACGCCGGAGCGGCTACGGGAGGAGTGAGGCGGCCGGGGAGGGCGGGCCTCCCCCGTCCGCCGCGAGCGCCGCCGCTGCCGCGCCGAGGAGGCCCGCGTCCGTGCCCGTGACGGCCGGGACGACCGTCAGGTCCCGGACGAAGGAGAGCGTGGCGTAGGTGGCGAGGGCGCTCCGGAGCGGGGCGAAGAGGACTTCGCCCGCGCCCGCGACGCCGCCGCCGACCACCGCGATGTCGATCTCGACGAGCGCCGCCGTGGCGGCGATGCCCGCCGCCAGGGCCTGCGCCGCGCGTGCGAAGCTGGCGAGGGCGACGGGGTCGCCGGCGTGCGCGGCGGCGGCCACGGCCGCGGCGGAGACGTCGCCGTCGGGTCCCGGCCGCCAGCCGCCTTCCAGGGCGCGGCGGGCCAGGTGGGGGCCGCTGGCGACGCGTTCGACGCAGCCGCGTCCGCCGCAGGCGCAGGGGTCTCCGTCCATGTCCACCACGATGTGGCCGATGTGACCGGCGTTGCCGGTGGGGCCGGGGTGAACCCGTCCTCCGAGGACCAGACCGCCGCCGACGCCCGTGGAGACCACGAGGCACAGGGCGTTGTCATGGCCCCGGGCAGCCCCGAGCCAGTGTTCCGCGGCCGTCATGGCGACGCCGTCACCGACCAGCGTGACGGGTCGTCCGCCCGTCGCCCGGTGGACCCGCTCGACCAGCGGGAAGTCGCGCCAGCCGGGCACGTTGACCGGGCTGACGGTTCCCCGGTGCGCGTCGACGGGGCCCGCGCTGCCGATGCCGACGGCCCCGGCGGAGGCCCACAGGGGCGAGCCGGAGAGTTCGGTCAGTACGGCCTCGACCGCTCGCATCACCGTCTCGCCGTCCCCACGCGCGGGCGTGGGCCGCTGCGCGCGGACCCGGATGCGGCCCCCGGCGTCGACCAGGGCTCCGGCGATCTTGGTGCCACCGATGTCGAGGGCGACGACGAGGCCGCCGGAAGGGAATCGGCGCTCGGCCGGGACCGTCGCGGAATCGGTCTGCATGGGCGCGGGGTTCTCCAGTCGGCGGCGGTCGGACCCGGGGGATGTCCGTCTCGCGGGGCGGTGTCCCGCACAGTCTCCCCCGGCGTGACAACGTTGTCCACACTCTATGCTTCGGCCAGTGACACGATCGGACGGCGCCCTGGCGGCGGATGCCCGGTCCCGCCCCACGACGAAGGAACCGCGCACCGTGGCCGATATCGCCCGCCACTCCGAGCACCGCTACGGCAACCGGCCCACGATGAAGGACGTCGCCGCGCGCGCGGGTGTCGGCCTGAAGACGGTGTCCCGGGTCGTGAACGGCGAGCCGGGGGTCACCCCGGACACCGAGCGCCGGGTCCGGGAGGCCATCGAGATCCTCGGCTTCCGCCGCAACGACAGCGCGCGGGTGCTGCGCAAGGGCCGGACCGCGACCGTCGGTCTCGTCCTGGAGGATCTCGCCGACCCGTTCTACGGGCCGCTCAGCCGGGCGGTCGAGGAGGTCGCGCGGGCGCACGGGTCGCTGCTCATCAACGGGTCAAGCGCCGAGGACCCGCACCGGGAGCAGGAGTTGGCGCTCGCCCTGTGCGCGCGCCGGGTCGACGGCCTGATCGTCATCCCCGCCGGTGACGATCACCGCTATCTGGAGCCGGAGATCAGGGCGGGTGTCGCCACCGTCTTCGTCGACCGTCCGGCGGGGCAGATCGAGGCCGACGCCGTCCTCTCGGACAGCTTCGGCGGGGCGCACGACGGCGTGGCCCATCTGATCGCCCACGGACACCGGCGGATCGGCTTCATCGGCGACCGCCCCCGCATCCACACCTCGGCCGAGCGGCTGCGCGGCTACCGCGCGGCCATGGAGGACGCGGGCCTCCCCGTCCGGGAGGACCGGATCGCGCTGGGGTCCACGGATCCGGAGCGGGTGAGCACGGCGGTACGCGAGTTGCTGGCGGCGCCGGAGCCCGTGACGGCCCTGTTCGCGGGGAACAACCGGGTCACCGTCACCGTGGTCCGCGCCCTCGCCGGGCACGACCGGCCGGTCGCCCTGGTCGGTTTCGACGACATCGAACTGGCCGACCTGCTGGGCGTCACGGTCGTCGCGCAGGACCCCGCCGCGCTCGGCCGGACGGCGGCGGAGCGCCTGTTCCGGCGGCTCGACGGGGTCGACGAGGCGCCGGAGCGAGTGGTCCTCGGCACGACGCTCCTCGCCCGGGGCTCGGGCGAGATCACGCCGTACTGACCGTCGCTGAGCACTGCCGTGCCGACGACCACTGAGCAGCACTCCCGAGAAGCGCGCCGGAGGGACGCTCAGCAGACGCGCAGCCCCTCCACCGGGCCGCCGCCCGCGCCTCCCGACAGGTGCAGGACGCTGAGGTAGACGTTGGTGTTGCCGCTGTCGTCGTCCGTCCTGGCGAACCAGCGGCTGGTGCGTCCGCCGTACGTCTCGCTCCGGTCCAGGTCGACCTGGCAGAAGAAGACGTGCGGGCCGGAGCCCACCGTGCCCATCTCCCCGCCGTCGTAGCGGGTGCTCGTGGCGCTCCGCACGACCTGGCAGGTGGCGGAGGAGCCGGCCGGCGCGCAGCCCGTGGCGGGCGGCGGCGCCCCGGTGGTGGGCGCGGCCGTGCCACCGCCCCCGGACGAGGCGCCCGTGGTGGGTGTGCGGGTGCCGGGCGTGCGCGGTGCGGTCGTACCGCCGCCTTGTCCGTCGGAGCCGGCCACGGTCCCCGTGCCGGGACCGCGCGACTCCGTGCCCCCGGAGTCCGGGTCCGATGCCGGGTCCGCACGGTCGGGGTCGGGGCGGCCGGTGCCGTCGGCCGAGCCGGACGGGGCGGGCCCCGAGGGGTCCCCGGCGGAGGGCGAGGCGGTGCCGCTCGACCGACCCGGCGACGGTACGCCGCTGGTCCCCGGGTCCACTGCGCGGCCCTGGTCGCCCCCGGCGGCGCCCCGGCCGCTGTCGCCCGGCGTCCCGTCGGAGGCCAGGACCCCGGAATCCCGGTCCATGAGGGCGTACGTGAGCCCGCCTCCGGCCAGCAGGACGGCGGTCACGGAGGCGGCGACCAGCACGTTCCCCCGGCGGGGCTTCGTCCCGGCACGGCGGGCGGCCCGCGTCCCGGCGCGGCCGGCCGTGCCCGCGTCGAGGTGCACGGGCGGTGGCACGGGGAGGACCGGACCGAAGGCCCCGGCGAGCGGCGCGGCGGCGGGCGCCGGAGACGCCGTCGGGGCGGGGTCGGCCCCGGCGTACGGGTTCGGCTCCACGGAACTCCCGTAGGGGCTGGGCGCTGCGGCGCCCCCGTAGGGGATCGACTCCACGGAACGCCCGTAGGGGTTCGGCTCCACGGAACCCCCGTACGGGATAGGCCCTACGGAACCCCCGTACGGGTTCGGCGCGGATGCCTCCACGGCCTGCGCCCCCAGGTCCTGCGCCCCCACGTCCTGCGCCCCCGCAAGAGGCGTCTCCACACCCGGCGCATCCGAAGTGGTCGCCTCCGAAGCGGGCGCCCCCACCGCCCCCACCGCGTGCGCCTCCGGAGCCGTCTCCCCCACCGCGCCCAGCAGCCGCGCCGCCTCGCGGGCCGTCGGCCGGGCGGCCGGGTCCTTGTCCAGGAGGCGGAGCAGGACCGGGGCGAGCGGTCCCGCGCGGCGGGGTTCCGGGAGGGGCTCGGTGACGATGGCCGCGAGCGTCGACCAGGTCGACGTACGGCGGAAGGGCGAGCCGCCCTCCACGGCCGCGTACAGGGTCGCGCCCAGCGCCCACACGTCGGAGGCGGGGCCCGGGTCCTGACCCCTGGCGCGCTCGGGGGCGAGGTAGTCGAGGGAGCCGACGATCTCGCCGCTGCGGGTCAGATGGGTCGCGGAGCCGTCGCCCGGGTCCTCCATCGTGGCGATGCCGAAGTCGGTGAGGACGATCCGGCCCCATGGGGTCTCCCCCGCCCGAGCGGAGTCGGGAGCTTGGGGACGGTCGAGCAGGATGTTGCCCGGCTTCACGTCCCGGTGCAGCACGCCCACCTCGTGCGCGGCGGCGAGTGCTTCCAGGACGTGGGCGCCGATCCGGGCGGCCTCGGCCGGTTCGAGGGTGCCCCGGGTGCCGAGGACGTCGTCGAGCGAGGGCCCGTCGATGAGTTCCATGACGATGACCGGCCGGCCCTGGTGTTCGGTGACGTCGTGGACGGCGATGACTCCGGGGTGGCGGACGCGGGCGGCGGCGCGCGCCTCGCGGGTCATCCGCAGGCGCAGATCGGCCAGTTCGGGTGCGGCCGCGTCCGTGTAGGTGCGGAGTTCCTTGACGGCGACCTCACGGCCGAGGACCTCGTCGACTGCATGCCAGACGACCCCCATGCCGCCGCGCCCGAGCTGGCGCACCACTCTGTAGCGGCCCGCGAGCCGTTCGTTCTCCCCCGATGACACCGATGCCCCGTTCCCTGTCGAGCACATGCGCCTACAGCGCGTGAACTCGTACAGGGTACGGGGCAGTTGGCTGGTTCGAGACCGTGGGCCGATCAGCTCGGGACGGCTTTCGCCGGCTACTCGGCGGAGGCGGTGAGGTCGCCGCGGCGCGGGGCGGCGAAGCGGTCGAGCGCGGCGCGGTCCATGCCGGTGAGCGCGTCGACCTCGGCGGTGCCGAGGGCGCCGCAGTCGATGCCGCGCAGCAGGTAGGAGCTGAGGGCCTTGGCGGTGGCGGGCTCGTCCATGACGTCGCCGCCGGCGTGGTTGGCGTAGGCGGAGAGGCGCTTGGCGGCGGCCTCGAAGCCCTCGCGGTAGAAGGCGAAGACGGCGGCGTAGCGGGTGGGGATGTGGCCGGGGTGCATGTCCCAGCCCTGGTAGTAGGCGCGGGCGAGGGCGCGGCGGGTGAGGCCGTAGTGCAGGCGCCAGGCCTCGTGGACGTGCTCGGTGGTGCCGACGGGGAGGACGTTGGTGGAGCCGTCGGAGACGCGGACGCCGGTGCCCGCGGCGGCGACCTGCATGATCGCCTTGGCGTGGTCGGCGGCGGGGTGGTCGCTGGCCTGGTAGGCGGCGGAGACGCCGAGGCAGGCGCTGTAGTCGAAGGTGCCGTAGTGCAGTCCGGTGGCGCGGCCCTCGGCGGCGCCGATCATGCGGGCGACGGCGGCGGTGCCGTCGGTGGCGAGGATGGACTGGCTGGTCTCGATCTGGATCTCGAAGCCGAGGCGGCCGGCGTCGAGGCCGTGGGCCTTCTCGAAGGCTTCGAGGAGGCGGACGAAGGCGGAGACCTGCTCGGGGTAGGTGACCTTGGGGAGGGTGAGGACGAGCCCGTCGGGGAGGCCGCCGCTCTCCAGGAGGCCGGTGAGGAAGACGTCGGTGGTGCGGATGCCCCGGTCGCGTACGGCGGACTCCATGCACTTCATCCGGATGCCCATGTAGGGGGCGGCGGTGCCGTTCCGGTACGCCTCCGAGATCAGCCGGGCGGCCCGGGCGGCGTCCTGGTCCTCGTCGGCGCCCGCGTAGCCGTCCTCGAAGTCGACCCGCAGGTCCTCGATGGGCTCGCGCTCCAGCTTGGCCCGCACGCGGCCGTAGACGTCCTCGGCGAGGTCGTCGGAGAGGCCGAGGACGGCGGCGAAGGAGGCGGCGTCGGGGGCGTGCTCGTCGAGGGCGGCGAGGGCCTGGTCGCCCCAGGAGCGGATGGTTCCGGCGTCGAAGACGTTGCCCGGTACGTAGACGGTGTGGACGGGCTGGCGGGTGCCGGGGTCCCCCGGGTAGCGGCGGTCCAGCTCCGCGTCCACCGCTGCGAGGGAGGCACTGATGCCCTCGCTGACCGCGCCCGCGAGGCTCGTCGACACCTTCTCCTGCTGACCCATCCCACATCCTCCTGTTTTCCGCTGCACGGAATCAACAATCCGTATAGCGAAGTTAGTAGGCCGTCGGGACCTGAGTCAATGGTTGTCCGAAACGACCGGGGGCCGCACGGCGAGTGATCACCGTACGGCCCCCGGGCCCAACAGAACCGCAGGTCAGCCCTTGCGGGTCTTGACCTCTTCGGTCAGCTGCGGGACGACGTCGAACAGGTCGCCCACGACGCCGTAGTCGACGAGGTCGAAGATCGGCGCCTCGGCGTCCTTGTTGATCGCGACGATCGTCTTCGAGGTCTGCATGCCCGCGCGGTGCTGGATCGCGCCGGAGATGCCGGAGGCGATGTACAGCTGCGGCGAGACCGACTTGCCGGTCTGGCCGACCTGGTTGGAGTGCGGGTACCAGCCGGCGTCGACCGCGGCGCGCGAGGCGCCGACGGCGGCACCGAGCGAGTCGGCGAGCGCCTCGATGATCGCGAAGTTCTCGGCACCGTTGACGCCACGGCCGCCGGAGACCACGATCGCGGCCTCGGTCAGCTCCGGGCGGCCGGTCGACTCGCGCGGGGTGCGGCCGACGACCTTGGTGCCGTGCGCCTGCTCCGAGAAGGAGACGGCCAGGGCCTCGACGGCGCCGGCGGCCGGGGCGGCCTCGACGGGGGCCGAGTTCGGCTTGACCGTGATGACCGGGGTGCCCTTGGAGACACGGGACTTGGTGGTGAAGGAGGCGGCGAACGCGGACTGCGTCGCGACCGGGCCCTCGTCACCGGCCTCCAGGTCCACGGCGTCGGTGATGATGCCGGAACCGATGCGGACCGCGAGGCGGGCCGCGATCTCCTTGCCCTCGGCGGAGGACGGGACGAGCACGGCGGCCGGGGAGACGGCCTCGTAGGCGGCCTGGAGGGCCTCGACCTTCGGGACCACGAGGTACTCGGTGAACTCGGGGGCGTCGGCCGTCAGGACCTTCACCGCGCCGTGCTCGGCGAGCGCGGCGGCGGTGTCGGCGGCGCCGTTGCCCAGGGCGACGGCGACCGGGTCGCCGAGGCGGCGGGCGAGGGTCAGCAGCTCCAGGGTGGGCTTGCGGACGGCTCCGTCGACGTGGTCGACGTAGACGAGAATCTCAGCCATGGGACTTCAATCTCCTGCGAACGGAAAGGGGGCGGTCTGGTGGCTCTGCGCGAGCCCGCCGGTCCCGGGGCCGCGCCCCGGGGAATCGGCTAGATGAACTTCTGGCTCGCGAGGAACTCGGCCAGCTGCTTGCCGCCCTCGCCCTCGTCCTTGACGATCGTGCCGGCGGTGCGCGCCGGACGCTCGGCGGCGGAGTCGACCGCCGTCCAGGAGCCCTCCAGGCCCACTTCCTCGGCCTCGATGCCGAGGTCGGAGAGGTCCAGGGACTCCACCGGCTTCTTCTTGGCGGCCATGATGCCCTTGAAGGAGGGGTAGCGCGCCTCGCCCGACTGGTCGGTCACGGACACGACGGCCGGGAGGGAGGCCTCCAACTGCTCGGAGGCGGTGTCGCCGTCGCGGCGGCCGGTGACCTTACCGTCCTCGATCTTGACCTCGGAGAGCAGCGTGACCTGCGGGACGCCCAGGCGCTCGGCCAGGATCGCCGGGAGGACGCCCATGGTGCCGTCGGTGGAGGCCATGCCGGCGATGACGACGTCGTAGCCGGTCTTCTCGATCGCCTTGGCGAGCACCAGCGAGGTGCCCATCACGTCGGTGCCGTGCAGGTCGTCGTCCTCGACGTGGACCGCCTTGTCGGCGCCCATGGAGAGCGCCTTGCGCAGCGCGTCCTTGGCGTCCTCGGGGCCGACCGTGAGCACGGTGACCTCGGCGTCGTCGGCCTCTTCGGCGATCTGCAGGGCCTGCTCGACCGCGTACTCGTCGAGCTCCGACAGCAGGCCGTCGACGTCGTCGCGGTCGACGGTCAGGTCATCGGCGAAGTGCCGGTCGCCGGTGGCGTCGGGCACGTACTTCACACAGACAACGATCCTCAAGCTCACGCCGGCTCTCCTACTGCATCGTCATAACTGGGCTGCCTTGTTGCTCGCAGCATAGGCGCCTGAAGGGCGGGTTTCCGGTCGGGGCGCCGGACGCCCCGACCGAAATATTACTCGCCAGTACACCCAGTTTGTTACCAGTGAGCAAGCGCTCAGGCATGTGATCTGGCCCATGCGCGGAGAGTGGCGCGCGCGGGAACTCTCAGTCGCGCAGCGCGTTGAAGCGGCCGTGATGGTAGAGGAGAGGCCGGCCCGCCCCGTCCGGGTCCCCCGCGACCGCCTGCGCGATGACGATCCGGTGGTCCCCCGCGGGCACCCGGGCGACCACACGGCACACCAGCCAGGCCAGTACGCCGTCGAGCACGGGCACGCCCTCGGGACCCACGCTCCAGCGGGTCCCCTCACCGAAGCGGTCGGCGCCGCTGCGCGCGAAGGTGGCGGCCAGGTCCTCCTGATGCTCGCCGAGTATGTGCACGCCGATGTGCTCCGCCTCGGCGATGACGGGCCAGCTGGAGGAGGAGGTGCCCACCCCGAAGGAGATGAGCGGGGGTTCGGCGGCGACGGAGTTGAGCGAGGTCGCGGTGAAACCGACGGGGTGCTCGCCGTGCGCGGTGACGACCGCGACACCGGCCGCGTGGCGGCGGAAGACGGAGCGGAGCAGATCCGGGGAGGCCTGTCGGGGTGCGCCGATCGTGGGAACCGTACGGGGTCGGAGGTCCGGCGTAACCGTCATGGAGTTGTCCTTCTGCGAGGGCGGCATGGGAGAGGTCCTGGGGTCGTCAGACGCCCGGACAGCGCGCGCTCGCGTTGCGGGCCAGGTCCACGTGGGTCCGGCCGTAGAGAAGGAGTTCTGGGGGCACTCCGTCAGGGTGACGATCGTTGCCGCGTGCAGTCAAGTGCGTACCGGGATGTGGGAGAAGTGTCACGACGTCAGACCGCGCGCCCCAGGGCGGCGATGACGTCCGCCGTGCGCGGCTGCCCGGACGCCCGGCGGACGACGCGGCCCGCGCGGTCGAGGACGAGCACCGTGGGGGTCCGCTCGATGCCCAGTGCGCGTACGAGATCGAGCCGTTCCTCGGCGTCGATCTCCACATGACCCACGCCCGGCACCATCGCGGCGACCTCGGCGAGGGTGCGGCGGGTGGCGCGGCAGGGCTGACAGAAGGCGGTGGAGAACTGCACGAGGGTGGCGCGCTCCCCCAGTGGGGCCCCGAGCACCTCGGATCCGAGGACTTCGGTCACTCGTGTCACCCGCCTTCGCCGCCTTCTCTTCAGGATCCGTCCGGCCGGTCTCTCCGGCCCTGTCGTCAGGTGCAGCGTCGCACGGCAGCGTTCGATTCCCGCCACGGCCACCGCGAGTGACGAGAATCTCCCTGTACGAAGCCGCCTGGACTGGTCACGGCGGCCCACATGGGGCACGATCTGCCCAAAGCCGAAAACCTACGGCCGCGTAACTTCCGCCGGGAGAGCCCTCCCCAGGCACAGAAGAAGGGTTCCTCTCAGATGGCAGAACTCGTGTATCGGCCGGTCATCGGCGCCGCGTTGACCTTGTTCAAGGCGCTCGACCTGAAGATCGACACGCAGGGTTCGGAGCACATCCCGCGCACCGGGGGCGCGGTGCTCGTGAGCAACCACATCAGCTATCTGGACTTCATCTTCACGGGCCTGGCCGCGCTCCCGCAGAAGCGCCTGGTGCGCTTCATGGCGAAGGACTCGGTCTTCCGCCACAAGGTCTCGGGACCGCTCATGCGCGGCATGAAGCACATCCCGGTGGACCGCTCGGCCGGCGAGCACGCCTACAAGCACGCGCTCGAGTCGCTCCGGGCCGGCGAGATCATCGGCGTCTTCCCCGAGGCGACCATCTCCCAGTCGTTCACCCTCAAGGGTTTCAAGACGGGTGCCGCGCGCCTGGCGCAGGAGGCGGGCGTCCCGCTGATCCCGATGGCGCTCTGGGGTACGCAGCGCATCTGGACCAAGGGCCGACCGCGCAACTTCAAGCGCAGCCACATCCCGGTGACGATCCGCGTCGGCGAGCCCCTGGAGGCCCCCGCCGACCAGTACGCGGGCGCCATCACTCGGCGGCTGCGCGAGCGCTGCCAGGAGCTCCTCGAGGCCGCGCAGCGCGCCTACCCGGTGCGCCCCAAGGACGCGGGTGACACCTGGTGGGTGCCCGCGCACCTCGGGGGCACGGCTCCGACACCGGCCCAGGTCAAGGAAGCCGGCTGACGGCAGCGCGCGGGCGCGCACGCCACCGTTCGAACGAAGAACCGTTACTGCGGGTCCCGGCGCCCCGCAGGGCGTACCCGGAGCCCGGCCCGCGCACCCTGCGGGCAGCCGCCGCTACCGCGGGTCCCGCACGGTGATCCGGGCCCCCGGGCTCACCTTCTCCAGGGAAGCGGCCAGCTCCGCCCCCGCCGCGACCAGCTCCTCCAGCGTCATCGGGGCGAGCGCCTCCAGCAGGAAGACGGCGTCGGTCGTGTCGTCGTCGATCCGGGTGCGCGGGCCCTGGCGCCAGTTCCAGCGGCGGCAGGTGACGCCCTCCTCGTCGCACCAGACGATCTCCCCCGGCTCCGGGTGTTCCACCGTCTCCACCCCGCCGGCCGTGGTGACGAAGGGCTCGTCGCCGACGGCCCTGACCAGGCGCATCGCGCCCCGGATCCGGCCCAGGTCCTCACCGCCGACCGGGATCAGGTGCGCGACGCTGATCGCGTTGTAGACGTCGACGAGACGGTTGATACGGGGCAGCCCGCCGTCCGCCAGCGCGCGCTTGGCCAGCGCTTCCGCGGAGTTGCGGGTACGGGAGGGCTTGGCGCCGAACGCGGTGTACGCGGCGCGCCAGGCGGCGATGTGCGGGTCCTGGTCCGGGGTGCGGCCGTCGAGGCGCTCGGCGAGCCGCCGTGCGGCCTCGTCGAGGAGGGCCGAGCCGGTCTCGTCACTGGGGCCGTTCACCAGCCCGTGGGCCTCGATCACCAGTGAGGTGAAGCCGGGGACGAGGGTGCGCACCTCGTCGGAGACAGTGAGCGTGAGAGTCATGATCCGCCGTTCGCCGGGGTCCAGGGCCGGAGCTCCGTGGGGAGCGTCCGCCAGGGGTACGGCCGGTCGGACGCCGCGCGCAGCGTGTCCGGAACGGCCGGTGAGGTCCAGTGTAGGGCACTGGATAGTGCACTTCACTGAACCATGGCCGCACGGTCCGGCCCGGCGGCGCGGGTGGAGCACACGGAAACGGCCGGACGGAAGTCGATGACTTCCGTCCGGCCGTATGTCCGCGCACTGCTTCACCCGGTGGTGCTCAGCGGGCCAGCTCTTCCTTCAGGGCCTGGAGGAAGGCGTCCACGTCGTCCTCCGTGGTGTCGAAGGCGCACATCCAGCGGACGTCGCCGGCCGTCTCGTCCCAGAAGTAGAAGCGGAAGCGCTCCTGGAGCCGCCGGGTCACATCGTGCGGGAGACGGGCGAAGACCGCGTTGGCCTGCACCGGGTAGAGGATCTCCACCCCGTCGACCTCGCGCACCCCGGCCGCGAGGCGCTGGGCCATCGCGTTGGCGTGGCGGGCGTTGCGCAGCCACAGGTCCTTCGCGAGGAGGGCCTCCAGCTGCACCGACACGAAGCGCATCTTCGACGCGAGCTGCATGGACAGCTTGCGCAGGTGCTTCATGTGGCTGACCGCGTCCGGGTCGAGGACGACGATCGCCTCGCCGAAGAGCATGCCGTTCTTGGTGCCGCCGTACGAGATGACGTCGACGCCCACCGCGTTGGTGAACGCGCGCATCGGCACGTCGAGCGAGGCGGCGGCGTTGGCTATCCGGGCCCCGTCGAGGTGGACCTTCATCCCCTTGGCGTGGGAGTGCTCGACGATCGCGCGGATCTCGTCCACCGTGTAGACGGTGCCCAGCTCGGTGTTCTGGGTGATCGAGACGACCTGCGGCATCGCCCGGTGCTCGTCCTCCCAGCCCCAGGCCTGCCGGTCGATCAGCTCGGGGGTGAGCTTGCCGTCCGGGGTCGGCACGGTGAGCAGCTTGAGGCCGCCCATCCGCTCCGGGGCACCGCCCTCGTCCACGTTGATGTGGGCGGACTCGGCGCAGATCACGGCGCCCCAGCGGTCGGTGAGCGCCTGGAGGGCGGTCACGTTCGCCCCGGTGCCGTTGAAGACCGGGAAGGCTTCGGCGGTGGGGCCGAAGTGGCTGTGCATGATCCGCTGGAGGTGCTCGGTGTACTGGTCCTCGCCGTAGGCGACCTGATGGCCGTCGTTGGCGAGGGCGAGCGCCGCGAGGACCTCGGGGTGGGCGCCGGCGTAGTTGTCGCTGGCGAATCCCCGGACCGACGGGTCGTGGTGACGACGTGCGTCGGTCCGGGGGCCGAGGGCCGGGGTCACGGCTTGGGGGTCAGCCACAGACGCTGTCCATTCAGTTCCTGGGCGGGCTTGTCCCAGAGCCCGGCGATCTCGTCGGCCAGGTCCTTCACGTCGGTGAAGCCCGCGAACTTCGCGCTGGGGCGTTCGGCGCGCATGGCGTCGTGCACCAGTGCCTTGATCACCAGGATGGCAGCCGCCGCCTGCGGGCCGTCGTCGCCCCCCAGCTTGCGGAACGAGTCCGCCATGGCGAGGGTCCAGGCCTCGGCGGCGGCCTTGCCCGCGTTGTACGCGGCGTTCTTGGCCAGCGGCTTGTGCGCGCCGACCTGGCTGATCAGGGCGTAGCGCCCGCGTCCGCCGGCCCGCAGCAGTCCGTCGTGGAAGGCGAGCGAGGTGTGCTGGACGGTGCGGATGAGGAGCTTCTCCAGGAAGCCCCAGTCCGCGAGGTCCGTCTCGGTGAAGGAGGCGCTGCCGCGCCAGCCGCCGACGAGGTGGACCAGGCCGTCGATCCGCCCGAACTCCTTCTCGGTCTTGGCGGCCCAGTCGCGCGTGGCGTCCAGGTCGAGGAGGTCGACGGTGTCGCCGACGACCTTGGCTCCGCCGTGCGCGTAGCGGGCGGCGTCGACGGCCTCCGCGAGGCGCGCCGGGTCCGCGTCGGACGCGACCACCGTGGCGCCCGCCTCGGCGAGCCGCAGCAGGACCGCGCGGCCCGCGGGGCCGGCCGCTCCGGCGACCGCGATGACGGCGCCGTCGAGCGGCCCGCCGTTTCCGTTGGCGTTCATGGGCGACGCCTCCTCCGTGTCCTCGGTTCGCGCGCTCACGCGGCGGCCCGCTCGGTCCGCGAGACGTCGGCGGCGGTGATCCCCTTCGTGTCGGCGATCACGCCCTTCAGCTTCTTGGCGAGGGCCTCAAAGAACATGCTGAGCGGAAACTCGTCCGGAAGCACGTCGTCGACGAGCTTGCGGGGCGGGAGGGAGAGGTCGAGGGCGTCGGGACCCTTGGCCCACTTCGATCCCGGGTGCGGGGCGAGGTAGGTGGAGACCAGTTCGTACGCCTTGAACCAGTGGACCAGCTTCGGACGGTCGATGCCGTCGCGGTACAGGGTCTCGATCTCGGCGCAGAGCTGGTTGGTGACCTCGGGGGCCCGCTGCCAGTCGATCTTGAGCGTGTTGTCCGTCCAGCGCACCACGTCGTTCTTGTGGAGGTACGCGAAGAGGAGCTGGCCGCCCAGACCGTCGTAGTTGCGGTTGCGGTCGCCGGAGAGCGGGAAGCGGAACATCCGGTCGAAGAGCACCGCGTACTGCACGTCACGGCCGTGCGCGTTGCCCTCGGCCTCCAGCTTCACGGCCTCCTTGAAGGCCGTGAGGTCGCAGCGGAGCTCTTCGAGCCCGTACATCCAGAACGGCTGGCGCTGCTTGATCATGAAGGGGTCGAAGGGCAGGTCGCCGTGGCTGTGGGTGCGGTCGTGGACCATGTCCCAGAGCACGAAGGCCTGCTCGCAGCGGGTCTGGTCGCCGATCATGGCGGCGATGTCCTCGGGCAGCTCGATGCCCAGGGTGTCGACCGCGGCCTCGGTGACCTTGCGGAAGCGCGCGGCCTCGCGGTCGCAGAAGATGCCGCCCCAGGTGAAGCGCTCGGGGGCCTCGCGGACGGCGATGGTCTCCGGGAAGAGGACGGCCGAGTGGGTGTCGTACCCGGCGGTGAAGTCCTCGAAGGTGATGCCGCAGAAGAGCGGGTTGTCGTAGCGGGTGCGCTCCAGCTCGGAGAGCCACTCCGGCCACACCATGCGGAGCACGACGGCTTCGAGGTTGCGGTCCGGGTTGCCGTTCTGCGTGTACATCGGGAACAGCACGAGGTGCTGGAGCCCGTCCACGCGGTCGGCGGCCGGCTGGAAGGCCAGCAGCGAGTCCAGGAAGTCCGGGACGGCGAAGCCGCCCTCGACCCAGGCGCGCAGGTCGGAGACGAGGGCCTGGTGGTAGGCGCCGTCGTGCGTGACGAGCGGGGAGAGCTGCTCGACCGCGGCGATGACGCGGTCGAGGGTCAGCTCGGCCAGGGCGCGGGCGGGCGCGCCCTCGCGCTCGAAGTCGATGGAACCGTCCGCGCTCTGCCAGACGCGGATCTCCTCCACGGCATTCTTGAGCTCGGGCCAGGCGGGGTGGTCGATCACCCGGGCGTCGGTGGATATCCCCCCACCGGTCACGTCCTGCACAAGAATTTCCGTCATGCCTCTTCCTCCACAGGAGAACCTCGCGTTAAGACACCGTAACCATCGACGGTTCTTCACCACAAGGGGAGGCAAGAGAAATTATCCTGCGCGACCCCCCTGTCGACAGAAGTTTTTCCTGTCGGTCAGGGTTGAAGCCACCCTTCCGCCATACGGCCCGGCCCCGGCAGGGGCCCGCCGTCAGCCCAGCGGCTTGACCAGGAGCTCGAACTCCAGGTCGTCGCGCTGGGGCAGCCCGAAGCGCTCGTCGCCGTACGGGAACGGGGTCATCCGCCCGGTACGCCGGTAGCCGCGCCGCTCGTACCAGGCGACGAGCTCCTCGCGTACGGAGATCACCGTCATGTGCATCTCGCTCACGTCCCAGGCCTCGCGCACCCGGCGCTCTGCCTCCGCGATGATCAGCTTGCCGAGACCGGCGCCCTGGAGTTCGGGACGGACGGCGAACATGCCGAAGTACGCGGCCTCGCCCCGGTGCTCCAGCTGGCAGCAGGCGACGAGCTCACCGTCGCGCTCGACGACCAGGAGGCGGCTGGCGGGCGCGGTGATCACGGCCGCCACACCCTCGGGGTCGGTGCGCTGACCCTGGAGGATGTCCGCCTCCGTGGTCCAGCCGCCCCGGCTCGCGTCGCCCCGGTAGGCCGACTCGACGAGCGGGACGAGGGCCGGGACATCGTCCAGGACCGCCTCGCGGTAGCTGATACGGCCGGTCTCGTGCGACGTGGCGGTGTCCATGTGAACGGGGGCTCCCCTCGGGCGCTGGCGATCGTCGTGCGCGATCGTGCCGAGCCTAACGCGAGCCGTTCACTCCCCTTCGTACGCCTGTACGCGCCTGTGCGCCCGCGTGTGCCCGTCCGGTGGCGGGCATGCCTCCCTGGAGGTGACGGCGTCGAGGGGGAGGTGTGCCGTGCACGGACCGGCCCTTTCGGGGTGGTTGATGGTCGCGCTGTGCGTGGCGACGGGGGTGTACTGCCTGCTGCGGATGCGGGCGTGCGCCGGGGAGGAGCGGCGGTCGGCGGGCGCCGAGGCGGTGATGGGCTTCGGGATGGCGTCCATGGCGCTGCCGGCGGCGGTGCTCTCGCCGCCGGAGTGGAGCTGGGCGGTGTACGCGGCGGTGTTCGGCGGGGCGACCCTGCACGCCCTGATGGCGGTCCGGCACGGCCGTCACCATCTGCACCATCTGGTCGGCTCGCTCGCCATGGTCTACATGGCGGTGGCGATGGCCTCGGCCGGTGCGGGGGCGCACGCGGGGCACACGGCGGGCACGGCGGGCGGCATACCCGCGCTCACGGGCGGGCTTCTCCTCTACTACGGGGTGTACGTGCTCCACACGGGCGCGAGACTCGTGCCCGTGGTGGCACCGGCGGCCGTGCGCGGCCCGGTGCCCGCCGGGGCACCCTCGGTGGCCGTCGGCGGGCCCGGGCCGGCCTGGGCGAGACGGCCGGAACTGACGCTCGCCTGCCGCCTGTCGATGGCGCTCGCGATGCTGGGCATGCTGCTGACCGTGTGAGCGCGCGGCACCGGGCGGGCCGGTGGCGGTGGGCGCCGCACGGTGCAAAGGGGCCCAGAGGCGCGCCGTACGGGCAACGAAACCGTGGCGTACGTCACTTGCTTCGCGAGGCCGTACCCCCGACCCGTATCCCGCTCATAAAGTGACGCCCATGTGGGTCTCCCTCGCGCTGTTCCTGCTCGGCCTCCTGACCGCTCTCGCGGCCCCCCGGCTGCTGTCGCGGGCCGACTGGGTGGAGCGAGAACCCGTGGTGGCCCTGTGGGTCTGGCAGTGCGTGGTCGCCGCCGTGCTGCTGAGCTTCGCGCTCTCCATGACGTTCAGCGCGTCGACCGCCTGGCAGGCCGTCCGGGGCCAGGTCTTCGCCCCCGCGCCGCGCGCGGTGGTCGACGCCTACGAGCTGGGTACGACCGGGCCGTGGTCCGCGGTGCTCGCGGTGGCCCTGGCGGCCGGCGGGGTGTGGACCGGGGCGATGCTGGGCCGCGAGATCAGCGGCGCCCGCGCCCGGCGGCGGCAGCGCCGCTGCGATCTGCTGGTCCGCGCGCCCCTGCTGCCCGGGGAACAGCCGGGCGGCGAGCGTCTCGTGATCCTGGAGGGCGAGCGGGCGGACGCCTGGTGGATGTCCGGGGCGACGCCCCGGCTGGTCATCACCACGGCGGCGCTGCGGCGGCTGAAAGGACGTCAGCTGGACGCCGTCCTGGCGCACGAGCAGGGGCACGCGCGCGCCCGGCACGACTGGCTGCTGCACTGCTCCGGGGCGCTGGCGGCCGGATTCCCGGGCATCCCGGTGTTCGCGGCCTTCCGCGGGGAGATGCACCGGCTGGTGGAGCTGGCTGCCGACGACGTGGCCTCGCGCCGGTTCGGGCGGCTGACGATCGCGCTCGCCCTCGTCGAACTCAACGAGGACCGAGGGGTGTTCGGCCCCGCGTCCGGCCCGTACGCGGACCTTCCGCTGCGGGTGAACCGGCTGCTCACCGCCGCGCCCCGGCTCACGGCCGGACGCCGGCTCCGGCTCACGGCCGCCGCGTCCCTGGTGCCGGTGGTCCCGGTCCTCGTGGCGTTCGTGCCGGCGCTCAGCGCACTGGGATAGCGGCCGATGGCGACAGCGGGCCCGTCCTGGGCGCGCACCTCGGCGCACGCGACGGCGCGCGGGGACCGGGGTGACGATCACCCGGTGCGGATCGTCGGGCAGGATCGACGCATGCGCACCTCCGCCGTGGTCACCGGGGTTCTGGCCGTCCTTCTGCTCGTGCTCGTCGCCGTGGGCTGGGCCCCGCTGCTCTCCTTCGACCGGTCGGTCGCCGAGGCTCTCCACCGGCACGCCGTGACGCACCCCGGGTTCACCCACCTCAACCGCGTCCTCAGCGACTGGGCATGGGACCCGTGGACGATGCGTGCCCTGGCAGGGGCGACCGCGCTGCTGCTGTGGTGGCGCAGGGAGCGGCGGACGGCCCTGTGGGTGGTGGGGACCAGCCTGCTGGCCGTGGGGCTCCAGCAGGCGTTGAAGGCGCTGGTGGGGCGGGACCGGCCGCACTGGGTCGATCCGGTCGACTCGGCGCGGTACGCCGCGTTCCCGTCGGGGCACGCGATGACGGCGACGGTGACCTGCGGGCTGCTGCTCTGGGTCCTCTCGATCCACTGGCGGGACGAGTGGCGCGGCTGGGGCACGCTCGCGGGCGCCGCGGTCGTGTCCGTCCTGGGGGTCGGGTGGACGCGGGTCTACCTGGGCGTGCACTGGCCCTCGGATGTGCTCGGGGGCTGGCTGTTCGGCTGGTGCTGCGTGGCCGTGGCGGTCCTCACGTACCGCTGGAGCGAGCGGCGGGACGGGCGCACGGTTCCCGCCGGCGACGGGAGCAGAATGGAAGAGGAACGATGAAGCCGCCTGTTCTGGACGATCCCCCGTGTCGCCCAGAACAGACGGCATCCCCGGCGGTATGCCACACGGGCGTGCCGACGGGATGCGCCGAGTATATTGGCTGGCAGCCAGTCAACGCAGGAGTCCAGCATGTCCCCGCGTAGCCCATCGGTCAATGAAGAGCTTCGCCGCAGGTCGCGGGAGCGCATTCTGCAGGCCACGGTGGAGCTGGTCGACACCCGGGGCTACGAGGCGGCCACCCTCGGTGACATCGCGAAGCGGGCGGGCACGGCACGTGGTCTGATCTCGTACTACTTCCCCGGCAAGCAGCAGTTGCTGCAGGCGGCGGTGCACCGGCTGATGCACCTCACGCTGGAGGAGGCGCTGGAGCGGGAGCCCCGTACGGAGGACGGCCGGGAGCGGCTGGCCCGCGCGATCGACGCGATCCTGGGCCTGGCGGCGAAGCGCCCCACGCTGATGCGGACCCATATGGCGGGCATCCTGCAGGCCGAGGGGTTCGTGCAGTGCGAGGAGCAGCAGCGGCTCGCGTTCCTGCTGCGGGACACGGTCACGCGGTACGGCTCCGAGGACGTGGACACCGACTATCCGCTGCTGCGCGCCCTGCTGATGGGCGCGGTGGTGGCGGTGCTGCTGCCGGGCGCGGGGATGCCGATCGCGCGGCTGCGGTCGGAGCTGTTCCACCGTTACGGGCTGGACTGGGAGGCGGGTGTGCCGCCGGGCGGGGGTCCGCCCGACGGCACGCCGGCGCTCAGTCCGTCAGCCGGCCCTCATGGGCCCGGTCAGTCGTCGAAGTCGGAGTAGTCCGGCTGCGTCTGGACGTTGAGCTCGTCCATCCGGATCCGCTTCGCGGGGTCGGTACGGCGGTCGGAGAGCTTCAGGACGTCGAAGCCCTTGGCGATGTCGTTCGAGTAGATGTAGCCGTTGTAGTAGTACGCGGACCAGGAGCCACCGGTCGACATGGTGGTGGCGGACAGCGGGCCGCGCTCGAAGTAGGCGATCTCCTTGGGCTTGGCCGAGTCGGTGAAGTCCCAGACGGAGACGCCGCCCTGGTACCAGGCCTGGACCATGAGGTCCTTGCCCTTGACCGGGATCAGCGAGCCGTTGTGGGCGACGCAGTTCTCGGTGTCGGCCTGGTGGCGCGGGATCTTGAAGTAGCTGCGGAAGACGAGCTTGCTCTTCTTGCCCTTGCCGACGATGTCGTAGATGCCGTCGGCACCGCGGTTGGGGCCGACCTCGGCGTTGCAGGTGGCCGCGCCGCCGCCGCCGAGCTCGTCGGTGAAGACGACCTTGTTGGCCTTCTGGTTGAAGGTGGCGGAGTGCCAGAACGCGAAGTTGACGTTGTCCTGGACCTGGTCGATCACCTTCGGGTGCTCGGGGTCCTCGATGTCGAAGAGGATGCCGTCACCCATGCAGGCACCGGCGGCGATGTTCTTCTCCGGCAGCACGGTGATGTCGTGGCAGCCCGTGGTCTTGGAGACGCCCGGGTTGGTGGGTCCGCCCGGGTTGCCGCCGCCGTCCGGGCCCTCGCCCGGGAAGAGGACGGGGAAGTTGACGATCGCGGCCTTCTCGGGCGCCTTGCGGGGCACCTTGATGACCGAGATGCCGTCGTGCGGGGGCTGGCAGTCGGGGAAGGCGGCGTTGGGCGAGTACGAGGAGACGTAGACGTACACGTCCTTGCGCTTCGGCACCAGGGTGTGGGTGTGCGAACCGCAGGAGGTCTCGACGGCGGCGACGTACTTCGGGTTGGCGATGTCGCTGATGTCGAAGATCTTCATGCCCTCCCAGGATTCCTTGACCGAGGCGGGCTGCGTGGTGCTGGCGCAGGAGTTGTCGCTCCGGGAGGAGTCCGTCGAGAGGAACAGCAGGTTCCCGGAGACGGAGATGTCGTTCTGGGAACCGGGGCAGAGGACCTGCGCGACGCTCTTCGGGGCCTTCGGGTTGCTGATGTCGTAGATCCGGAAGCCGTCGTAGTTGCCGGCGAAGGCGTACTTGCCCTGGAACGCGAGGTCCGTGTTGAGGCTCTGGAGGGCGTCCTTGGGGATGTTCGCGAGGTGCTCGATGTTGGAGCTGTGGACGATCTCGTCCACGCCGGGTATCTCGCCGCTCTGGATGGCGGAGCGCGCGTCGGCCGCCTGCTGCGAGGTGACCTTGCCCTGCACGAGGGCGTCTCCCGGGTCGGGTGTGGCGGCCGCGGGGCCGGTCGTGAGCAGTGTGGCCAGCAGCCCGGCCGCGGCGGATGCCACGCCCAGGCGTCTGATCCGAGCACGCGGGTCACGCGTGATGGATGGGGTACGCGGGGTACGCAACGAAGTCACTCCGTCCTCCCTGGTATCCGTTCAGCACTGAACGGGTGTTGGACCCCGGCAGTATCTTCCTTGCCGTGCACATCTCAACAGATGGCAACGCAGACGTAATGAAGGTTTTTGATCGGTCACCCCGAGAAAGGTGCTAGGAACGGTCACTGTCCCCGCAAGAACACCTGGAGGTCGCGTTGTTGATCCGCCGTCAGCGTGCCGTCGTCGCCGTGGCCCTGTCCGCCGTCGCCGTACTCGCCCTGGCCGCCTGCGAGTCGGCTCCCGACAAGGGGGACCCGAGGGCCGGGGCGTCGACCGGGAACACGGTGGTGGCGCCGGGGAAGCCGGGTGAACCGGCCCGGCGGATATCCCCGGAGGAGGCCGCGCGCCTGCTCCCCGACGAGAGCCCCAACGGAGCGGACTTCCGCTACGCGCAGATGATGATCGTGCACCACCGGCAGGCCCTCACCATGACGGCCCTCGCCCCGGACCGGGCGGGCTCCCCGCAGGTGAAGAAGGTGGCCGAGCGGATCGCGGCGGCGCAGAAGCCGGAGATCGGCGCGATGGAAGGTTGGCTGAAAACCAACGGTGGCCCGCGCGAACAGACGGGCCACGACCACCACTCGATGCCGGGCATGGCCACCGAGGCCCAGCTGAAGGAACTGGGCGCGGCGAAGGGCAAGGCCTTCGACACACTGTTCCTGAAGCTGATGATCACGCACCACGAGGGCGCGGTGACGATGGCGGCGGAGGTCCTGACCGAGGGAAACAACGTCCTCGTGGAGGAGATGGCGAACGACGTCATCGCCCAGCAGACCTCGGAGATCAACCGGATGCGGTCGCTGTAGGACCTGCGCTGACGGTCCGACGGCCCGCGCGCCTGTCCGGCCGACGGCTCGGCCGGGCGGCGGCACGACCGCACCGCCGCCGCCCATGGCCCGAAGAGCCCCCTAGATCGCGCCGCCCTCGCGGGCGGTCTGGGCGGCCACCGCCGTGAGCACCTTGTCGAGGAGGCCGGGGAAGAGGGCGTCCAGGTCGTCGCGGCGCAGGGAGTTGAGTTTCGCCGTACCCCGGTAGGTCTGCCGGATGACGCCGCCTTCGCGGAGCACCCGGAAGTGGTGGGTCGTCGTGGACTTGGTGACCGGGAGGTCGAAGTACGAGCAGCTCAGCCCGACGCCCTCGCGCGCCATCTCCCACACGATCTGCAGGCGCACCGGATCCGCGAGCGCGTGGAGCACCGCTTCCAGGCGGATCCGGTCGCGCGCGGGGTGTTCCAGCTCGCGGGGGCTGGTGGTCGTCGTCATCGTGGCGGCTCCACTTCATCCGGGGTACCGCTCATTGTACGAGGACTCTCGTAGTTTGACAGATCTCGTACTACGAGGGATATCGTACTAGCGTCCCTCCAGGCACCCCGAAACGGAGTCCGTCATGAGCGTCGCCCTGTTCGAGCCCTACACCCTGCGGTCCCTCACCGTGCCCAACCGGGTCTGGATGGCGCCCATGTGCCAGTACTCCGCGGAGATGACCGGCCCGAACGCGGGCGTCGCCACGGACTGGCACTTCGCCCACTACGGCTCCCGCGCCACCGGCGGCGCCGGACTCATCCTCGTGGAGGCCACCGCCGTCGCCCCCGAGGGCCGGATCAGCCCGGCGGACCTCGGCCTCTGGAACGACACCCAGACCGAGAGCCTGCGACGGATCGCCGGCTTCCTCAAGGAGCACGGCACCGTGCCCGGCATCCAGATCGGCCACGCCGGACGCAAGGCCTCGACCAAGCGCCCCTGGGAGGGCCGGGGCCCCGTCCCCGACGGCGGCCCCGGCTGGCAGCCCGTCGCCCCCAGCCCCGTCGAGTTCGCCGAGGGCCACCCCGTGCCCACCGAGCTGACCGTGGAACGGATCCGGGAGATCACCGGCCTGTTCGCGGACGCGGCCCGCCGCGCCCTCGACGCCGGCTTCCAGGTCGTCGAGGTGCACGGCGCGCACGGCTACCTCATCGGCGAGTTCCTCTCCCCGCACAGCAACCACCGCACCGACGAGTACGGCGGCTCCTTCGAGAACCGGACCCGGTTCGCCCTGGAGGTCGTCGACGCCGTCCGGGCGGTCTGGCCCGAGGACCTCCCCGTCTTCTTCCGGATCTCGGCCACCGACTGGCTGGAGGAGCAGGGCTGGACGCCCGACGAGACCGTCCGGTTCGCCGCACTCCTTCGCGAGCACGGCATCGACCTCCTCGACGTCTCCAGCGGCGGCAACGGCGGACCCGCGCAGATCCCGCTGAGCCCCGGCTACCAGGTGCCCTTCGCCGCCCGCGTCAAGGCGGAGACCGGACTGCCGGTGGCCGCCGTCGGTCTGATCACCGAGAGCGAGCACGCCGAGAAGATCGTCGCCAACGGCGAGGCCGACGCCGTCCTTCTCGGCCGCGAGCTGCTGCGCGACGCCTCCTGGCCCCGCCGCGCCGCCCGCGAACTCGGCGCCACGACCCACGCCCCGTCGCAGTACGCCTGGGCGATCTGACCCGGGGCGTCCCGCGCGGGACGCGGGCCGGCGGCGGCGCGCGGGAGTGTCCGGGGGCCCGTTGTCAGTGGGCGGGTGCAGACTGGCCCGTATCCGCGACAACGGCGTCCTGGAGGTGGCAGCCATGCCCGACGTACTCCTCACCGTAGGCACCCGCAAGGGGCTCTTCATCGGCCGCAGGCACGACGGCCGATGGGAGTTCGACGATCCCGCCTTCCCCGCGCAGGCGGTCTACTCCGTCGCCGTCGACACGCGCGGGCCCAACCCGCGCCTGCTCGTCGGCGGGGACAGCTCCCACTGGGGGCCGTCCGTCTTCCACTCCGACGACCTCGGCAGGACGTGGACGGAGCCGGAGCGGCCCGCCGTGAAGTTCCCCGAGGACACCGGGGCCTCCCTGGAGCGGGTCTGGCAGCTGCACCCGGCACCGGAGCACTCCCCCGGCGTCGTGTACGCGGGGACGGAACCGGCGGCTCTCTTCCGGTCGGCGGACGGCGGCGAGTCCTTCGAGCTGGTCCGCCCGCTGTGGGAGCACCCGACGCGCTCCCGCTGGGTGCCCGGCGGAGGCGGCGAGGCCGTGCACACCGTGGTCACCGACCGGCGCGACCCGGCGGCGCTGACCGTCGCGGTGTCGACCGCCGGAGTGTTCCGCTCACAGGACGGCGGGAACAGCTGGGCGCCCTCGAACGACGGGGTGTCCGCCGTGTTCCTGCCGGACCCGCACCCCGAGTTCGGGCAGTGCGTCCACAAGATCGCCCAGGACGCGGGCGACCTGGACCGGCTCTACCTCCAGAACCACTGGGGCGTCTTCCGCAGCGACGACGCGGGCGCCCACTGGTCCGACATCGGCTCGGGGCTCCCGTCCGACTTCGGCTTCGCGGTCGCCGCGCACCCGCACCGCCGGGACACCGCCTATGTCTTCCCCATCACCGCGGACTCCGACCGGGTCCCGGCGGGACGGCGGTGCCGGGTCTACCGTACGAGCGACGCCGGGGCGACCTGGGAGCCGCTGGCCGAGGGACTGCCCGGCGGCGACCACTACGGCACGGTCCTCAGGGACGCGCTCTGCACGGACGACGCGGACCCCGCGGGCGTGTACTTCGGCAACCGCAACGGCGAGGTGTACGCGAGCGCCGACGACGGCGACAGCTGGCAGCTCCTCGCCGAGCACCTGCCGGACGTGCTCTGTGTCCGGGCGGCGGTGATCTGAGCACCCCCGGCCATGTGCCGGGGCGCTCCCGGCCACGTGCCGGTGATCCGGGCGCCCCCGGTCAAGTGCGGGGGCGGGCAGGGCGGTCGGCCGGCCCTGCCTCAGGGCAGGCGCCAGTCCACCGGCTGGGCGCCCATGCCGAGCAGCATCTCGTTGGCGCGACTGAACGGCCGGGAGCCGAAGAAGCCCCGGTCCGCCGACATGGGGGACGGATGCGCGGACTCGACGGCCGGCAGATCAACGAGCAGCGGGCGGGCGTTGCGCGCGTCCCGGCCCCACAGGATCGACACCAGCGGCTTGCCCCGGGCGGCGAGCGCGCGGATCGCCTGCTCCGTCACCTCTTCCCAGCCCTTGCCCCGGTGGGCGGCCGGCTTGCGCGGGGCGGTGGTCAGCGCCCTGTTGAGCAGCAGGACTCCCTGCCCGGTCCACGGCGTGAGATCGCCGTTCGACGGCCGGGGCATCCCCAGGTCGGTGTGCAGCTCCCGGAAGATGTTCTCCAGGCTGCCGGGGAGCTGACGGACCTCCGGCGCGACGGAGAAACTGAGCCCCATCGCCATCCCCGGTGTCGGGTAGGGGTCCTGACCCACGATCAGGACCCGCACATCGTCGAAGGGCTGCTGGAAGGCCCGCAGCACATTCGCCCCGGACGGCAGGTACGTCCGGCCCGCGGCGATCTCCGCCCGCAGGAAGGCGCCCATCTCCGCCACACGCCCCGCCACGGGGGCGAGGGCCTCCGCCCAGCCGGGCTCCACCAGTTCGTTCAACGGTCGCGCTGTCACGGTCCGTCACTCTACCGGCCTACAGTGACAGCGTGACCGAGCGCAGCGAGTCCTCCGCCCCCGCCGAGCCCTCCGCCCCCTCCGACGGCCTGGTCGTCGGTGTCGACTCCGGTGGTTCGGGACTCCGGATCGCCCTCGCCGAAGCGTCGACCGGCACCGTCCTCGGCACCTTCGCCTCCCGCGAGCCGGTGCGGACCGGCTCCGGCGGGATCTCCGCCCGGCACTTCCTGGACCAGACCCTGCCCGCCGTCCGGT
Source organism: Streptomyces sp. P9-A4 (assembly GCF_036634195.1). Taxonomy (NCBI): domain Bacteria; kingdom Bacillati; phylum Actinomycetota; class Actinomycetes; order Kitasatosporales; family Streptomycetaceae; genus Streptomyces; species Streptomyces sp. P9-A4. The sequence continues at coordinate 717,763 of NZ_JAZIFY010000001.1, forward strand.
CCCTGACCGGAGCCCACGGCGGGCGTCCGCTCCTCGCGGTCGCGGTGGGCGCCGCCGGGATGGCCACCCTCGGGGACGAACTGCGGGCCGAGCTGCCGGGGGCGTACGCCGAGGCCCTGGGGGTGCGGCGGGTCGCCCTCGCCGCCGACGCGGTCACGGCGTACGCCGGAGCGCTCGGGCAGCGGCCCGGCGCGGTCGTCGCGGGCGGCACCGGCATGATCGCGCTCGGCACGGACCTCGGCTCCTGGCGGCGGGCCGACGGCTGGGGCCATCTCCTCGGCGACTGCGGCAGCGGCGCCTGGATCGGCCGGGCCGGCCTGGAGGCGGCGATGCGCGCGTACGACGGGCGGAGCGGCGGTTCGGCCGCGCTGCTCGCCCGCGCCGAGAAGCTGTTCGGGCCGGCGGCGGGACTGCCGGGCGCGCTCTACCCCCGTACGGACCGGCCCGCGGTGCTCGCCTCCTTCGCCCCGGAGGTGGGGCGGTGCGCCGCCGCGGATCCGGTGGCGGCGAACATCCTCGCGCGGGCGGCCGTGCACATCGCCGAGGCCGCCGAAGCCGTCTGCCCGGCGGGACCGGAGGCGCTGGTGGCGCTGACGGGTGGACTGTTCAAGATGGGCGACCCCCTGCTCGTACCCCTGCGGGCGGCGCTCCGGGACCGGCTCCCGCACGCCCGGACCGTGGACGCGGCGGGCGATCCGCTGGCCGGGGCCGTGACGCTCGCGGCGGCGCTCGCCACCGGGACGCCGCGACTGCCGCAGGACGCCTCGCTGCTGCGGCTGTTCGGCGTCGGCGCGGCGTGAGCGGGGCCATCCTCCCAGGTCGGAGGCGGTGTAAGCCACCCTGCCACCGGCAAGGGGGGACATAGGGGGGCAGAAGGCGCGTGACCGTACCTCAGCCGACGGCGCGCCGGGCGAAACCAGTAGCATGCCGGGCCATGAGCTCCCCCACTGGGCCTGCTTCCGGCCTGCCTGTACGAATGCCTCGACCCCGTCAGTCCGGGCGGCACCGTCGCCCCGAACCCGCGGCGGCGCCCGAGGGCGCTCCCGCACTGGTTCTCGCTGTGCCCGGCGCGCCTTCCGCCGCCATACGCTCGCTCGCCGAAGAGGTCGTGAGCATCGCCCGCTCCGAGCTGCCCGGCCTCGACGCCCTGATCGCCTTCCTCGACGGCGACGACACCGAGTACCCCTCGCTCGCGACCGTGCTGACGGCCGCCGCCGCGCTGCGCACCGAGCGGTACGAGCTGGCCGTGGCCGCCGGCCGTGAGGTCACCGCCCCGACGGGCCCTGCCGCGGTCGTCGTCCCGCTGCTCGCCGGTCCGGACAGCGCCCAGACGCGCCAGGTGCGCCAGGGCGTCATGGACGCGGGCAACACCGCCGAGCTGACCGATGTCCTCGGCCCGCACCCGCTGCTCGCCGAGGCGCTGCACGTGCGTCTCTCCGAGGCGGGGCTCGCCCGCGCCGACCGCGCCCGGCTGTTCACGGTCACGACGGCCGCCGACGGCATCATCCTGGCCACGGTCGGCGGCGAGGAGGCCGTCCAGGCCGCCGGGATCACCGGCATGCTGCTCGCCGCGCGCCTCGCCGTCCCGGTGATGGCCGCCGCGCTCGACCAGGAGGGCTCGATCGCCTCCGTCGCCGACCAGCTGCGTGCCGCCGGTGCGGAGAACCTGGCGCTCGCCCCGTACCTGATCGGCCCCGAGCTGGCCGACGGTCTGCTCGACATCGCCTCGAAGGAGGCCGGCTGCGCCGCCGCCGAGCCGCTGGGGGCCTACCCCGCGATCGGCAAGCTGGTGCTCTCGCAGTACACGGCCGCGCTCGGCATCCCGCCGCAGCAGGCGCAGGGCGCCGCCTCGCTCTGAGGTCCGCGCCGCCTCGCCCGTACGCCGAAGGGCCCGCACCGGATGTCCGGTGCGGGCCCTTCGGTGTGTACGGCGGCGGCGCTGGTGCGGGGTTCTCAGCCGAAGACGACGCAGGAGGCTGCCGGGGCCTCGATCGCGCCCGCGCGGGCCGGGGTCCCGGTCTCCGGGTCGAGGGTGAACCAGGTGACGTCGCCGGACCGCTCGTTCGCCACGTACAGGCGCCGGCCGGCCGGGTCGAGCGTGAGGTCGCGGGGCCAGGTGCCGCCGCAGGGCACGGAGGCGAGAAGCGACGCGGCGGCGCCGTCCCCGTCGAGGGCGAGCACCGCGAGGGTGTCGTCACCGCGCACGGCCGCCCAGAGGAAGCGGCCGTCGGGGGCCACGACCACCTCCGAGGGGTGGCTGGGGCCCGTGGCGCCCTCGGGGACCACAGGGGTATCGCCGAGCGGTTCGAGCACGCCCGCCTCGGCGTCCCAGCGGCAGACGGTCAGGGTGGGCTCCAGCTCGTTGAGGACGTACGCGTACGTGCCGGCCGGGTGGAAGACCAGATGGCGCGGGCCGGTGCCGGGGCGCAGCGCGGTCTCGCCGTGGAGGGTGAGCGCCCCCGTCCCGGCGTCCAGGGCGCAGATCCGTACGGAGTCGGTGCCGAGGTCCACGCTCACCACCCACCGGCCGCTGGGGTCGGGGAGCACCTGGTGGGCGTGCGGGGCGGCCTGGCGGGCGGTGACGGGGCCGCTGCCCTCGTGCCGGAGGACCGTCGTGGCGGGGCGGGCGGTGCCGTCCTCGGCCAGGGGCAGCGCGGTGACACTGCCGGAGGTGTAGTTGGCGGTGAGGAGGTGGCCGGCGGCGAGCGCGAGGTGGGTGGGCGCTGCGCCGTCGACGGGGACGGGCGGGCCGAGCGGGCGGGGTGCGGGCCCGGTGATGTCGAAGGCGGCGACGGCCCCCGCCTCCGTCTCTGACACGGCGTGCAGCACGGTGCCCGCGAGGGCGAGGAACGAGGGGTCCGCGACGGCGTCGCTGCCGCCGGTGACGGTCAGTGCGCCCGTCTCCGCGTCCACGTCGGCGGCGAGCACGCCGAGCCCGCCCGCCGAGGTGAAGGACCCGATGTACGCCCGTACGGCGTCCCGCCCCTGAACCGTCCCTGTGCCGCCCACGGCGCCTCCCCTGTGTCCGGGGCCGATCGCGGTCGACCGGCCGTCGTCGGGCCGACGGTAGCAGGGGGTCTAGACCAGAACGGGGGGAGGTGGGGGTCTGCGGGCGGGGCCGGTGCGGCCCCGTCCGGTCCGGGCCCTTGCCGTCAGGAGCGGACCAACAGGGAGCCCGGCGGGGTTCGCAGGGGTTCGTCCAGGGCGGCCAGGAGCTTCTCCAGACCGCTCACATGACCCAGCGCGGCCTGTCCGGCGGCCGGTCCGGCGGCGGTGGCCGCCGGGCTCTCCTCCCCCGCCCCGTCGCCGCTCCGCGGCGACGTCAGCCGCTCGACGGCGGCCTCTACGCGCCAGCAGGCCGCCGCGAGCCGGGCGTCGTGGCCGGCGGCCGGGTCGGCCGCGACCGCGGCGAGTCCCCGCACCTCGTCCGCGCACTCGTCGAGGAGCGCGAGCACCTGACGGGCTCGGGCCTTGCGGCCACGGAAGGGGCTCAGCGGGTGGACCAGCGGCGCCAGGGACATCCGTACGCGTCCGAGGTGCAGTTCCAGCTCCGCCGCGTGCGGGCTCGGGTCGGCGTCCGGGTCGCCGGACAGGCGTCCCAGCGACGCGGACGTGGCGGCCCGCACGCCCCGCAGGGCCCGCTGGATCCACGCGTCGTTGATCGCGTGGGTGGTGACCGGGAGGATCAGGAGCACCGCGAGCGCCGCGCAGACCGCGCCGACGGCGGTCTCTTCGAACCGGAGCACCAGCAGCGCCGGATCGAGCACGCCGAGGAGCCCGTAGAGGAGACCGGCCATCACGGTCACGGACAGCGTCATCCAGCTGTACGAGACGGGCGCGGTGTAGAAGATCCCGAAGACGCAGAGCGCCACCAGGAGGGCCGTCGGTGCCGCCGCCCCGTCGAGCGGGATGGCGACCACCATGCCGATGCCGATCCCGATCACGGTGCCGAGCACCCGGCGGAAGCTGCGTACCAGCGTCTCTCCCCGCGACACGGTGTTCACGAAGATCCACCAGGTCGTGCCGACGGCCCAGTACCAGCGGTCCTCGGACAGCACCTGCCCGATCCCGAGCGCCACGGCGCAGGCGGCCGCGGCCTGGATCGCCTGCCGGGTGGTCACCCGGGCGAGTCCGACGCCGGGCAGCGGGGCGGGCACGGCGGCGGGCGGCGTGCGCCGCTCCAGCGGCCAGAGGACGAAGCGCACCGCGCCCGCTGCGGCCAGGGCGATGCCCACGGCCGCGAAGAGCTCGGGGAGCTGCGAGGGCACGGCGTGCAGGAACTGGGTCGTGAAGAAGTTCATGAAGGCGAAGACCCCGAGCGCGTGGCCGCGCGGGCCCCAGCGCCGGGCGTACACGCCGCAGAAGACCACCACGAGGAAGGCGATGTCCCGCAGCGGCGTGAGGTCGTGCAGCGCGGTCGCGACGGCGAGGACGGGGAAGCCGGCCAGCGGAAGGAGCAGGGTGGTCACGCGCTGCGCGCGCACGGTCGCGTCCGTCACGGTGAACAGCGCGAGCAGCGCGGCCAGGCCGCCCGTGATCGACGCGGTCAGCGACAGTCCGGCGAGTTCCGCCAGGGCGACGGCGAGAGCGATGCCGACGACGGCGCGGAACGCGTTCTTGAACCTGACGAGCCCCGGATCCGGCGCCACGAAAATCCTCTGCACGGTGGTGAACCGCCCCCTTGTCTTGCCTTCCGCCCCGTCGGCGGCTTCCCGGGGTGGTGGGAGCGCGCGGACACGACGAAGGCGCCGCGGTCCGGACCGGCCTCGTCGCCGACCCGGCGCTGCGCGGCGCCGAAAGTACCTGGATAGGACAAGGAAAGCATTCGGGTGGCCTCTGGCTCAACTCAACGGAGGGTTGCTGGGCCATTGGCCCAGCGTGCGGGCGTCCGGCCTGTCCGACGGAGGGCCAACGGACCACCAGGTCGGCCGGGGGCCCGGGCCCCCGGCTGTCGTCAGCGGGGCCGGTGGGCGTTGAGACGGGCGGCCTGGCGGGTCAGATGGTCGCGTTCGGCCAGGTTGGGCGCCTTGTGGGCGGCCTCGGCGTACAGTCGCGCCGCCGTCGCCAGGTCCCCCGCGCGCTCGTGGAGGTACGCCGCCGCCGCGGTGTGCCGGGGCAGCGCGTCGCTCAGTTCCGCGAGCGCCGCGAGACCCGCGTGCGGTCCGTCGGCCTCCCCCACGGCCACCGCCCGGTTGAGCCGGACGACCGGGCTGTCGGTCAGCCCCGCGAGTTCGTCGTACCACTCGACGATCTGCACCCAGTCGGTCTCCTCGGCGACGGGCGCGTCGGCGTGCAGCGCGGCGATCGCCGCCTGCGCCTGGAACTCACCCAGCCGGTCGCGGGCAAGGGCCGCCTGGAGGATCTCGACGCCCTCGGCGATGACCTCCGTGTCCCACAGACCGCGGTCCTGCTCGGCAAGCGGCACCAGACTGCCGTCGGGCGCGGTCCGCCCGGCTCGCCGGGCGTGGTGGAGCAGCATGAGGGCGAGGAGCCCCGACACCTCTGGGTGGTCGACCCCGGCGGCGAGCCGCCGGGTGAGCCGGATGGCCTCGGCGGCGAGGTCGACGTCGCCGGAGTAGCCCTCGTTGAACACCAGGTAGAGGACGCGCAGCACGGTGCCGACGTCGCCGGGCCGGTCGAAGCGCACCCCGGAGACGGTGCGCTTGGCGCGGCTGACGCGCTGCGCCATGGTCGCCTCGGGGACGAGGTAGGCCCGCGCGATCTGGCGGGTGGTGAGCCCGCCCACGGCGCGCAGCGTGAGCGCGACCGCGGACGACGGCGTCAGGGAGGGATGGGCGCACAGGAAGTAGAGCTGGAGCGTGTCGTCGGTCCCGGTCGCGGGACCGGGCGCCGGTTCCTCGTCGACGAGGTCCTCCCGGCGACGCCGGGCGGTGTCCGCCCGGGTCGCGTCGAGGAAGCGGCGCCAGGCCACCGTCACCAGCCAGCCCTTCGGGTCCCTGGGCGGGTCGGCCGGCCAGACGCGGACGGCCTCCACCAGCGCGTCCTGCACGGCGTCCTCGGCCGCCGCGAAGTCGGCTCCGCGGCGGACGAGGACCCCGATCACGCTCGGTGTGAGGCTCCGGAGCAGGGCCTCGTCCAGCGGAGCGTTCACAGCGGGGCCTCGGTCGTCGGGCAGGTCACAGCGGCGCTCCGCTCCTTCGTGGGGTCACTCCGTGACGGTGGGGTGCGCGGAGAGGAAGGGGCGCAGTTCGAGCCACTCGTGGATCGGCTCTCCGCCCGCCCCGGGGGCGGCCGACAGCTCCCCTGCCAGCTCGACGGCGCGCTCGTAGCTGTCGACGTCGATCACCATCCAGCCGGCGATGAGGTCCTTGGTCTCCGCGAAGGGACCGTCGGTGACCGGCGGGCGGCCCTCTCCGTCGTACCGCACGAAGGTTCCCTCGGGGGCGAGCGCCTGGCCGTCGACGAACTCTCCGGTCTTCTCCAGACGGGCCGCGAAGTCGTTCATGTACGCGATGTGGGCGGAGATCTCCTCCGGCGTCCAGCGGTCCATGGGGATGTCGTTCACGGCGGCCGGAGCGCCGCGGTAGTGCTTCAGGAGCAGGTACTTGGCCATGACGGTTCTCCTCGGTGCCGGTACGGCCCATTGTGGGCGCGTTCACCTCGGGGACGGAGCACGGCGCGGGTTCTCGACATCCCCGGACGGAATTTCTCACCCGAATTCCGCGCGCGGTGGAATCCGTACCAGAATGGGGTGTTTCCGTACCGGAGGAGGACGACGGAGCATGGCGGTCGACGAGCTCGACACCCGGATCCTGCGGCTGCTCATCGAGCAGCCCCGGACCAGTGTGCGGGAGTACGCGCGCGTGCTGGGCGTGGCGCGGGGCACCGTGCAGGCGAGGATCGACCGTCTGGAGCGGGACGGGGTGATCACGGCGACCGGTCCGGTCCTCTCCCCCGCCGCGCTGGGGCACCCGGTCCTCGCGTTCGTGCACGTCGAGGTGACGCAGGGGCATCTGGACGAGGTCGGCGACGCGCTCGCCGGGGTGCCGGAGATCGTCGAGGCCTTCTCCATCACCGGCGGCGGCGACCTGCTGACCCGGGTGGTGGCACGGGACGCGGGGCATCTGGAGGACGTGATCCAGCGGCTCATCCAGCTGCCGGGCGTGGTCCGCACGCGCACCGAGATCGCGCTGCGGGAGCGGGTGGCCCATCGGCTGCTGCCGCTGGTCGAGGCGGTCGGGCGATCTCGCACCGCTTAGTGTGGCGCCCATGCAGTCCTACACCATCGGGCAGGCGTCACGTCTGCTGGGCGTGAGTCCCGACACCGTACGCCGGTGGGCCGACGCCGGCCGGGTCACGACCCGGCGCGACGAGAACGGCCGGCGTCTCATCGAGGGACGCGATCTGGCCGCCTTCGCGGTCGAGGTCGGCCAGGGCGGGCCGAGCGGCCAGGGCGACGAGGGCCTGACGTACACCTCGGCGCGCAACGCGTTCCCCGGGATCGTGACGGCGGTCAAGCTGGGCGACGTCGCCGCGCAGGTCGAGATCCAGGCGGGGCCGCACCGGCTCGTGTCACTGCTCACCCGTGAGGCGGTCGAGGAACTGGGGCTCGAGGTCGGCGTCGAGGCCACCGCCCGCGTGAAGTCGACCAGCGTGCACATCGACCGGCCCTGAGCGCTCGGCGCCGATCGGTCCGCCGCGGGCGCTCGGCGGCGCACCGTCCCCTCCGGGCACCCGCCTCCGCACCGTCCGCTCCGGACGCTCGGCCGTGAACACCCGGCCGAAATCCGAAGGCGGGCGCGAACGGCCTGTGGCACAGTACGACCGCCCTGTCCCCCTGCCCCGGAGCGTTCGATGGCCCCGCCTGCCCGACTCCTGCCCCTCCTGGAGCAGTTCGACTTCGCCCGGCAGCGATTGACCGACCGTATGACGGGCCCGGTGGTGGACAGCGGGAACGGCACGGACGTCGCGGTCGGTCCGATGACCGACGCGGAGTACTTCTGGGAGCCGGGTCCGGGCTGCTGGTCCGTCCGCCTCCACAGCGAGGGCCCGGGACCCGCCGCCGCCCTCCTGACCGGCGTCGGTGCCTGGGGCCGGGAGACCGCGCCCCCGCCGCACCCCGTCCCGCCTCCGTTCACGACGATCGCCTGGCGGCTGAGCCACCTCAGCGAGATGCTCGCGCTGCGCGCCGACCACACGACCGGCACCCACAGCCTGACCCGCGACGACTACGAGATCAGCGGCGACGCCGCGACCGCCGTCGCCGCCTTCGACACGGCGGCCGACGCCTGGCGGGCGGCGCTGGTGTCCGCGGACGACACCGCGCTCGACACCATCGGGCACAGCACGTACCCCCACGGCAGCGATGCCGAGAACCCGTTCCTGGAGATCGTGTGGTGGATGAACCAGGAGCTGCTGCACCACGGGGCGGAGATCGCGCTGCTCCGTGACCTGTTCCGCGTCCAGCACCCGGGCGCCTGACCCGGGGAGCGGTTCCCTTTCCCCGTAAGGGAGTTCAGCGAGTCGTACGGGCCAGCAGCATCGCCACGTCGTCCTGCGCGGGCGCCGCGAGCAGCTGCCCGAGGATCTCGTCGCACAGCGCGTCCAAGGGGCGGTCGAGATGCCGCAGCGCCCGGCCGAGCTGCCGCATCCCCTCGTCGAGGTCCCGGTCGCGGGCCTCGATGAGACCGTCCGTGTAGAGGACGAGCAGCCCGCCGGAGGGCAGGGCCACCTCCTGCGTACCGAAGTCGTGGGCGCCGGTGCCCAGCGGGGTTCCCGGCGGTCCGTCGAGGAAGGTGACAGACCCGTCCGGGGTGGCCACGGCGGGCGGCGGATGGCCGGCGCGGGCGATGACCCAGCCTTTGGTGGCCGGGTCGTGGACCGCGTACACGCAGGTCGCCATCGTGTCCTCACCGAGGTCGGCCACGACGGCGTCGAGCGAGCTGAGCATCCGCGCCGGCGGGATGTCGTGCCGGGCCAGGGTCCGTACCGCCGTGCGCAGTTGGCCCATGACGGCCGCCGCGTGGATACCGTGTCCCATGACGTCGCCGATGACGAGACCGGTCCGTCCGCCGGGGAGCGCGATGGCGTCGAACCAGTCGCCGCCGACGTCATGGGCGCTCGCCGGCAGATAGCGGCCGGTCAGTTCGAGCCCGGTGACGGCGGGCAGCGCGCTGTTGGTGAGGCTGCGCTGGAGGGTCAGCGCGGCCTCGCGCTGAGTGGTGTAGAGGCGGGCGTTGTCGATGTTGAGGGCGGCGCGGGCGACGACCTCGTCGATGAGGACGCAGTCCTCGGCGTCGAAGGGCTCGCGGGTCCGCAGCCGGGTCACCGTCACCGCACCGAGCACCTTTCCCCTGGCCACCATGGGAACCAGCCGCGTCGAACCGATGCGGGTCGCGAAGTAGGCGCGGAGCGCCTCCGTGCTCGGGTCGGTGAAGAGCGCCGGGAGGTCGGAGGTGTAGAGGTTCATGGGGCGTCCGCGCGCGACGACCTGCTCGTACACGGAGTCCAGCGGGATCTGGAAGGTCTGCCCGGTGGCGAGCAGCGAGGTGGGGGCGGTCGGGTCGGGGAAGCGGGCCGCGAGCCGGCGCAGCACCCCGCGCGTGGAGGCGACCGGGTCGTCCGGTGCGAGGACGGACTCCAGCATCTGTACGTCGGCGGAGTCGGCCAGCTGCGGTACGAGGAAGCGGACGGCCTCCTCGGCCGTCTGCCGCAGGTCCAGGGTCGTACCGATCCTGGCCCCGGCCTCGGCGAGCAGCGCGAAGCGGTGGCGGGCGCGCTCGACCTCGCTGTGCGCCTCCTGGCTCTCGGTGATGTCGACGAGGGAGGCGATGATCCCCAGGGACCGCGGCTCCGCGCGGTCGACGAGCGGTGCGTAGGAGCAGGACCAGATGTGGTCGCGGTCGGGGTCGGCGGGGGTGCGGCCGACCCGGCGGGCGTCGACGACGGCGTGCCCGCTTTCGAGGACCTGGCGCATCAGGGATTCGAGGGAGACGGCGTTGACGCCGGGGACGACCTCGGTGAGGCGGTGGCCCACGTGCTCGGCCGCCGTCACCCCGTTCATCCGGGCCAGGGCGTCGTTGACCCGCAGGAACCGCAGGTCGGGGCCGAGGAGGGCGAGGCCGATCGGCGACTGGGTGAAGAGGCTCTCCATCGCCGCCAGGTTCTCCCGCATCCGCAGGACCTCGGAGGTCTCGACCGCGATGAGCATCGCCCCCGGCCGCCCCTGCGGGTCGGCGGCGGGCACGATCCACATCTCCATGGCGACCGTGTGCCCGTCGCGGTGCCGGACGGGGAGGGTGCCGACCATGGTCTCGCCCGCCTGGACGCGGTCGGTGAGCTTGTCCGCGAGCTCGCGGTTGGCGTCGGGTACGAGCAGCGGGGTGGCGAGCCGCCCGAGCACATGCTCGGGCCGGTGACCGAGGAGGTCCTGCGCGGCGAGCGACCACTCGACGATGCGGCCGTCCGCGTCCTCCCGCCAGAGGGCGATCGGCAGCAGCTCGCGGAGCACACCCGCGTCACCGACGGCCGCCCGGGGCGGCTGCGGAACCCTGCTCGACGACTGGTCAGTCTCCAACGCATCGCCCTACGCCTCGGCCTGCCCCAGGGGGCGCAATCCCTACCGAATCACCCTATCCGAGGACCTGGCCGGGGGCGCTGCGCAGTGCGGCCGATCGGCTGGCGGCGGAGGTGTCGGCCCCACACGGTACGGTCGAGCCCGTCACAGCCGCCGACGCCGCTCGCGACGCCCCGGGGGGGGCAGGTCCGCGAGCTCGGCGGGGCGCTGTCGGACGGACGTGTACGGCGAAGTGGGCGGGGCCGGGCCGTGGGCCGCCGCTCCGGGGATCGGAGTACAGGGGTGTGCGCGTGAGCAGAGTGATCGACGGCCGTTTCGAGCTGGTGGAACGGCTGGGCGGCGGCGGCATGGGAACGGTCTGGCGCGCCCGCGACCTGGCCCTCCACCGTGACGTGGCGCTGAAGGAGGTACGCCCGCCGGATCCCGCCATGGCCGAGCACGACGTGGAGGGCGCCCGCACGCTGCGCGCGCGTGTCCTGCGCGAGGCCCGCGCCCTGGCCCGGATCGACCACCCCAACGTGGTGACCATCCACCACATCGTGGACGCGGGCGAGGGGACCTACCCCTGGCTCGTGATGGAGCTGGTCACCGGAGGCTCACTGCAGGACCGGCTCGACCGGGGCCCGATGACGCCCGCCGAGGCCGTCGCCATCGGCCGGGGGCTGCTCGCCGCCCTGCGGGCCGCCCACGCGCGGGACATCGAGCACCGCGACGTGAAGCCCGCCAACGTACTGCTGCGCCCCGACGGGCGGCCGGTGCTCACCGACTTCGGCATCGCGGCGATCCGCGAGTCCACCGTCCTGACGGCCTCGGGCTCGATCATCGGCTCGCCGGACTACATGGCACCCGAACGCATCCGCGGCGGGGCGGCCAGCGGCCCGGCGGGCGACCTGTGGTCGCTCGGCATGCTCCTGTACGTGGCGGTCGAGGGCCACCACCCGCTGCGCCGGGAGAACACCCTCGCGACGCTCGCGGCCGTCCTCTCGGACGACGTACCGCCGCCGATGCGGGCCGGTGCGCTGACCGACGTACTGACGCGCCTCCTGGTACGGGACCCGGCGGCCCGTCCGGACGCGGAGGAACTCGAACGGGTGCTGGGCGAGATGGCGACGGGGAGCGGGGAGGCCGGGGCTCGGGAAGCGGACGGCCATGAGAAGGAGGCGGAGGAGGAAGAGGAGGAGGAGCCCGGGAGCGAAGCCACCTCGTTCCGGCTGACGCCGCCTCCGGCCGCCGCGCCCTCTCGGACTCCTGGGCCTCCGGAGACTCCCGCGCCATCCCCGTCTCCGGCGCCTCCGGAGGCTCCCGCACCTTCTCCGTCTCCAGCGCCTCCGGAATCTCCTGCGCCTTCGGAGACTCCCGCACCTTCTCCGTCTCCGGCGCCTCCGGAATCTCCTGCGCCTCCGGAGACTCCTGCGCCTTCGGAGTCTCTTGCGCCTGTGGAGACTCCTGCATCCGCACTGGCCTCAACCCCCGCACCGGTTCCGGCCCCGGCCGACCCCCGTGCGGTGACCGTCCCCTCGGCTCCCTCCGTCTCCCCGGCCCGTGGGGCCGACGGCCGGCGGCGGGGGTTCGCCCGCCGGTTCCTGGGGTCGGCCGCCGTGGTGGTGCTCGCCGTCGGCATTCCCGTCGCCGCCATGACCTGGGACTGGCAGCCGGCCGACCCGGGCAGCGGGGCGAGCAGCGCTCCGCCCTCGCAGCAGGGCCCGGTCGCCCAGCGTCCCCGGACGACGCCGAAGCCCACGCGCACGACGGAGGCCGATCCCGTCCCGCGCAACCTGCTGACGCCCGCCGGCGTCCGCGCCGCCATCACCGCCGTCAAGGCGGCCTCGGGCGGGACGAAGGCCACCGCCTTCGTCGTGTACCCGGAGTACGCGGTCGCCGAGTCCCTGGTCAAGGGCAGCACGAAGCGCTACGACCGCTACATCTACCGGGGCGAGGACGTGGCGGTCCGTCAGGGATCGGGTACGTCCTTCCCCGGCACGGTCCCCGCCGACCTCGACGCGTTCAACTGGGACGCCCTGCCGACGCTGCTCCAGCGCGCCGACAAGGAGCTGGGTGTCGACAAGCCGACCAGTCGGTACGTCGTCGTCGTCCCGGCCTCGACGCTGGCCGGGAACGAGGCGGGGATCACCGTGTACCTGTCCGACGCGTACGGCTCCGTCTATCTGAAAGCCGACGCGAAGGGCCGGGTGACGGAGAGCCACCCCCGCAAGGACTGACCGTCCGGCGGTCGTCGACCGGAGCCGGCCGGACGGGGTCAGCCGGTGGTCAGCGCCTTGAACGCGCGGGTCTGCTCCGTGATGGCCCGTTCCGTGGGCAGGCGCTCGATGGAGGAGGCGCCGAAGAAGCCGACGACCCCGGTGGTGTGCTCCAGGACGTACCGCGCGTCCTCTGGCTCCGCGATCGGCCCGCCGTGGCAGAGCACCAGGATGTCGGGGTTCACGCGCTTGGCGGCGTCGTGCATCTCCTGGACGGACGCGGCGGCGGCGTCGAGGGTCAGGGCCGTCCCGGCGCCGATGGCTCCCTTGGTGGTGAGGCCGACGTGCGGCACGAGCACGTCGGCTCCCGCGCGCGCCATGTCGGCCGCCTGCTCCGGGTCGAAGACGTACGGGGCGGTGAGCAGGTCGCGCGCGCGGGCGGCGCGGACCATGTCGACCTCCAGGCCGTACCCCATGCCGGTCTCCTCCAGGTTGACGCGGAAGGTGCCGTCGTAGAGGCCGACCGTGGGGAAGTTCTGGACGCCCGCGAAGCCCATGGCCTTGAGCTCGTCGAGGAAGAGGTCCATGCGGCGGAAGGGGTCGGTGCCGCAGACGCCCGCGAGGACGGGCGTGTCGCGGACCACGGGCAGCACTTCGCGGGCCATGTCCTTGACGATCGCGTTGGCGTCCCCGTACGGCAGGAGTCCCGCGAGCGAGCCGCGCCCGGCCATCCGGTAGCGGCCCGAGTTGTAGATGATCAGCAGGTCGACGCCGCCGTCCTCGGCGCACTTGGCGGAGAGGCCGGTGCCGGCCCCGGCGCCGACGATCGGACGGCCGGCGGCGACCTGGGCGCGCAGCCGGTCGAGTACGTCCTGACGGCTGATGGTGGTCACGGTGATCACTCCTCGGTGGTCTGCGGGGGGGGCGGGGGTTCTTCGGGACTGTTCGGGGTTCTTCGGGGTCTTTCGGGTTCTTCGGGGGCCGTTACGGGGTTCCCCGCCCCGGTCAGTGGGCAGCCACGCGCGCGTGCTCGGTGATCAGCCGGTGGAGTCGGTCGGCCATGGCGACCGCGAACGAGGGGTCGTTGACGTGGGCGTCGAGTTCGTGGACGCGGACCTCGCCGCCCCGCACCGCGGCGCGCAGGGCGTCCAGGCCGGCCCGGTCCGCCTCCGGGTCCGCGAACGGCCCGTCGGTCACGTCCACGGCCGAGATGCCGCGCAGGGGCCAGAAGACCTCGGACGGACCTCGTGCGTCGCGGAGCTTGCGGCCCATGGAGGTGCCGAGTTCGGCCATCTCCTCGACGGTGGTGCGCATCAGGGTCACGGTCGCGTTGTGGACGAGCAGCTGTCGCCCGGCGAACCGCTCGGGCACGGTCGCGGCCGGTCCGAAGTTGACCATGTCGAGGGCGCCGGGGGCGACGACCTGCGGGATGCCGACCGCGCCCGCCGCGGTGAGCCGGGACGGGCCCGCGCTGAGGACGCCGCCGACGAGTTCGTCCGCGAGTTCGGTGGTGGTGAGGTCGAGAACGCCGTCGAGCATGCCGTCCCTCGCGAGCTTCTCGACGGCCCGGCCGCCCGCGCCGGTGGCGTGGAAGACGAGGACCTCGTAGCCGAGTTCGGCGAGCCGGGCACGGGCCACGTCGACGGCAGGGGTCGTCACGCCGAACATGGTGGCCGCGACGACCGGCCTCCCCCGGCCCGCGGGCTCGTCGTGGTTGCGCTCGTAGCGGCGGGCCATGCCGGCGGCAGCGGCGGCGGCGTTGCCGAGGACCTGGCAGGAGACGGAGTTGAGGCCGGAGATGTCGACGACGCTGTACATCAGGGTGAGGTCGCTGCTGTCGACGTACGGGGAGACGTCGCCCCCGGCCATGGTGCTGACGAGCACCTTCGGTACGCCGATGGGCAGGGCCCGCATGGCCTGCGCGGCGATGGCCGAGCCGCCGCTGCCCGCGGCGGCGAGCACGGCGTGGAGCCGCCCCTTGCGGTAGAGGTCGACGACGACCCGACTGAGGCCCTGGGCCATCGCGGCGACGGCCGCACCGCGGTCCCCGGCGGCCCGCAGCGTGGCGAGGTCGTGGCCCCCGGCCCGCGCGACGACATCGGCGGAGACGTCCGCCACCGGCGCGTGGGCGGGTGGCGGCATGATCCCGGTGTCGACGAGGAGGACGTCGCTGCCGTACTCCCTGAGCCGCTCGCGCAGCCAGGCGTACTCCTCGCCCTTGGTGTCCAGTGTGCCGACCAGCACGACGGTCGCCATGCCCTCACCTTTCTCCGGTCCCGCCCGGGCCCGTGACCCGGTCCCGCCGTCGTCGATCCTCCGTCGTGTGACCTGCGGCGACAACGACCAGTCGGGCCGGATTGGCCTGCGTCGTGGCGCAGTATGGGTGCCATGGCCAGGATTGCTTCGACCCGTTTGTCCCGACTGCTCACCGGCTGGTCGTCGGAGGGGCCCGGTCCGCTGCCACGGCGGCTCGCGGACGCCCTGCGCGAGCTGGCCGAGCGGGGCGACGTGGCGGGCGGCAGCATCCTGCCCTCACAACGCGAACTGGCCCTGGTGCTGGGGGTGAGCCGGTCCACCGTCACGGCCGCCTACGGGCTCCTGGAGAGCGAGGGCTGGCTGGAGAGCGTGCGGGGCAGCGGCTCCCGGCTGCGGGGGTCGGGGGCACTCGACGGGTACGTGACCGAGGGGCGGCTCGTGAGCTTCGACGCCCGCTCGCGGACCGCCGGCACCGCCGACCTGTCGAGCGGCGCGCTGCCGGGTCTCGGCGCGGTGGGCGAGGCGGTGGACGCCCTGAGCGGCGGCGACCTGGGCGCGCTGCTCGGGAACGACGGCTACCACCCGTACGGCATCCCGGCCCTGCGGGAGGGCATCGCCGCGTACTACCGGGCGGCGGGGGTGCCGACGGAGGCGGGGCAGATCCTGGTGACCTCGGGTTCGCAGCAGGCCGTGTGGCTGGTGGCGCAGGCGCTGGTCGAGCCGGGCGACACGGTGGTCGTGGAGAACCCCACCTACCGGGGCGCCCTGGAGGCGCTGCGCGCGCGTGGCGCCCGACTCGTCCCGGTGGGCGGGGACGGTCCCGGCGGGGGTGCGAACGGGGCCGACCCGGCGGCGCTGCGCCGGCTGTGCGCCCACGGCCGGCCCCGGCTCGTCTACCTCCAGCCGACGGTGCACAACCCGACGGGGCGCAGCCTGGACGGCGCGGCGCGCAGGGAGTGGCAGCGGGTCCTGACGGACCTGGAGCTGTTCACGGTCGAGGACACGGCCTGCGCCGAACTCGCCCTGGGAGATGAGGGAGACGAGAGGAACGAGAGAGACGGCGGGCACGGCCGGAACGGTGGCGGCCCGCGAACGTCGCCCCGGGACGACGCGGCTCCCGTGCCGCTCGTGGCGGAGCTTCCGATGGGGTCGACGGTGACCGTCGGCACGCTGTCGAAGCTCTTCTGGGGCGGTCTGCGGGTGGGCTGGGTCCGGTCCTCGCCCCAGGTGGTGTCCCGGCTGGCGAAGATCAAGACCTCGGTGGACCTGTCGTGTTCGGTCGTGGACCAGCTCGTCGCCGTGCGTCTGCTCGACCGCCTTCCGGAGGCACGCGCGCGTCGCCGGGCGGAACTGCGGGGGCAGCGGGACGCGGCGGAGGCGCTGCTGCGCGCGACGGCGCCGCACTGGGAGTGGACCCGGCCTGCGGGCGGTCCCGCACTGTGGGTGCGGGTCCCCGGCTCCGACACGGAGGCCCTCGCCCAGCTGGCGCGGCGGCACGGCGTGTCGGTGGTGCCGGGCTCGGCCTTCTCGCCGGTGGACGGCTTCCGGGACAGGCTCCGGCTGCCGTACGCGCACGGGACGGACGCCCTGGCGGCGGCGATCCCGACCCTCCTGGAGTGCGCGGCCCGCACGGTCGGGTGAGGGGCCCGCACCGTCGGGTGAGGGGCCCGCGCCGTCGGGTGAGGGGCCCGCGCGGTCGGGGCCGCCACCGGCGGGCGCTCCTTCCGGGCGGGCGCGGAGGCGGCCGCCCTGTCGACAACTGGCCACACCCCGGGGGACGTACGCGACGAGGACGGGCTCCGGGCCCGTCCAGTCGCCGCCCAGCAGGTCGATTCCGAGGGCTGGTGCCGCCTCCGAGGGTGACGATTCGGCCAGTCCGGCACTCCCGGTGGGTTGCCGGTCGCGCCTGGGCGCGTACACCACGCCGATCCCTGTTTCCGCTGGTCCCAGGCGGCGACACGCCCATGCCGACCGGATGCGACGACCTTGCCGTTCGTACGCGCCGCGACGGCGAGACGTCCTTCACCCCCGTCAGGGCCGCCCCTCGGCAAGAGCCGTGGGCGGCCGGATCCATCCACCGTCACTCAAACGTGACATCTGATGCACAGGTAGTTATCACCCCAGGTCATCGTGATTCCCGCGCCCCACCGCACGCCCTGTTGAAGATGATCGTCCGCCCGCAGTCTGAAGACCGGGCGCGCCGAGCGGTTCGGCTCAGCGGCGGACAGCGGAAGGCGGGTGACCCCGGTGGGGACTGACAGGGACACGGGCGAGGACGAGCCCGGCAGTACGGGCCGGGGCACGGGTTCGAGTTCGGGTGCCGGTTCGGCCACGGGTGCCGGCACCAGCGCCGGCGACGTGGACGTCTGCGTGGTCGGCGCCGGTCCCGTCGGGCTCACCCTGGCGATCGGGCTGCGTCTGCTCGGACTGCGCGTCCGGATCGTCGACAAGGCGCCCGCGACCAAGCGCGAGGCCCGCGCCCTGGTGCTCTGGGCGCGGGCCGGAGAAGCGTTCGACGCCCTCGGGGTCGGTGAGACGCTCCGGCGCAACGGGGTGGAGCTGGACGTGGTGACGATCCACGCCCGGGACCGTGTCCTCGGCGAACTCACCACCGGCTGGGCCCGGTCGGCGTACGCCCGCCCGCTCAGCATCGAGCAGCACGACATCGAGCGGCTCCTCTGCACGGAGCTGGCGCGGCTCGGCACCGGTGTCGAGTGGAACACCGAGCTGACGGACGTCAAGGTCCACAACGACCGGGCGGAGTTCACGCTGCGGCACGACGACGGCACGGTGGAGTCCGCCGCCGCCCCGTGGATCGTCGGCTGCGAGGGCACCGCGAGCGTGGTCAGGGACCGGCTCGGCATCCCCTTCGAGGGCCGCCGCCGCACCGGACTCCAGGTCGTCCAGGGCAACGCCCGCCCCACCTGGCCGCTGGGCGAGGAACCCGGCCGGGGCCACATATTCCTCGCCCCGCGCCGCTCGCTGCTCGTGTTCCCGCTGCCCGGCGGGGGCTACCGCTTCTCCTGCTTCCGCGACGACCCCGATCCCACGCTGACCGCCGCCCCCGCCTTCGACGAACTCCGGGATCTGGTCGCGGACACCGCCCGGATGCCGGGGCTGCGGCTCGGGCCCGCCGGGACGCCCTGGCTGAACCGGGCCCGGTTCAGCGACCGGGTCGCCGCCCGGCTCCGCTGCGGGCGCGGGCTGCTCGCCGGGGACGCGGCCCACGCCTGGGCGCCCGTCGGCGGCCACGGCATGAACGTGGGCATCCTCGGCGCCCACAACCTCGCCTGGAAGCTGGCCGCCGTACACCACGGGCACGCGGGCGAGGAGCTGCTCGACACGTACAGCGACGAACAGCGGCTGCTCGCCGTGCGGTACATCCGCGAGATGCGGTTCAACTTCATGGAGCTGCCGCTGCCACCGTGGGGCTACCGGGCGTTCACCGCCACCGTGCCCGTCGCCCTCGCCCGGCGCGGCTTCCAGCAGCGGCTGGACCTGCGCCTGAGCGACCTGGGGCGCAGCCAAAGGGACAGCGCCCTGTCCTGGCACCGCGCCGGCCGCCTGCACCGCTCGGGCCCCCGCGCGGGCGACCGCATGCCGGACGTCACGGTCACCACCCGGCTCTCGGACCGGCCGAGTCCGGAACCCGCCCGGCTGCACACCCTGCTCGGATACGAGTACTGGACCCTGCTCCTGGACGCCTCACGCGCCCGCGTGGAGGTGCTGCACGCCCTGCGGGAGGCCTGCGCCGTCCTCCCGGTGCCGGTCAGGATCCTGCCGGTCACGCCCTGGGACGAGCCGGGCTCCGGCCCTCTCGGCCATCCCGACGACCTCCGACTGGTGCGACCCGACGGCTATGTGGGTCTGGTCGCCCCGCTCGCCCGTACCGACCTGCTCCGCGACTACCTCACGGCGTTCGCCGCCGACGGCCCCGGTGCCGTCGGCGGGTCGCCGCAGTTCCGCCCTCGCCGTGCGCACTGAACCGATCGGGAGTCGGACCGGCATGCAGAGCACCACCGCACACAGAGCATCGCCGCCACGCAGAGCACCTGCGTCACTCGGACCATCGGCGGCGTCCAGCCCCGTCGCCATCCGCGCCCAGCGACGCACCCGCGCCGACCGCACGGTCACCGTGGTGGGCGCGGGGATGGCCGGGCTGGTCGCCGCGTACGAACTGGAGCGGCTCGGTTTCCGGGTCGAGATCACCGAAGGCAGTGCGCGGGGCGGGCCGGTGAGCGGGAGGCCGGGGGGAGCGGAGGAGGGGCCCCGGTCCGGGGCGGTCGCGGGGCCCGGTCCGAAGCGGTCGCCGGGCCGCCGCCCTCCGGCCGGGTGATCTTCCCCGGGAACCTCTCCCGGCTCTCGTTCGTCATACCCCCCAAGGGTATGCAGAGGGCACCCCGGAGGAGGCTTCATGTCCACGAGAAGACTGACCGCACTCACCCCCGACCAGGCGCCGGGCCGGGCCGGCGAGCTGCTGGCCGACATCGTCGAACGACACGGCTCGGTCGGGGAGATGGTGTCGACGATGGCGCACTCGCCCGCGCTGCTCGACGGCTATCTGAACCTGTCCCGGGCCATGAAGCGGGTGAAGATCCCGCGCGCCCTGAGCGAGAAGCTGTCGCTCGCCGTCCAGGAGTGGATCGGCTGCGGCACCTGCCGCGAGGCGCACCGTGCCGCCGGCCGGGCGGCGGGGCTGACCGAGACGGACATCGAGCTGGCCCGCCAGGGCACGTCGACCGACCCCCGCGAGGCCGCGCTGATCGGCCTCGCGCTCCGCGTCCTCGCCGAGCCGGGCTCGCTGGGCGACGAGGACGTGGCGGAGGTACGGGCCCACGGCTGGAGCGACCGGGTGGTCGCGGAGGTGGTCGGCGTGGTCACCCTGAACCTCCTGACGGGAGCCTTCAACCTGCTCGCGGGCATCCAGCCGGAGAAGGCGGAGGGGTGAGGCAGGGCAGAGGCGGGAGGAGGGGCGGACGGCCGCGGGACCGGTGGAACCTCGGGGTGAGCGACCGGCCCGCAGGGCCCTCAGGTGAGGACAGCCCGGAGGGGTCAGGGCAGCACGGCCCGCTCGCCCTCGGGGGCCGCCTCGCGCGCCACCCGGGGCGCATCCGGGACCGGGCGATGCCCGTCCGGGGCCACGCGGGCCGCATCCCGGGCCCTACGCGCCGGCGGTGCGGCCCGGAGGTCGGCCAGCAGTTCGGCCTGGCCCGCCAGGACGCCCGAGAGGATCGTGCGGGCGGTCCGCAGCAGCTCCGCGACCTGAGGAGTCGTCAGGACGTAGTACACGGCCGTTCCCTCACGACGGGCAGCGACCAGGTTCGCCCGCCGCAGAACGGCCAACTGCTGGGACAGGTAGGCCGGTTCGACCCCGGTGTCGCGCAGCATCTCGGCGACGCCGTGCTCACGCTCGCTCAACAGCTCCAGGACACGGATGCGCACCGGATGCCCCAGCGTCTTGAAGAACTCCGCCTTCAGTTGGTAGAGCGGCGCGCTCATCGTATCCACCCCGCGCGTCGCGTCGATCCAGCACTCTGCACCATGCCCCCATCCTCGCGCGAACGGTGGCCGGGGGCGTACCGGACGGGAACTTCGGGCCGTTCAGGCGCTCGGCCACGCATCGCTGCGCCACTCCCGCTGCTCCGCGCCCGCGCCGCGATGGGCGGCGAGTGCGGCGGCCAGGTCGCGGTGGACCTGGACGGCGGGGCCGTCACCGGCCGGCACGAGGGAGCCGTCGGCCGGGATCGCGGCCAGTTCGAGGACCCGGCCGGCGGCGCGGAGCCGTACGGCCGCCTCCGCGACGGCGAGTTGCCCGCCCACGGACCAGCCCCGCAGCCTGGTCAGGTCGAGGACGACCGGACCGGTGCCGCGCGCGACCGCCCACCCCACGGCCCCGGTGAAGCGCCCCACGGCGTCGGAGCCGAGGAAACCGGCCAGGGACAGCACACCCAGGTCCTGTTGGACGGTGTAACGCCATTCGATGGTCATGTACGTCGTCGTCCCTCTCGTGCGGGCTCACAGCGGAAGCACGGAGGGCCCGGTCATCGGTTGGCCGGACCAGGATCCCACCTATTTGCATAAAGATGCAATTCTCTGAATTCACAGGTTCCTGCCGGACGCCCGGACGGTGCGAACGGATAGGGTGACGGTCGGCCCGCGACCGGGCCGCGGAACCGTTGTCTTCCCCGAGAAATTGAGGTACCAGGACGATGGCCGCGAGCCGCGAGCCGCGAGCCGCGAGCCGCGAGCCGCGAGCCGCGAGCCGCGAGCCGCGTAACGGGTGAGCGGGGCGTACGTTGGCGGGGTGGCCATGCACGTTGATCGGCCCCTCCGCGTTCCCGTCGGGCCGGACGCCGAGCGGTGGCGGACCTTCCCCGCTGAGCGGACCCTCGTCGTCGCCGCGCGCACCGTCGTCTCCACCACCCGGGTCCTGGAGTGCCTCCCCGCCGTCCTGCGCGACGACACCCGGGTGAGCGTCGTCTTCGCTTACGACCCCACCTCCGCCTTCAACGACGGCGTCCTCGACCTGCTGCACGACTCCGGCTGCCGTGTGATGCCCTGGACGCAGCTCCGTGACCTCGCCCCGGACCTCGTCCTGACCGCCAGCGAGAACATCGACGTCCCCGAGGGCGCGTACCCCGTCCTCGTCCTCCCCCACGGCATCGGCTTCCAGAAGTACGTGCCGGACTCGCGCGCCGACCGGGTCCGGCTCTCCGGTCTCGTGCCCGACGCGCTCCTGGCGGCGGGCCGCGCCTGGCTGGCGACCTCTCATCCGGACCAGCGCGAACAACTGCTCTCCGCCCACCCCGAGGCGGCCGGCCGCACGCTCCTGGTGGGCGACCCGTGCTTCGACGAGCTGATGGCCAGCGCGCCGCTGCGGTCCGCGTACCGCGCGGCGCTCGGCGTCGGCGCCGGGCAGCGGCTCGTGGTGGTCAGTTCGACGTGGGGGCCGACCTCGCTGCTCGGCGAGCGGCCCGGCCTTCCGGCGCGGCTGCTCGGCGCGCTCCCGTACGACGACTACCGCGTGGCGGCCGTCGTCCACCCCAACGTGTGGGCGGCGCACGGCTCCTGGCAGCTCCGCCGCCACCTCGCCGCCGCGCTGGACGCGGGCCTGCTGCTGGTCCCGCCGGTGCACGCCTGGCGTTCCGTGCTCCTCGCGTCGGACCTGGTGGTCGGGGACCACGGCTCGGTGACCCTGTACGGCGCGGCGCTCGGCCGGCCGGTGCTGCTCTCGGCGTTCGGGAGCGACTCCGTACCCGGTACGGCGGCGGAGGTACTGGGCCGGCACGCGCCGCGCCTCGACCCGGGGCGGGACGCGCGCGGACAGGTGGAGGCGGCGTTCGAGCCGGCGGCGCGCGCGGGGTACGCGGAGGTGGCGGACCGGGCGTTCAGCGAACCGGGACGGGCGCTCGGCAGGCTGCGCACGGTCCTGTACGACCTCCTGCGCCTGCCGGAGCCGTCGTCCGCTCCGCCTCCGGTGCGCGCCCTCGCTCCGGTCCGTGTACCGGCGGAGCCCGTCACGTCCTGGCGGGTACGCGCGCGCGTGACCCGGGACGCCGGGACTTCGGCCGTGGTGGTCGAGGTGGAACGCTTCCCGTCCGCCGTGGCGGACGGAGCGCCGGAAGGGTCGCCGGACGGAGCGACGTACGGGTCCCCGGACGGGGTGCCGGATGCGGGATCCCCCGCCGTCGAGCTGTTCTCGCCTCTCACCTGCACGGACGCGGAACGGGACCTGGGGATCGTGGAGAGCGCGTCGGTCGTCCTGAGCGCGGCGCCGGCCGCGACCGCGACGGCCGCGCTCGGCTGGATCGACGAGACGCTCGGGGCCCGGCCGGGCTGCCTCGTGGCGGCGACCTCGCTCGACGCGGGCGGCCATCTGGTGGGGCTGCGGGACGGGCGGGGCGTCGAGGTGACGCAGGGCGGCTCCTTCACCGACCCGCATCTTCCGGCGACGGCGGTCTACGCGTGCCTGCGCACCGGACTCCCCCTGGACGGCCCGGTGTCCGTGCGCGCGGGGCGCGCCCCGGACGGTGGGCTGTCGTCCGTGCACGAGCGGCGCTCTCCGGACGGTGGGGTGCCCGCGCTCGGGGGGCGCGCTCCGCACGGTGAGGGGTCGCCGTACGGCGACGCCTCCGGCGCGGCGGGCCTGGTCCTGATCCTGGTCCTGCGCACCGTCACCGCACCGGGCCGGAGCCCGACCACCGGCTGAGCCGAGGTCACAGCCGCTGAGCCCACCCTCCCGGACGTGGATTCCCCGTCCTCACTCCGCTCCGAGGGCCCTCAGACGCTCCCGCATGATCGGGGCCAGGGGGCTGCCGCCGGCCTCGTGGATGTCCGCCGCCCTGGTCAGCCAGTCGGGGACCTCCGTCGTACGCAGGCCCGTGCGCTCCGCGATGTCCGCGAGGGCGACGAGTGCCTGGGCCTCGTAGTGCGTGGCGTGCTCCGCGCCGAGGGTGGTGGCGGCGTCCTCCAGGTCGCGCATCGCCGCGTCGGTGTCGCCGAGGTGGTCGTGGACGATGCCGAGCGCCGCGGTGGCGCGGGCCGCCATGCGCCGGTCCCGGCAGTCGGTCAGCGACCGGTGGGCGGTGCGCAGGGTCTCCAGGGCGGTCGCGGGCTCGCCCGCCGCGTCCTGGGCGCAGCCGAGGAAGTAGGTGGCGATGGCCGCGCCGCGCGCCTCCCCGGCCCGGGTGTTGAGCTCCAGGGACGCCCGGTAGGCGGCGATGGCGCGAGCCGGATCGTGCCGGTCCCAGTACCGGCCGTCGAACTCGCGCACGGAGGCGCTGAGCACGGCGTGCCCGGCGACCTCGGCGCAGGCGAGGGCCCGGTCGAGGGCGGCGCGCGCCCGGTCGTCCTCGCCCAGGTCGAGCAGGGGCCTGGAGAGCAGGCTGCGCAGCCGGGCCTCGGCCGCCGGCGCCACGGCCGACGCGGCGGCGGCGGCTCCCAGTTCGAGCGATTCCCGCCAGGGCCCCAGGGCCCGCTGGTGGAGGAAGAGCACGCTGTACGCCTCCGCCAGCTGCCATACGGGGGTGTCGAGGCCGCCCGTGGCGGCGCCGGCGCGCAGCACGGCGAGGAGGTCCGCGCTGCGGCTCTCCAGCCAGATGAGCGGTGCGGGTCCGCCGGGCGCCGCGAAGGGGTCCCGTACCCCGTCCAGGAGTACGTCGAGGTCGGCGACGCGCAGCCGGTCGGCGCGGACGGCACGGTCGGCGAGCGCCGTGAGGACGAGGAAGTGGGTGAGGACACGGTCGACGAGCGCGGCCTCGCCTGTGGCGGGCTCCTCCGCGTCGGCGCACGCGCGCGCGTGCAGGCGGACGAGGTCGTGCATGCGGTAGCGGCCGTCGGTGGTCCGTTCGAGCAGTCCGTCGGCGGCGAGCCGGCCGAGCAGCGGGGCGGTCTCGGCGGGTGTGGCGCCGAGCGCGGCGGCGGAGGTGTCGGCGTCGTGGGTGCGGCAGGGGTGCCAGCCGAGGTACCGGTAGAGGCGGGCCGCTCCGGTCGGCAGCAGGCGGTACGTGGGGTTGAGGACGGCGGACATCGAGTGGTCTCCTCCCAGCGGCCCCAGGGACAGGGCGTCGAGCCTGCGGTTCTCGTCCGCGAGTTCCCCGGCCAGGGCGGCCGTGGTGAGCGAGGGGTCGGTGAGGAGGCGGGCGGCGGCGATCCGCAGGGCGACGGGCAGACCGCCGCAGAGCGCGACGAGGTGTTCGGCGGCGGCCGGATCGGCGGCGACGGTGTCCGCGCCGCACCGTTCGGCGAGCAGCCGCAGGGCGCCGTCCCGGTCCAGCGGGCGGAGGGCGAGGGTCCGGGCCCCGTCGAGGACGAGTTCGCCGAGCGGCGACTGACTGGTGACGAGTACGGCGCTGCCGGGGCCCTTGGGGACGAGCGGGCGGACCTGGGCGGGCTCGCCGACGTCGTCGAGGACGACGAGGAGCCGTCGGTCGGCGGTGCGGGAGCGGAAGAGCGCGGCGCGTTCCTGGAGCGAGCCGGGCATGTAGGTGTCGGTCACGCCGAGACCGCGCAGGCACATGGCGACGGCCTCGGAGACGTCACCGCCGGTCTGTCCGCGGAGGGCGGCGAAGTCCACGTACAGCTGCCCGTCGGGGTACTGGTCCCGGGCGGTGGCGGCCCAGTGCCAGGCGGTCGCCGTCTTGCCGACACCGGGCAGCCCGTGGAGGACGCCGATGCCGACGGGGGCGGACGCGGTCCGGGCCGGCGCCGGGGCGGCGGACGCGGCCGCGCCCGGCGCGGTCCCGGCCACCGCCGCCCCGCCCGCCGTACCGGCGCGTGCTGTCGGCGGGCCGAACCAGCGGTCCAGCTCGGACAGGTCGGCGGTGCGGTTGACGAACGCGGCCGTCAGGGCGGGTACCTGGTCGGGACGCGGACCGGAGGGTACGGGGCCGGAAGGTACGGGGCCGGAGGCGGCGGGGTCCTGATGCTGGTGCACGGTGACGTTGATATCGCCGTGGATCCGCGAACCCTGGAAGGCCGGGCCGTGGTTCACCCCGCCGAAGTGGTACGCGGTGGTGGCCGGAGGTCCGAAGGCGGCGATGAGTTCCTGGAGTTCGGCCACGGCGGCGGGGTCGTCGCGGAGCACCCGGAGGAGCCGTTCGCTCCAGTGCGCCTCGATGGCGCGGGCGGCGGTCTCGTCCCCGGCGGCCCGCGCTGCCGCCACCTCGCGTCCTGCGGCCTCCAGTTCACCGACGACCCGGCCGGTGTCCTGACCGTCCTGGTCACCGCCGCCCGAGCCCACGGCCGTACCGGCGCCGTCGGGCCGATCACCCTCCACGCCTCCGCCCCGGCGGCGGAACAGGCGCCAGTCACGCGCCTTGGCCTGCTCCCAGACGTCCGAGACGACGAGCCCGAACACGGTCGTCACCCCCGACATGGCAAGCGCCGCCAGCTCTTCCACCGCTCCCCCATTCTGTCGCGCATCACCTCGCGCCGGTGCGTCGACGGGACGCCCCGTGACCACCGTAGAGAGATCGGCGAGGCTTTGAACAGCCCGCTCGCCGTCGCGCCGAGGCGTCCCGTGGCGCGTTCCGCCCGCCGGGCGCCGGGGCTCGCCTCACCCGTACCGTCGCCGCAGGAACGATTTCCTCCTATATCGGGGCCACCAGGGTGTGCCCATGTCCCCGAAGCAGCAGCGTGGCGAAGCCACGGGCGAGCGCCTGCTGACGACGGCGCCGAGGTGGTACGAGGAGTGCGGCCCGCAGGGGTTCACCGTGACGTCGGTGACGGCGGCGAGGTTCTACGCGCCCGCCCGGTCCGCGGCGGGAGCCGTGAAGGTGACGTCGGCCGCCGGTACGGTGACCTCCGCGTCGCTCCCCAGGGCGTACGCCGCGACGCGGGAGACGACGGCGGCGGGAATCGCGTCGCTGATCCCGGGCGCGGCCGGAACGTTCTGGGTGGCATGGGCGTCATGGGGAACGACGACCCGGTAGCCGCGTGCCAGGGCGGTACGGGCCGTCGCCTGGACGCACATCTCGGACATCACTCCGCAGACGGCGAGCGCGCGTACCCCCGCGTCGGTGAGCACGCCGCCCAACGGGGTCCCCTCGAAGCCGTCGTCGCGCGGCTTGCGGATCACGGTCTCGCGGGGGCCGGGCGCGACGGGGTGGTGGAGTTCCCAGCCTGGCGTGTGGGGTTCGTCCTCCGCGCCGGGAGGTCCGTCGTTCTGGAGGTGGACGACGAGCGCGCCGGCCCGGCGGGCCCGCGCGATCAGGTCGGTCGTACGGTCGACGAGCCGGGCGGCGGCGGGCACGGCCCCGGCGCCGGTCACGAAGGCCGACTGGACGTCCACGACGATCAGGGCGTCGACGGGCGGGGCGTGCGGGGGCGCGGGTACGGGTGCGGGCGGGGGCGCGTACGAGGTCATCAGGTCATCATCAGTCCCATCGGCCCCTGTTGCCACGGAGTTTCGCCCGGCCGGGCGCGCACCCGGCCCTCCCGCTAGGGTCTCCGGGTGACCGAACTCGACACCCTGCACACCACCCGCGAGGCCTACGACGCCATCGCCCCCACGTATGCCGAGATGTTCCACGACCAGCTCCGCGACCGGCCGCTGGAGCGGGCCCTCCTGAGCGCGTTCGCGGAGCTGGTACGGGCGAGCGGCGACGGCGACGGCCACGGCCCGGTCGCGGATCTCGGCTGCGGGCCCGGTGGCATCACGGCTCACCTCCACGGTCTCGGCCTGGACGTCTTCGGAGTCGACGCCTCCCCCGTGATGGTCGGGCTCGCGCGCGAGGCCCACCCGGGGATCCGGTTCGAGGTCGGCTCGATGGCGGCGCTGGACATCGAGGACGGCACGCTCGGTGGGGTGCTCGCACGGTGGTCCGTCATCCACACGCCGCCGCAGGACGTGCCGGGGGTCCTGGCCGAGTTCGCCCGGGTACTGGCCCCCGGCGGCCACCTGTTGATCGCCTTCCCGGCCACGGACGGCCCCGACGAGAAGTCGCAGTCCTACGACCACACGGTGGCGACGGCCTACCGCTGGTGCCCCGACCACCTCGCCGCGCTCCTCCGCGCACACGGCTTGGAGGAGTCCGCCCGCCTCCGGCTCGAGCCGAAGCCCACGGACCGCCGCCAGTTCCGCGAGATCCAACTCCTGGCTCGCAAGGCGTAGTCCGGGCGAGAAGCCCGCCCCGGCCCGCAGGAGCCGCTCATCGCGTCCGCCCGTCATCTCCACCGGGGTCGCGACGGACTCGACACCCTTCGCTCTTCTCCACCGAGGTACGAGGAGATCCATGGTCGACACCGTCAGCTCACTCGCCGCCCGTGTTCACGAACTGCAGGTGGCGATCCTGACCGAGGGACCCGGCGCGGTGGGCACCGCGGGCCTCCCCGGCGTCAACGGGCGGCCGAGGGCCGGGCCTTCGTCGAACGTCCCGGCGTCGGCACCGCGCTCGTCCCCTGCCCACCGCTGGGCTCGCTCACCCACCCGGGCTGACCGGCCGCGGAGAGCGCCGCGGGCGGTACGCGCGGAATCCCGTCGCTACAGCTCGTAGTCCTGGGCCAGCTCCTCCCAGCGGACGCCGCGAAGCGCGGGATCGGCGTCCTCACCGGCCGGTACCTCGGGGGCGGGCTGGAACCAGGCGACGACAAGGGAGGATCCGTCCATCGCCGGGTCGAGCGCGGCGGAGTCGAAGACGCCGACGCAGAACACGGATGGCAGCACCTCGACGGGGCCGAAGGCGCCGGCGGTCTCGTCCGGGTACTCGCGGGAGGGCGGAACGAAATGAAACGGCATGGAGGCATACGCGCGTTCGGCGTCCCGCTGGAGCCAGTCGACCTTCCGGTCGTTGACTCGCTTGCACGGGTAGCCCTCCAGCATCCCCGCGTAGGTCGAGGACATCCGCAGCTCGGTGAGCCGGATCCAACGACCGGACGAGAGAACTGTCTGACCCAGTGACATGCGGCCACCCTATGCGGAGGATTCATGCTCACCACGTACGACCTCGACCGGTACGTGTACGCGGCGCTCGGCGCGGGCGCGAGCGGCTTCCCGCTCAAGGACGTGACCCCGGAGCACCCCACGGCGGCGGTCCGTCTCGTCCGCTCGGGCGACGCGCTGCCGGCCCCGGCGATCACCCGCCGCCTGATCGCCGCCTATGAGACGGGGCTCGTCTCGCCCGGCGCGGAGGGGCGGGGGTCCGCCGGCCCCGGGTGAGGGGGGCCCACCCCGTCCGGAAGTCCGGCCTCCGGGCGCAGCAGGTCGCCCAGTGCCGTGAGGCGGATCAGCCGCAGGATCCGCGGCTGGTCGCACACGAGCCGCCAGCGCGCCCCACGCCGGTGCATGCGCCCGGCGCAGTGGGCGAGGAGGCCCAGTCCGGTGGCGTCGCAGAAGGTGAGGCCCCTGATGTCGACCGTCAGGGCGTCGGACTCCCTGACGAGGGCGTCGAGCTCGGGCCGCAGGTGCCGCACCAGGACGAGGTCGAGTTCGCCCTGGAGGGACGCGACGGTGTGACCGTCGGCCGATCGGACGACGAGGTACGGGTCATGACGGGGGATCAGCTGCATCGGACGCTCCACAGGGTGGCTCCATGTGTCGCTCCGAGCGTGACCGCCCCCGTTCCGGGAGGGACGTTTCGCCTCGGACGCTGTCACCTGAATCGGTGAATATGGGGCCCATGTCACCTCGTACGGACAATCGATGTGCGCACACGAGGCCGATACGCGCCCGTACGCATGACCGTATCCCTGTCCGTGTCCGCGCCCGTATCCGCTTCCGGTCGTTCAGCCGGGCAGCGTCACGAGCCCCGTCTCGTACGCGGTGATCACCAGCTGCACCCGGTCCCGGGCGCCCAGTTTGGTGAGGAGGCGCGACACATGCGACTTGGCGGTGGCCACCGTGATGAACAGGTCCTCCGCGATCTCGGTGTTCGTCAGGCCGCGCCCGATGAGGGTCAGGACCTCCCGTTCCCGCTCGGTGATGCCCTCGACCGGCTGTGCGGAGCGCCGCGTGGGGCGCCCGACGAAGTCGGCGATGAGCCGGCGCGTGACCCCGGGCGCGATCAGCGCGTCGCCGGTGGCGACCACCCGGACGGCCGCGAGGATGTCGTTCAGGGCCATGTCCTTGACCACGAAGCCGCTCGCCCCGGCCCGCAGCGCGCCGTAGACGTGGTCGTCCTCGTCGAAGGTGGTCAGGACGAGGACACGCGTCGCGGTCGGCCCTGCGGTGATCAGGCGCGTGGCCTCGATCCCGTCCATACCGGGCATCCGGATGTCCATCACCACGACGTCGGGGTCGACGTCACTGACCAGCCGGACCGCCTCGGCACCGGTCGCGGCCTCTCCGACGACCTCCAGATCGGGGTGATCGGCCATGACCAGGCGCAGGCCGGACCGGACCAGTGGCTGGTCGTCGGCGAGCACGATGCGCAGGGGAGCCGTGGTCATCGGGCCTCCAGGGGAACGCGGGCGGCGTCGGACAGCGGCAGTCGGGCCGCCACCCGGAATCCGCCCTCGGCGCGCGGCCCGGCACTGAAGTCGCCG
The DNA here is from genome assembly GCF_036634195.1 of Streptomyces sp. P9-A4. NCBI lineage: Bacteria > Bacillati > Actinomycetota > Actinomycetes > Kitasatosporales > Streptomycetaceae > Streptomyces > Streptomyces sp. P9-A4. Next base: position 747,736 of record NZ_JAZIFY010000001.1, read on the forward strand.
GACAGCAGGGCGACCCGCTCCCGCATGCCCACGAGGCCGAACCCGTGGGCCGCGCCGTACTTCTCGATCGCCCCGCGCCCGTCGTCGACGACCTCCACGGTCAGCTCCTCGTCCCCGTAGCCGATGAGCACCCGGCAGTGTCCGGTGCCCGCGTGGCGGACCACGTTGGTCAGCCCCTCCTGAACGATACGGAAGGCGGACAGGTCGACATCGCCCGGCAGGGGCCGCTCCCGCCCGCTGCGGCGGACGTCCACCCGTACGCCCGCGTCGGCCGTGGCCGCCGTCAGCCGGTCGATGTCCGCGAGACCCGGCGAGGGCGCGAGACCGCCATCGCTCCCCGTGGCCTCCGTGCCCGGGTCCGTCCTGCGGAGCGCCGTCAAGGTGCGCCGAAGGCCCGACAGGGTCTCCCTGCTGGTGGCCTCGATGGCTCGCAGCGCCTCGCCGGCCTCCGTGGGCCGGGTCCGGATGACCTGGCTCGCCGCCCCGGCCTGGATGGCGATGATCCCGATGCTGTGCGCGACCATGTCGTGCAACTCCCGTGCGATGCGCAGCCGTTCGGCGGTCACGGCCTCGGCGAGCTCCTGCGAGCGCAACGCCACCGCGTGCTCGCCGCGTTCGCGGATCAGCAGTCCGCCCGTGCAGGCCGCGGCCGTCGCCAGGAGGGCGATGACGGCGTTGACGGTCAGGTTGTCCCCGCGCGAGAAGCCGCCGATGACCAGGAGCTGGACGACGAGGGATCCGGCCACGGCGAGGATCGAGGTCCGCCGCGCGCGGGTGGCGACGACGAAGCCCAGGACGAGGTCCACCGCGAGGAAGGACAGGAACTGGCCCTGGTACGCGGCCGACAGGCTCGCACCGCCGGAGCCCGGGACGCCCACCACCACGGTGGTGGACCCGAGGAGCGCCAGGCACAGGGCCGGGAGCGGCGCGCGGCGCAGCACGCCGACGAGCAGGCTCGCGGCGAGCAGGGCGCCGACACCGTGGACCGTGCCCGAGGCGCGCGGCGCACCTCCGACGAGCAGGCCCACCGCGAGGAGGTAGAGGGCGCCTCCCGCCCAGGCCGTGGTCTTCGTTCCGGTCATCGGAGGTGCGGCCGCTCATGAGGGGCGCCGCGTTGTGCGAGGCGCGCGGGCGAGGGGGTGGTCCGTACGGCGTTCATCCCGCGACACTATCCAGCCGCCGCGCTGCGGGAATCCGCCCACGGACTTACACCCGCGGGCGAACCCGGCCGGTCGATTGCCGTCCACGGCCCCATGACCGGGCGGTGCCCTCCCGGCAGGGTTGGGCCTGTGATCGAAGTCAATGAACTCACCAAGCGCTACGGCGGGAAGACCGCCGTCGACCAGCTGTCCTTCACCGTGCGACCGGGCCGGGTCACCGGATTCCTGGGCCCGAACGGGGCGGGCAAGACCACCACCCTGCGCATGATCCTCGGCCTGGACGCGCCGACCGGCGGCGCCGCCACCGTCAGCGGAGTCCCCTTCCGCAGCCGCCCGCGCGGACTGCGGCACGTCGGCGCCCTCCTGGACGCGGGCCAGGTCCATGGCGGGCGCACGGCCGCGGCCCATCTGTCCGCCCTGGCCCACAGCAACGGGATCTCCCCGCGCAGGGTGGACGAGGTGCTGCACGAGGTGGGCCTGTCCGAGGCCGCGCGCCGCCGCATCGGCGGCTTCTCGCTCGGTATGAAGCAGCGCCTGGGGATCGCCACCGCGCTGCTCGGCGACCCGCCGGTGCTGATGTTCGACGAGCCGGTCAACGGCATGGACCCGGAGGGCGTGCTCTGGATGCGCCGTCTCTTCCGGCGTCTCGCGGCCGAGGGCCGTACGGTCTTCCTCTCCAGCCATCTGATGTCGGAGATGGAGAACACCGCCGACGAGCTGGTCGTCATCGGCCGGGGCCGGCTCATCGCCGCCGAGCCGGTACGGGAGTTCGCGGCGCGCAGCAGCCGCCTGGGCGTCCTGGTGGGCACGGGGCAGGCCGCCGAGCTGACGGCGGTACTGACCGCCGCGGGGGCCTCGGTCGAGCCGGAGGGACCGGCGGGCGCCGGGAAGCTCGCCGTGACCGGTCTGCCGGCGGACCGGATCGCGGCGCTCGCCTTCGAGAACCGGATCCTGCTGAACGAACTGACCGCCCGCACCGCCTCACTGGAGGAGGCCTTCATGGAACTCACCGCCGCGAGCGTCGAATACCGGGCAGGAGAACCCCGATGACCACACATTCCCCGGCCACCTCGACCACCGCGGGCACTCCGGCCCCATCGGCCACCCCGACCCCCTCGGCCGTGGCGGTCGTCGATCCGCCCGTCCGTTTCCGCAACCTGCTCCGCTGCGAATGGATCAAGATACGGTCCCTGCGCTCCACCCCGTGGACCCTCGCCCTCATCACGCTGTTCGTGATCGGGTCCGCCGCCGTGGCGGCACTGACGGAGGTCGACGCCCTTCGGACGATGAGCCCGGCCGCGCGGGCCGACCGGGGGTTCCAGGTCTTCGACGCGTTCCCCGCGGCCGGCTATATGACGCTGATGCTCGTCGCCGGCAGCGTCGGCGCGCTCACCGTCGTGAGCGAGTACAGCAGCGGTCTGATCCGCACGACGACCGTGGCCGTCCCCGCCCGGGGTGCGGTGGTGCTGGCCAAGGCGGTCGTCACCGCCGCGCTCTGGACCGTGGTCGGGGCGGTCGTCTCCACGGGTGGCTTCCTCGTGTCCCAGGCCGTCCTGGACACGCAGCGGGCCGGGGTTCCGCTCAGCCATCCCGGAGTACTCAAGGCGTTGGTGGCCTCCGCCCTGCTGGCCCCGGTCTGCGCACTGACCGGCCTCGGCCTCGGAGCGCTGATCAGGCACAGCGCCGCCACCATGGTCACCAGCGCCTTCATCCTGGTGATGCTGCCGCCGATCTTCTCGCAGAGCACACGCTGGTCCGCCGCCGTGAGCCATGCGATGCCGGTCACGGCCTGGAAGCGTCTCGTCCAGACCTGGGCACCGGATCCGGATTCGCTCGCCTACAGCGCCTCCGTCCCCGGCTCATGGACCGTGTACGCGCTCTGGCCGCTGATCGCCGTCGCACTCGCCGTGGTCGTCGTACGGCGCCGCGACGTGTGAACGGGCCTCGCCCGTACCGCCGCTCGCCGCGAGGGCCTCCGCCGCGATGCGGTCGAACTGGGCGCCCATGGCGGCGGACAGTGCCTGGGCGGCGGAGAGGGGCCTGACCATGACCGTGAAGTCGTCGATCCTCCCCTCCTCGTCGAAGTGGAGGAAGTCGCAGCCGTTGATCTCCTTGTCCCCGACCTTCGCGGTGAAGACGAGCGCGTGGTCGCGGCCGTCCGCGCTCTCGATCTCGCGGACGTACCGGAAGTCGGTGAAGACGCGGACGACCCCGCGCAGGATGGCGGCGGTGATGGCCTTGCCGGGGTACGGGCGGAAGGCCACCGGGCTGGTGAAGACGACGTCCTCGGCGAGCATGGCCTCGACGGCGGCGTGGTCGCGGTGCTCCACGGCCTGACGGAACGGGTGCATGATGCGGCTCCATGGGCAACTTTTTGATTAGGTGCAGATGCAGCTAATCGCATGGCCGCCTCGCCGTCCAGTGGTCGGCTGGGTTCCGGGCGCCGCCACGAAGACTGGGTTCCGGCCGCCCCCACGAAAAAGGACGGGCGGCCGGGGCAGACCTCCCTCAGTCGCCCCGACCGCCCGCCCGGCTCAATCGCGGCTCAGCCCGCGAACCTCGCCATCCACGCCTCGACCTCGTCCGAGGAGCGCGGCAGACCGGCGGACAGGTTCTCGTTGCCGTCCTCCGTCACCACCAGGTCGTCCTCGATCCGGACGCCGATCCCGCGCCACTCCTCCGGCACGGTCAGGTCGTCGGGCTGGAAGTAGAGACCCGGCTCGACGGTGAGGACCATGCCCGGCTCCAGGACGCCGTCGACGTACTCCTCCGTGCGCGCCTGCGCGCAGTCGTGGACGTCCAGGCCGAGCATGTGGCCGGTGCCCGCCATGGTGAAGCGGCGCTGGAGACCCAGCTCGTACGCGCGGTCCGCGGGGCCCTCGATGAAGCCCCACTCGACGAGCCGCTCCGCCAGGTGGCGCTGGCACGCCTCGTGGAAGTCGCGGTAGGCGGCGCCCGGCTTCACGGCCGCGATGCCGGCCTCCTGGGACTCGTACACCGCGTCGTACACCTTGCGCTGCACGTCGGTGAAGGTGCCGCTGATGGGGAGGGTGCGGGTGACGTCGGCGGTGTAGAGGGAGTGGGTCTCCACACCGGCGTCGAGCAGCAGCAGCTCGCCGGGGCGGACCGGTCCGTCGTTCTCCGTCCAGTGCATGATCGTCGCGTGGTCCCCGGCGGCGCAGATCGAGCCGTAGCCGAGGGCGTTGCCCTCCAGGCGCGCCCGGCGGAAGAAGGTGCCCTCGATCCAGCGCTCGGAGGTGGCGACCGCCCGGGAGAGCTCGCCGACGCAGTCGGTGAAGCCGCGGACGGTGGAGTCCACCGCCTTGCGCATCTCGCCGAGCTCCCACGCGTCCTTGACGAGCCGGAGGTCGCTGAGCGTGCCGTCCAGCTCGATGTCACGCTCCTCGTCGGTGGTGACGGCGGCTTCGAGGACGGGGTCGTGGCCGCGGACGATGCGGGTCGGCACGCCCTCGCCGGCGGCGAGGTCCGTCGCCAGGGAGCGGACGTCGCGGCAGGGCAGGCCGAGGACCGTCTCGTACTCGGCGAGGGAGGGGCGGCGGCCCATCCACAGCTCGGCCGTGTAGCCGATCCAGAACTCGTCGTTGTCCCGGCTGTCGCGGGGCAGCACGTAGCAGTACGCGTCGTGGCCGCCGTCGGCGCGGGGTTCGAGGACCAGGGCGCTGTCGCGGGCCTTGTCCCCGGTCATGTGGACGTAGCCGGAGTACGCGCGGAAGGGGTAGGTGTCGTCGTTGGAGCGGGTCTTCAGGTTGCCGGAGGGGATCACCAGGCGCTCGCCGGGGAAGTGCGCGGAGAGCTCGGCACGGCGCCGGGCCGCGTACGGGGCCTGCTCTGCGGGTTCGAGATCGTGCCGCTCGGTGTCCGCCCACCCGGTCCTCATCAGGGTGGAGAGTTCCTCGGAGACTCCTCCGTAGAGGCCGTTCTTGCGACCCTTCGCCACGTCCTGCTCCTTCTTCCGCATGGGTTCCTCGGCCACCGGTCGGCGGCGGCAACCGGAAAGTACCGCTCTCCGGCCGCCCCGGGTGCCCAGGACCGCCAGTGGCACGAATCGGCCACGCCCGGGGAGCGGGCGGACCGATAATGGCGTCATGGCGAACGAGAAGCTCGGTGAGGCCCTGCGGCTGCTGGGGATCGGTCCGGAGGCCGTCCGCGTCTACGGCAGGCTGCTCGACATGGGGCCCGCGCCCCTGAGCGCGATCGGCACCGCCGCCGGTCTCGAAGGGGCAGCGCTGGCGGAGGCGTACCGCGAACTCGTCGACTCCGGTCTGGCGAGCACCGCCGAGGAGGGAAGGGACGTCGTGGCCCCGGTGCCGCCGGCCGCCGGCCTGGAGATCCTCGGGCGGCGGCGGGCGGCCGAGCTCGACGAGTCCCGGATCACGGTCGGGGGCGCCTTCGACTCGTTCCGCCGGCACCGGCTCGCCGGGTACCACGACCCGCTCGTGGAGGTCGTCACCGGCGACGCCATCGGACTGCGGATGCGCCAGGCCTGGGCGAGCGCGCGGGAGCAGATCCGGCAGTTCGACTCGCCGCCGTACTTCCCGCTCGAAGGCGCCACCGACGACGCGCTGGCCACCCTCGCGCGGGGGGTGACGCAGCGCGTCGTGTACTCGCGGGAGTCGCTGGAGTACCCGGGGCAGCTGGAGAACGCCATCGAGCCGTGCGTGGAGGCCGGCGAGCAGGCGCGGGTACTGCCCTCGGTTCCGGTCAAGCTGCTGATCATCGACGACGCGTACGCCCTGGTCGCCCTGGCGATCAGGGAGACGGACGTCTACAACACCATGCTGGTCGTACAGCCGTGCGGGCTGCTCTCGGCGCTCGTGGCGCTGTTCGAGCAGGCCTGGCAGAGCGCGCTGCCCCTGCACGGCCGCACGGCGCGGCCCGCCGCGCTGCTCCCGGCGGACCGTCGCCTGCTCCGGCTCCTCGCGGCCGGAGCGAGCGACGAGGTGATCGCGCGGGAGATCGGGGTCAGCCGCCGCACGCTGTTCCGCCGGGTGCAGATCCTGATGGCCCGCCTCGGCGCTACGAGCCGCTTCCAGATGGCGTTGCAGGCACAGCGCTCGGGGTGGCTGTGAGCGGCCCGGCGGCTGCCCCCTCCCCCGCGGGTACGCCCTCCGGGGCGGTGCGGGCGAGCCGCTGCCACAGATAGGTGTGGACGAGCGCGCTGTTGTGCGCCGCCTGCTCGTTGTCGCCCGCGCCCGCGTGGCCGCCGCCCGTGTTCTCGTGGAACAGCACCGGGTGACCCAGCTCCCGCAGCCGCGCCGCCGTCTTCCGGGCGTGTCCGGGGTGCACCCGGTCGTCGCGGGTGGAGGTCATCAGCAGGACCGGCGGGTACGCGCGGTCCGCCGCCAGCCGGTGGTACGGGGAGAGTTCGTGGAGGTGCGGCCGGTCGGCCTCGTCGTCCGGGTCGCCGTACTCGGCGATCCACGACGCGCCCGCGAGGAGCTTGTGGAAGCGGGTCATGTCGAGCAGCGGCACCTGGGCGACGATCGCGCCGAACAGCTCGGGGTGACGGGTGAGCATGGCGCCCATGAGCAGGCCGCCGTTGCTGCCGCCCTTAGCGCCCAGCATGGCCGGGGTGGTGGTCCCCCGTGCGACGAGGTCCTCGGCGACGGCCGCGAAGTCCTCGAAGGCCCGGGGCCGTTCGGCGCGCAGGGCCGCCTGGTGCCAGTCGGGGCCGTACTCGCCGCCGCCCCGGATGTTGGCGATGACGTAGGTGCCGCCGCGCTCCAGCCAGGCCCGGCCCGTGACCGCCCCGTAGAACGGGGTGAGGGAGACCTCGAAGCCGCCGTACCCGTAGAGCAGGGTGGGGCCGGGGCCGGTGGTGGTGCGGTCGGGTCCGATGACGAAGTACGGGACCCGGGTGCCGTCCCGGGAGGTGGCGAAGTGCTGTCCGACGGCGAGGCCGCCGGTGTCGAAGCGTTCCGGGGCCCGCTTGATCGCCTCGGACCCGGCGCCGATGCGCCCGAAGCGGAGCGTGGAGGGCTGGAGGAAGCCGGACACATCGAGGAAGTACTCGTCGGAGACGTCCGGGTCCGTGCCGAAGACGCTGACCGCAGACAGGGCGGGGACCCCCGCGAGCGGGTCGCGCGTCCAGCCGCCGCCGTCGGCGGGGGTGAGCACCTCGACATGGGTGCTGACGTCCCGCATCGTCTCCAGGACCAGGTGGTTCCGGGTCCAGGTGTGTCCGGCGAGCGCGGTCCGCGCGTCCGGCGTGAACAGCACCTCGTGGGTCCGGTCCCCCGCCAGGAACCCGTCGAGGTCGAACGCGAGCAGGGAGCCCGTGGGCCGGTCCAGCCACGCGGACTTCAGGGTGACGATCAGGTGCTCGCGGTGCGCGTAGGCGACGGCGTCGTCCGGCACGTCGATGCGTACGCGGGTGCCGTCGGGCCGCAGCAGGTGGGTCTCGCTGCGGAAGAAGTCCACCGAGCGCCCGACGAACTCCCGCTCGAAGCCGGGCGTGGTGTCGCGGTACCCCCAGGCCGCCACGTCGCCCCGGTCGGCCTCGAAGACGAGTTCGGCGTCCTCCACGGGAGTCCCACGCCGCCATCTGCGGACCGTGCGCGGGTACCCGGAGTCGGTGAGCGAGCCAGGTCCGAGTTCCGTACCGACCAGGACGGTGTCGGCGTCGACCCAGGAGATCCGCGTCTTGGCCTCGGGCAGCCGGAACCCGTCCTCGACGAACTCCCCGGTGAGGAGGTCGAATTCACGGACCACGACGGCGTCGCCGCCGTCGCGCGAGAGCCTGACGAGGGCCCGCTCGAAGTCGGGCCGCCGCACCCGCGCCCCGTCCCAGACCCACTTCTCGCCCTCCGCGTCGGCGAGCGCGTCGACGTCGAGGAGGACCTCCCACTCGGGCTCGTCCTCCCGGTACCCCTCCAGGGTGGTGCGCCGCCACACACCGCGTACGTGCTCGGCGTCCCTCCAGAAGTTGTAGAGGTACGCGCCCCGCCGCACGGGGTAGGGAATCCGGTCCGAGGCGTCGAGCACCTCGCGCAGCCGTGTCTTCAGCGCGTCGAACCCGGCGTCACCGGCCACGTCACGCGCGGTCTCGGCGTTCCGCTCGGCCACCCACGCGAGCGCCGCCTCGCCGGAGATGTCCTCCAGCCACAGGTACGGGTCGTCCCCGTTCGCCTTGTCCATGGCTCTACTGTCCGCCCTCGCGCCGCAGCCGGGCCGCGAGGTGGTGCCCCAGAGGCCTGCCGACCGCCGCGAGGTCGTGGACGAAGTCGAGCGTGCCGCCGTCCGTGAGGGTGTAGCGCCGACGGCTGGCGTCGACCTGCTTGGCGGTGGGGGCGAGGGCGACCTCATGGGTGGTGAGGTCGATCGCGCCGTCCTCGGCCCGGCCGACGAGGATCTCCGCGATCCCGGTGGGCTGGGTGATCAGCGCCTCGATGTGCCCCTCCGGCTTGAGCCGCCACCAGCCGCTCTCGCGCGCGGCGGGCCGCAACGGGGTCCCGTCGGCGTCGATCAGCCAGGCGCGGGCGTCGTAGTGCAGGAAGGGCCGCCCGTCGTGACTGAAGGTGACCTCCTGCGCGTACGTGAACTCCTCGGCGAGCGTCGGGTACCCACCGCGCCCCCGGCCGGTCCACACTCCGAGGAGTCCGGTCACCGGCGCAAGCAGCTCGTGCGGCGCGGGCGCCTCGTCCGCCCGGAAGGCGTCGGGGTAGGGGAACTTCCGGTCGCGGTCGGACATGCGCTGCGCTCCTGGGTCGGGACGTGTGCCGGTGGGCAGCTTAGACCGACCGGCAAATTGGGCGGTGGAAGAAGGAGCGGGGCTGGGTGCGTGCAGCTGCGAGGCGGAGGATTGAGGCATGGCGGAGCCATGGGGATTGACGACAACGCGGCAGATGTGCGTGCCCAGCCCCGCGACGCCGCCCCCCATTTGCCGGTCGGTCTCAGGCGGTGGGCGGCAGGTCGGGCGGGGAGCGCGAGTCCGGGAGCTGCGGAGCGGGCGCCGGGTGGCGGGGCGCCGGGCCGCTCGCCGGCGCGCCGTCCCGCCGCACAGGGCGGTCCACCGATGCTCAGCGCCGGTCGCCGCGCGCCCAGCCCGCTCCCCCGCGCCGGGCGACCCGCCACCTCCCCCACCTGCCCGCCGCTCCCGTCCATGGGGCGAGACGCCCGTTGACCCGGCGCGTCGGCGCCGCTACCTTCGCGCCATGTCGCGTACAGCCCTGCTCACCACGCGCGGTCACATCGACCTGCTGCGGGTGGCCTCCGCCGCGTGTCGCCGCGGTCGCTGACGCCCCTTCGCCCTCTCGTCCCTGACGCTCCGTCCGCCGTGCGCGCGTGCCCGCTCTGCGCCCACGGCCGCTGACGCGTACCCCCGCCTGCTCTCCTCCGGAGTCCCGCCATGACGGTCGACCATGCCCCACCCCCTTCACCGCCCGATATCTCACCTTTGCCCCGTCTGGACGTCGAGTCGCTGACGCCCGGCCGGGGGCCCGGTCGCGGCCGTGGGCGCGGACCGCGCACTGGTGATGCGGGACGGCGTCATCGCGTACGACACGACCGTCGGCCTCGACCGCCCCCGCTCCCTCGGCGATCCGGCCCTCGCCCCGCTCCGAAGCCGCCTGCTCTCCGAACTCGGCGTCGGTGAAAGCGAGTTCGCAGGAAAGGCGGCCTGAACGATGACCGCCCCGACCACCGGAACGAGTGACCAGTGAAGTCCTTCCGTCTGTCCACCGCGGCCCTGCTGCTGCCGCTCGCACTCGTCGCCTCCGCCTGCTCCGGCGCCTCCGCCGCGGGCCCGTCGTCGAACTCCGACGGCGAGGGCTCCCTCGTCCTGAACGTCGGCGACCAGAAGGGCGGCGCCGAGGCGCTGCTCCAGCCGGCCGACGCGCTGGCCGCGTTCACCACCGGCAAGGTGGACGCCTGGGCGGTCTGGGACCCGTACACCTCACAGGTCCTGCTCAGCGGCAAGGGACGGGTGCTCACCGACGGGCGCGGCCTCGTCAACGGCCTCGGCTTCCAGGTCGCCGCCCCGGCCGCGCTCGCGGACCCGGCGAGGGCGAAGGCCGTCGGCGACTTCGTCGAGCGCCTGCGGCGGGCCCAGGGCTGGGTGTTCGAGCACCCCGAGGACTGGGCGAAGGTCTGGGCGAAGGAGACCGGCCTGCCGTACGAGGTGGCCCTGGCCGCCGTGAAGCGCAGCAACGGCACCCGTATCCCGGTGGCCCTCGACGACGCCGCCGTCGCCTCCGAGCAGCGGATCGCCGACACCTTCGCCTCCCTCGGGCTGATCCCGCGCACCTTCCGCTTCGCCGACTACGTCGACCGCCGTTTCAACAAGGACCTGCCGCCGTCCACCACCCCGGCGCGCAGCTACCGAAAGGCCTCCTGATGACCGTCCATCTGCACTGGTTCCTGCCGACCGGCGGCGACGGCCGGACCCTCGTCGACCGGCACGCCTACACGGACGGCGGGATCACCCGCGCCCGTGCCGTGTCGGGGGTGCGGGCGCCCGACATCGACTATCTGATCCAGATCGCCAAGGCGGCCGAGCAGCTGGGCTTCGAGGCCGTGCTGACCCCGACGGGCACGTGGTGCGAGGACGCGTGGCTGACCACGGTCGCGCTCGCCCAGCACACCGAACGCCTCACGTTCCTGGTGGCGTTCCGGCCCGGAGTGATCTCGCCGGTGCTGGCGGCCCAGATGGCGTCCACGTACCAACGGATCACCCGGGGGCGGCTCCTGCTCAACGTGGTGACCGGCGGCGACTCCACCGAACAGCGCCGCTTCGGCGACCATCTCGACCACGACCGGCGGTACGCGCGCACGGCCGAGTTCCTCTCGGTGGTGCGGGGCGCGTGGAGCGGCCGGCCGTTCGACTTCGAGGGCGAGCACTTCCGGATCGAGGGCGGGCTGACCGCGCTGCCGCCGGACCCGCTGCCCGAGATCTTCTTCGGCGGCTCGTCGGCGGCGGCCGGCCCGGTGGCGGCGGAGCACGCGGACGTCTATCTGACCTGGGGCGAACCGCCCTGGCAGGTGAAGGAGAAGATCGACTGGATCCGGGGGCTCGCGGAGGAGCGCGGCCGGACGGTCCGCTTCGGCATCCGGCTGCACACGATCTCCCGCGACTCCTCGCGCGAGGCCTGGGCGACGGCGGACCGGCTGCTCTCCGACCTCGACGCGGAGACGGTGGCCGCCGCGCAGCGGGTGCTCGGCCGCAGCGAGTCGGTGGGCCAGCAGCGGATGCTGGCGCTCCACCGGGGCGGCTCCCTCGGCCGCGACCAGCTGGAGATCTCGCCGAACCTCTGGGCGGGCGTGGGTCTGGTACGGGGTGGGGCGGGCACCGCGCTGGTCGGCAGCCACGCCGAGGTCGCGGACCGGATCGAGGAGTACCACGACCTGGGCGTGGAGCACTTCGTGCTGTCCGGGTACCCGCATCTGGAGGAGGCGTACTGGTTCGGCGAGGGCGTGCGGCCGGAGCTCGCGGCGCGCGGGCTGCTGCCGGCGTCCCCGGTCTCCCCGCTCCTCGGCGTCCCGGCCGTGAACGGCCGTCCGGCCTCGGCACCGGGGGGCGCGCCGCTGCTGGTGCCCGGCGGACGGTAGACGCGGGCGGCGGACGGGAAGATCCGCGCCCCCGTCCCGGTTGGTAGAACCGTGAACGTTTTCGGGGCACAAGAGGTCGCGTCGGCAGAGGTGCGCGCCATGGAGGTCGTCGTCATCGGCGCCGGACAGGCGGGGCTCTCGGCCGCCTTCCATCTGTCCCGGTCCGGCCTGGAGCCGGACCGGGACTTCGTCGTCCTCGACCACGCCCCGCACCCGGGCGGCGCCTGGCAGTTCCGCTGGCCCTCGCTGACGTACGGCAAGGTCCACGGGATGCACGCGCTGCCCGGGATGGAGCTGACCGGTGCCGACCCGGCGCGCCCCTCGTCCGAGGTGATCGGGACGTACTTCGACACCTATGAGCGGACCTTCGGCCTGCGGGTGCACCGCCCGGTCGACGTCACCGCCGTCCGGGAGGGCGAGGGCGGCCGGCTGCGGGTCGAGACCTCCGAGGGCACGTACGCGACCCGTGCCCTGATCAACGCCACCGGCACCTGGGACCGCCCGTTCTGGCCCCGCTACCCGGGGCAGGAGACCTTCCGGGGACGCCAGCTGCACACCTCCGGCTACCCCGGCCCTGAGGCATTCGCGGGGAAGCGGGTGCTCGTCGTGGGCGGCGGGGCCTCGGGGACCCAGCACCTGATGGAGATCGCGGAGGTCGCCGCCGAGACGTTCTGGGTGACCCGGCGTGAGCCCGTCTTCCGGGAGGGCCCCTTCGGGGAGATGGAGGGCCGGGCGGCCGTCGCCCTCGTGGAGGAGCGGGTACGGCGCGGGCTGCCGCCGCAGAGCGTCGTCTCGGTCACCGGGCTCCCCCTCAACGACGCGATCCGCGCGGCCCGCGCGGGCGGGGTCCTGGACCGGCTGCCGATGTTCGACCGGATCACTCCGACCGGGGCGGCCTGGGACGACGGCCGGACGGTCGACGTGGACGTGATCCTGTGGGCGACCGGCTTCCGGGCCGCGATCGACCATCTGACCCCGCTGCGGCTGCGCGAACCGGGCGGCGGCATCCGAGTCGAGGGGACGCGTGCGGTACGGGACGAGCGCGTGCACCTCGTCGGTTACGGGCCCTCGGCCTCGACGATCGGCGCCAACCGGGCGGGCCGGGCGGCGGTCTCCGACATCCGCCGCCTCCTGGAAGGCCGCACCGCGCGCCCCACGACGGCGGACGCCGCACCCGATCGGACCGGCGCGGTCGACCTGACCGACCCGGTCGACCAGGTCGTCCCGGCCGCCCTCTGACCGGCCTCCGTCTCAGCTCTTCTCCGCGCCCCGGTTCGCGTTGAACTCGGCCACGTTCGCCTGGTGAGCCGCGTAGTCGGCCGTGAAGCGGGTGTCGCCGGGGGCCACCGTGACGAAGTAGAGCCAGTCGCCGTCCGCCGGACGGACCACCGCGTCGAGCGCCTCGTCGCCCGGGTTGCCGATCGGCGTCGGCGGCAGGCCCTTGCGTTCGTAGGTGTTGTACGGGCTCGCGCTCCGGGTGTCCTCGTACGTCGTGTCCACGGTGCTGCGGCCCAGCGCGTAGTTGAGGGTCGAGTCCATCTGGAGGGCCATGCCCCGGGCCAGCCGGTTGTGGACGACCCGGGCGACCTTCGCCATGTCCTCCGGGTTGTCGGCCTCGGCCTGCACGATGCTGGCCGCGATCACCGTCTGATAGACGCTGAGGCCGTGTGCCTTCGCGCCCTCGACGATCCGCGCGGCACCGAACCGCTTGGCCGCCGTGTCCACCATGAAGCGCAGCAGCCCCTGGGGGGTGGTGGCGCCGAGCACGGGATAGGTCGCGGGGAACAGATAGCCCTCGGGATTGCCTCCGGCGGCCGGGGGGAGCGCCAGGGAGGTGCCGGGAGCGGTCGCGGTCTTCCGCGCGGTCCCTTCGGGCAGTCCGAGCGCCCGGTCGACGGCCGTGTAGATCCGGCCGGCCCGCCAGCCCTCGGGGACGAGGAGCGTACGAGGCTGTTCGACCGCAGGTTCGTCCTGCGAGAGGAGCAGCGGGACGGTGACCGCGGTGGCGACGGCGAGGACGGCCCCGAGGAGCAGCGCCAACCGGCCGCGCCGGGTGAGGCGGGGGCGGCGGGGCGGACGGGGCCCCCGGGCCAGGGACGGGAGCCGGGAGCGGCGGCGTGGGGGTGCGTACGGTGACGGCGGCCGGTACGTCATGGCCGCACGCTAACCCGGCTCGAACCGGAATCCGGGGAACCGCGCACGCGGCGGCGCCGCCGACCCCCTGGGACGGGGGACCGACGGCGCCGGGCACTGCGATCGTCAGACGAGCCATCCCAGGAAGTGGAGGACGCCGGCGAGCAGGTTGGTGATGACGTTCATGGTGGTGCTTCTCCTCGTACAGGTACATCAGTGGGACTGTGCGGTCACGGTCTGCAGCCCGTCGATCGCACAAAGCAATCTTCCGATGCCGTACGGGAGTTGGGCAACGAATCCCGGCACGATCACACGTTCTGGGGAACAACCGCTCCCACGTTCGTTTGTTCGCCGCCGCTCGTGGTGTCCAGGAGGCTCCGCGCGTCCCGGCGGACCAGAGCCGCGTACCGCCCGTCGCGCGCGAGCAGTTCCTCATGGGTGCCGCGCTCGGCGATCCGGCCCGCCTCGAGGACGACGATCTGGTCGGCGTCGCGGACGGTGGAGAGCCGGTGGGCGATGGTGATCGTGGTGCGGCCGGCCGACAGGGCGTCGATGGCCTGCTGCACAGCGTGTTCCGTGCGGGTGTCGAGGGCGCTGGTGGCCTCGTCGAGGATCAGCACCGGCGGGTCGCGCAGGATGGTCCGGGCGATGGCCAGGCGCTGCTTCTCGCCGCCCGAGAAGCGGTGGCCGCGCTCGCCGACCAGGGTGTCGTACCCGTCGGGCAGGGAGGCGATGTGCTCATGGATCTGGGCGGCGCGCGCGGCGGCCTCGATCTCCTCGTCGGTGGCGTCCGGCTTGGCGAAGCGGAGGTTGTCGGCGACGGAGGCGTGGAACAGGTACGTCTCCTGGGAGACGACGCCCACCGCGCGGGCCAGCGTGTCGAAGTCCAGGTCACGCACGTCCACGCCGTCGAGCGTGACGCGGCCGTCGGTGACGTCGTACAGCCGGGGCACCAGATGGCTGAGGGTCGACTTGCCGGAGCCGGTGGGGCCGACGACGGCCAGGCTGCCCCCGGCGGGGACCGTCAGGTCGATGCCGTCGAGGGTGGCGCGGCCCGCGCCCTCGGGGTCGTACCGGAAGACGACCTTCTCGAAGGAGACCTCGCCCCGGACCTCGGGGAGCCGGACGGGCTCGGCGGGCTCGGTGATGTCCACGGGCAGGTCGAGGTACTCGAAGATGCGCTGGAAGAGCGCGAGCGAGGTCTGCATCTGCACACCGGTGGAGAGCAGGCTGACGGCGGGCCGGAACAGGCCCTGCTGGAGCGAGACGAAGGCGACGAGCGTGCCGAGCGAGATCGCGGTGCCGCCCGAGCCGAGGGCGATGCCTGCGGCCCAGTAGATCAGGGCGGGCATCGCGGCCATGACGATGCCGATGGTGGACATCCGCCACCGCCCGGCCATGGAGGAGCGCACTTCGAGGTCGACGAGCCGCTCGGACTCCTCCGCGAAGGACCTGGTCAGCGAGTCGGCACGGCCCATGGTGCGGCCGAGCAGGATGCCGCTGACCGAGAGGGACTCGGTGACGGTCGCGGCCATGGCCGCCATCTGCTTCTGGCGCTGGGTGGTGATCCGCTTGCGCTCGCGGCCCACGCGCCGGCTGATCCAGACGAAGACGGGCAGCAGGAGCAGCGAGACGACGGTGAGGCGCCAGTCGAGGGCGAGCATGGCGACGACGGTCGCGACGACGGCGGTGAGGTTGGAGACGAGGGAGGTGGCCGTGGAGGTCACCGTCGCCTGCATGCCGCCGATGTCGTTGGCGATGCGGGACTGGACCTCGCCGGTGCGGGTCCGGGTGAAGAAGGCCAGCGGCATCCGCTGGAGCTGCTCGTACACCCCGGTGCGCAGGTCGTGCATGACGCGCTGGCCGACGGTGGTGGAGATCAGAGTCTGGAGCACACCGAAGACGCTGGTCAGGACAGCGGTGGCGATCATGCCCAGGGCGAGCAGGCTGAGCAGCCCGGTGCGGCCCTGGGGGATCGCGGTGTCCAGGATCTCCCTGAGCAGGAAGGGCGAGGCGACCGAGACGAGCGAGGCGGCGCCGACCAGGAGGCCGACGAGCACGAGGCGCGCGCGGTAGGGGCGGAAGAGCCCGAGGATGCGCCGCAGCTGCGCGGGCTCCTTGGGCTGGGCGGAGTCGCGTGGCGGGGGCGTCCAGTCGGACTGGTCGTGGGGGCGCATGGGCTCCTTCGAGGGTTCGGTGATGCCGATGAGAGCATAGGTCATTGTTACCTATGCTCACAATGAACATGGTCCTGATATTGTTCCCGTATGAGCACCTCCGCCGTCCCGACCGGATTCGACCGTCCGGGGGAACCCGACGCCGACGGCCTCCTCGCCGAGCAGCTCCTCCGGCTCACCCGGCGCCTGCACCGCATCCAGAAGCGCCACCTCGAACCGGTCGGCATCACACCCGCCCAGTCACGGCTGCTGCGGACCGTCGCACACTTCGGTGAACCGCCCCGGATGGCCGACCTCGCGGCCCGCCTCGAAGTCGTCCCGCGCGCGGTGACCAGTCTCGTCGACGGCCTGGAGGCCGTCGGCCGGGTCCGCCGGGTGCCCGACCCGAACAGCCGCCGGGTGGTCCGGATCGAGCTCACCGACGAGGGGCGCGCCACGCTGCGTGAGCTGCGCAGCGCGCGCCGGGCGGCCGCAGAGGACATCCTTGCTCCATTGACCGTCGAACAGCGCGAGGAACTCGGAGGTCTGCTGTCCGCCCTGGTCGACCCGGGTCCGGAGGGCGGCTGCTGACCCCCGGGGGTGGCCTGCCCGCACCGGCAGGGGCACTCCCCGGGACCCGGGCGCGCCGAAGGGGAGCCGTGACATGCCGCTGCTTGAGCCGAACCCGCAGGCCCTGCGCCCCGGGACGAAGCGGACCCCGGCCCCGGACCGCGTGCCGGAGCTCCAGGCCCGGGGGACGCCGAGGCGGCTGCGCGAGGAGCTGACCGAGCTGCTCGGCCCGGAGAAGGTCCTGTCGAAGATCTCCGACCTGGTCCGCTACGCCTCGGACGCCAGCCCGTACCGCTTCGTCCCGCAGGTCGTCGTGGTCGCCGAGGACATCGACGACATCTCCGCCGTCCTGTCGTACGCGCACGGCAAGGGCCGCGAGGTCGTCTTCCGTGCGGCGGGGACCAGCCTCAACGGCCAGGCGCAGGGCGAGGACATCCTCGTCGACGTGCGCCGCCACTGGGTGGGCGTCGAGGTCCTGGACGGCGGTGCGCGCGCCCGGATCCGTCCCGGCACCACCGTCGTACGGGCCAACGCCTCGCTCGCCCCGCACGGGCGGGTCCTGGGGCCCGACCCGGCGAGCGCCATCGCCTGCACGATCGGCGGGGTCGTCGCCAACAACGCCTCGGGCATGACCGCGGGCACGACCCGGAACTCGTACCGGACCGTCTCCTCGCTCACCGTCGTGCTGCCGAGCGGGACCGTGGTGGACACGGCCGGCCCGGACGCCGACGAGGAGCTGGCGCGCGCCGAGCCCCGGCTGTGCGCGGAGCTGGCGGCGCTCAAGGCGGAGATCGAGGCGGACGCCGGGCTGACCGCCCGGATCCGGGCCAAGTACGCCATCAAGAACACCAACGGCTACCGGCTCGACGCCTTCCTCGACGGCGCGACGCCCACCGAGATCCTGCGGGGCCTCATGGTCGGCTCCGAGGGCACCTTCGGCTTCATCTCGGAGGTCGTCTTCGACACGCTGCCGCTGGACCGCGAGGTCTCCACGGCGCTGCTCTTCTTCCCTTCGCTGCCGGCGGCGGCGGAGGCCGTGCCCCTGTTCAACGAGGCCGGGGCGCTCGCCGTGGAGCTGATGGACGGCAACACGCTGCGGGCCTCGGTGAGCGTGGCGGGCGTGCCGGCGGACTGGGCGGAGCTGCCCAGGGAGACGGCGGCGCTGCTGGTCGAGTTCCGGGCGCCGGACGCCGCGGCGCGCGAGGCGTACGAGGCGAAGGCGCGGGAGGTCCTCACCGGCCTTGACCTGGTGGCTCCGGTGGCCTCCGTGGAGAACGCGTTCACCCGTGACCCGGGGAAGATCTCCGGCTACTGGAAGGCCCGCAAGGCCTTCGTGACGGCGGTCGGCGGTTCGCGGCCCTCCGGTACGACCCTGATCACCGAGGACTTCGCGGTGCCCCCCGCGCGTCTCGCGGAGGCCTGCGCGACCCTGCTCGAACTCCAGTCGCGGCACGGTTTCGACGCGGCCGTGGCCGGTCACGCGGCGCACGGCAACCTGCACTTCCTGCTGGCCTTCGACGCGGCCGACCCCTCCGACGTCGAGCGGTACGCGGCCTTCATGGACGAGTTCTGCAAGGTGACCGTGGAGCGCTTCGACGGCTCGCTGAAGGCGGAGCACGCCACCGGGCGCAACATCGCTCCCTTCCTCGAGCTGGAGTGGGGCACGAAGGCGACCGAGCTGATGTGGCGGGTCAAGGAGGCGATCGACCCCGGCGGGGTGCTCGCCCCCAGGATCGTCCTCGACCGGGACCCGCAGGCCCATCTGCGGGGTCTGAAGACGATCCCGGCGGTGGAGCCGATCGCCGATCCCTGCATCGAGTGCGGCTTCTGCGAACCGACCTGTCCCAGCAATGACCTGACGACCACCCCGCGCCAGCGGATCGTGCTGCGCAGGGAGATGATGCGGCAGGCCGACGGCTCCCCCGTCGAGGCCCGTCTCCTGGAGTCGTACGGCTACGACGCCGTCGATACCTGCGCCGGGGACTCCACGTGCAAGCTGGCCTGCCCGGTGGGCATCGACACCGGGGCGCTGATGAAGGAGTTCCGGCACGAGCGGCACTCGCCGCGCGAGGAGCGGGTCGCCGCCCTGGCCGCGAAGAACTTCCGGGCGGTGGAGGCCGCCGCCCGGCTCGCGGTCGGCGCCGCCGACCGGATCGGCGACCGGGTCCTGGAATCGGTGACGGGCCTGGCCCGCAAGGCCGTCCGCCCCGACCTCGTACCGGAGTGGCTGCCGGAGATCCCCGGCGCGGCGGCGCGGCGGCTTCCCCGCACGCACCGGCCTTCGGCCGCCGCCGTCTACTACCCGGCCTGTGTGAACCGCATCTTCGGCGGTCCGGAGGGCGAGCCGGGACCGTCGCTGCCCGAGGCCGTGGTCGCGGTGTCGGCGCGGGCCGGGCGGCCGGTGTGGATCCCCGAGGACGTGGCCGGAACCTGCTGCGCGACGATCTGGCACTCCAAGGGGTACGAGCGGGGCAACGAGGTGATGGCCAACCGGATCGTCGAGGCGGCCTGGGGCTGGACGGCCGGCGGCAAGCTGCCGCTGGTGGTGGACGCCTCCTCGTGCACGCTCGGCATCGCGCACGAGGTGGTGCCGTACCTGACGGCGGACAACCGGGAGCTGCATGCCGAGCTGACGGTGCTGGATTCGCTGGTGTGGGCGGCGGACGAGCTGCTCCCCCGGCTCGACGTGCGCCGCCGGGTCGCTTCCGCCGTGGTCCATCCGACCTGCTCGATGCGGCATCTGGGCGACGAGGACCGGCTGACCGCGTTGGCCGGGGCCTGCGCGGAGGAGGTCGTCGTCCCCGTCGACGCCGGCTGCTGCGCCTTCGCGGGTGACCGGGGGATGCTGCACCCTGAGCTGACGGAGTCGGCGACGGCCAGGGAGGCGGCCGAGGTCACCTCCCGCCCCTTCGACGCGCATCTCTCGGCCAACCGGATGTGCGAGATCGGGATGGACCGGGCGACGGGCCGCACGTACGGATCGGTGCTGCTGGCCCTGGAGCGCGCGACGCGCCCCTGACCGTACGTCAGGGGCTCAGCCCTGACCGTACGTCACAAAGCCCAGACAGAAGGGCTCCTCACCCCGGCCGGTGAGGGGCCCTTCGTACGTTCGGGTGACGGTCGGTGTTCGCTACGGCTCGGCGGGAGATCCGGAACAGTAAAGTCCAACTACCCGTCACAAGAGTCCTGTCGGCGCCCTTGCGCGCCGTCGGACACCAGGGCCAGGGTCCTGTGCGGGATTCATGAAACAGCCGTGCACACCGTCCGGGAGGTTCCATGAACGAGCAGAGTCCGCACGTCCCGAGCCGCCGCAAGGTCCTCAGGAGCACCGCCGCGGCCGGCACGGGCCTCGGTATCGGCGCCCTCGGCGGCATCGACGCCCAGGCCGCCACCGCGGCCGCCCCGGCGGCGCCACCGGAGACCGCCGCCGGATCGGCCACCGCCCCCCGGCGCCGCGGGGCCACCATGGCCGGGGTGCCCTTCGAGGGCCGTTCCACCGTCCGTGTCGGGCTGATCGGCCTCGGCAACCGGGGCAACGGCATGATCGGCCTCTATCTCGCCCTCCCCTGGGTGCGGGTGGTCGCCGTCTGCGACCCGGTGCGCGAGAAGGCCGAGCGGGCCGCCGCGAAGGTCGTCGCCGCCGGGCAGCCCGCGCCCGCCGTGTACACCCACGGCGAGGAGGACTACGAGAACCTGTGCGCCCGCTCCGACATCGACTTCGTCCATGTGGCCACCCCCTGGGACAGTCA
The DNA here is from genome assembly GCF_036634195.1 of Streptomyces sp. P9-A4. Lineage (NCBI taxonomy): Bacteria > Bacillati > Actinomycetota > Actinomycetes > Kitasatosporales > Streptomycetaceae > Streptomyces > Streptomyces sp. P9-A4. The sequence goes on from NZ_JAZIFY010000001.1 coordinate 768,070, forward strand.
CTTCGCCATCGCGCGGGCCGCGATGCTGAACGGCAAGCACGTCGGCGTGGAGTGTCCGGTCGCGATGCGGCTCGACGAGCTGTGGGAGCTGGTGGACCTCTCGGAGCAGACCCGCCGCCACTGCATGCAGCTGGAGAACTGCTGCTACGGCCGGAACGAGCTGCGGGTGCTGCGGATGGCGCACGCCGGGAAGTTCGGCCGGCTGCTGCACGGGGCGGGGGCGTACAACCACGACCTGCGGGGGCTGATGTTCTCCCCCACGTACTACGAGGGCCCGTGGCGCCGCCTCTGGCACACCAGGCTGCGCGGGGACCTGTACCCCAACCACGGCTTCGGTCCGGTCGCCAACTACATGGACGTCAACCGGGGCGACCGGGTGGTGAGCATCAGCAGCTTCGGCACCCCGGCGCTCGGCCTCGCCGAGTACCGGGCGGAGCACATGCCCTCCGGCGACCCCAGCTGGAAGGAGACGTACATCGAGAGCGACCGGACGATCAGTCTGGTCCAGACGGCCCTGGGCCGGGTGATCCGGCTGGAGCACGACGTCTCCACCCCGCACCCGTACAGCAGGATCAACAGCCTGGGCGGCACGCGGGGCGTGTTCGAGGACTATCCGGAGCGGATCTACATCGAGCCGGACCACCGGAACGACCAGTGGGGTGACTTCTCGGCGTACGCCGGCGAGTTCGACCACTGGCTGTGGAAGGACCACGCCAACCCGCCGGGCGGCCACGGCGGCATGGACTACATCATGGTCTACCGCCTGATGCAGTGCGTGCAGCTGGGGCTCGTACCGGACTTCGACGTCTACGACGCGGCCACCTGGACGGCTCCGGTGCCGCTCAGCCACGCCTCGATCAAGGCGAAGGGCGCGCCGCAGGAGATCCCCGACTTCACCCGGGGCGAGTGGAGCAAGGCCCGCGCGGGGATGGACTCGGCGCGGCCCGTCTGAGGTGTGCGGTGCCCGGCTCCCCCGGTGGGGGGCCGGGCACCGCCGTGTTCAGCAGCGCCGCAGATCCTCGGTGAGCGTCCCCTGAACGGTCGTCAGGCTCCGGTCGTAGCAGCCCGCCGAGCCGTGGAGCCGGTAGCGCTCGGTGGTGGTGCCGACCGCGTGCCGCTGGTCGCGCGGTACGCCCGTGGTGTACGTCGCGTCCCCGGTGTACGTGTCGTCGAGCCGCGACCAGGAGAGGCGCCGCCCGTCGCGTACGACGGCGGTGTCGGCGCGGTCCCCGAGGGTGAGGACCGTCCGCAGCCGGTCACCGGCGCCGATCGTGGTCTCGCCGTCCATGGTGTACGTCCGGTCGGTGCGGGTGACGGTCCGGCCCGAGGTCACGGTCTCCCGGTCGGTCCAGCGCGCGGTGAACGCGTCCGGGTTCTCGTCCGGGCCCCAGCGGTGGACGGAGTCACCGGTGACGGTCCGGCTCACGGTGGTGTCGACCCGGCCGTGCGAGGTGTTCAGGTGGCCCGCGACGGTGAGCCGGTGGCTCGCCTCCGTGTCGACCCGGTGCGGCGAACCCGCCGTGTACACCGACGAGTTGATCGGGACGCTCTCCTCGTGGCGGTCGAGGCCGCCGGTGACGACCTCGCTGCCCTCGTCCTGCCAGAGCAGCACGTTGGTCGGGGTGGACCAGCCGGCCAGGTCCGCCGGGACCCCGGCGACGGCGACCTCCACGCGATGGGCGTTGCCGTCGTTGAGGAGCGCGGCGAAGGGGGTCAGGTCGTAGACGACCGGCTGGACGTCGAAGGCGCGCGGCCCGGGGGTGACGTACCAGAGGAAGGGGTTGGACCAGCCGCCGGTCCAGACCGTGGGGAAGGGGGCGGCGATGCCGGCGAGGCGTCCGTCGACGGAGACGCGGACCTCCCGGTGCGGTCCGCCGGTCGCCCGGCAGGAGTAGGGGGCGGCGTCGGGGACGGAGAGGTACCAGTACTCCTCGCAGCCGCCGCCGGAGCCGGTGGCGTACACCTCGGCGAGGACGCGTTCGGTGTTGCGCGGGGTGGTGAGGGTGGAGCCGGTGAGCGGGACGACCCGGTCGGGGGTGCCGGCGGCGGGCTTCACCCGGCCCCGGGCGGTGTGGAAGGTGAGGGTGACGCGGACGTCGATGACCCCGGTGTAGGTCTCGTTCACGACATTGCCGATGAGCATCTCGACGGGCCCGGGGCGGCTGAGGGTGTCGCGGTAGCGGGTGACGTCCTTCTCGACCGACCAGGCGATGCCGTCGGGCGAGGGCTGGGGCGTGGAGGTGCGGAGGATCTCCACGCCGCCGACGGAGAGATGGCCGAGCCGGTCGTACTGGCGGCCCTTCACCTTTCCTTCCAGACGGAGGACGACCTTGTTCCAGCGGGTGCCGCACTCCTTGGGCGGGGTGTAACTCCCCTGGTAGGGCGTGAAGTCGCGGAACTGCGCGGCGGCGAGGGTGACCTCGCAGCCGCGGGTGCCGGGGGCACCGACGGGCGGGGCGGCAGTGACCGGGTCGTGCCAGTCACTGGTGAACTCGGCCGGGGGCGTCGGACCGTTCGGGCCCTCGGCGGCGGCCGGGTGCGCGCCGAGCAGGGCCCCGGCGGCGAGGACCAGGCCGCCGAGCATGCTCATGATCTTGAGTGATCTCATGGGGCGGAAGTGAAGCGCGGTCGTGCGGCGCGGTCCAGAGGACGATGAGCGGACATGGCGCGATCTGTTCCCTCTTGGGGAAATTCGATTGCCGCTCCCCGGTGAAACCGCGAACCTTGCACGGTTTCCACACCGCCGTCGCACACCCCCGGCGCGCGTTCCCCCAGACAAGACCCGGAGACCCTGGGACGCCATGCAGATTCGAGATCTTCCCTATGCCGACCCAGGGGTCCCCGATGTCCGTTCGGGCACCCGGTTCCTCGTCTGGCTCGGCCGTCAGCAGCTCGGCGGGCAGGTGAAGTCCCTGCTCTGGGGACTGCTGCACCATCTGGGCATCGCCGGTCTTCCGCTCGGCATCGGCATCGCCGTCCAGGCCGTCGTCGACCGCGACGGCGGACGGCTGGCCCTCGCCGGGGTGCTGCTCGTGGCGCTCGGGGCCGCCATCTCCCTCGGCGACGTGATGCTGCACCGCACCGCCATCACCAACTGGATCACGGCCGCCGCCCGGGTGCAGCAGCTCCTCTCCCGCAAGACCGCCGAACTGGGCTCCGTGCTGACCCGGCGGGTCGCCGCCGGCGAGGTGGTGGCCGTCTCCACCGGCGACGTCGAGAAGATCGGGTGGTTCGTCGAGGCGCTGTCCCGGTTCGCCGCGGCAGCCGTCGTCCTCGTGGTCATCTGCGTGGGCCTCGTCGTCTACCAGCCGGCCCTGGGGATCCTGGTCGCCGTCGGCCTCCCCGTCATCGCGCTCGCCGTGCTGCCGCTGCTCCCCCGCGCGACCCGCCGGGCGGACGTCCAGCGCGAGAAGGCGGGCAAGGCCACCGAACTGGCCTCCGACACCGTCGCCGGACTCCGGGTGCTGCGCGGCATCGGCGGCGAGGAGCTGTTCCTCGGCCGCTACCGCGCCGCATCCCAGGAGGTCCGCGCGGCGGCCGTGCACAGCGCCCGGATGTGGGCGCTGATCGCCGCCGTCCAGGTCGTGCTGCCCGGCCTGCTGATGATCGGCGTGGTGGCGTACGGGACCCGGCTCGCGCTCGACGGGCGGATCGGGGTCGGCGAGCTGGTCACGGTCTACAGCGCCGTGGCCCTCACCCATCACGCTCTGCGCAACTTCGAGGAGATCGCGATGGCGTACTCCTTCTCGCGGCCCTCAGCGAAGCGGGCCGCCCGGGTCCTCGCCCTCAGCCGTACGAGCACGACCACGGACGGGCACGGGGACGGGGAACGGAAGGCGACCGGCGACCTGTACGACCCGCTGACCGGGCTGCGCGCCCCGGCCGGCCTCCTCACGGCCGTGGTCTGCGGTGACCCGGACGTGGCCGGAAGGCTCGCGGACCGGCTCGGCGGGCACCCCGCCGAACCGGACGCCGACCACACCTCGGTACTCCTCGGCGGGGTGCCGCTCGACGAACTGCCGCTGACGGACGCCCGTACCGTCGTCCTCGTCCAGGACAAGGACCCGGTGCTGCTCTCGGGCACCCTGCGCGAACTGCTCGACGTGCCCGCCTCGGGCGCCGTCCCGGCCGAGGCGGCGCTCGCCGCCGCCCGGTGCGAGGACGTCCTCGACGCCCTCTCCCAGGCCTCCGTGGACACCGACGGGGACCCGATGCGCACCCGCATCACCGAGCGCGGCCGGTCGCTCTCCGGCGGCCAGCGCCAGCGTCTCGCGCTCGCGCGGTCCCTGGTGGCCGACCCGGAGGTGCTCGTCCTCGACGAGCCCACCTCGGCGGTCGACGCCCACACCGAGGCCGCCGTCGCCACCGGCATCAGGGAGCTGCGCAGGACCAGGACCACCGTGGTCCTCGCCTCCTCGCCGCTGCTCCTGGACCGCGCCGACCGGGTGGTCCTGGTGCACGAGGGGCAGGCGGTCGCCGTCGGCACCCACCGCGCGCTGCTCGCCGCGGAGCCCCGCTACCGCGCCGTCGTCACCCGCGAGACCGAGGAGGAGCTCGCCACCGCGTCCCGCGGCGCGGGCGAACTCGAAGCACTGGAAGGGGAATCGGCATGATCGGCCTGGCGCCTCCGGAGTACGACCCGGCGGCCCCGAAGACGGCGACGACGTTGCCCGTCGCGAGGACCGCCACCGTCCGCGGCTACGTCCGTGAGCTGCTGCGCCGGCACCGCCGGGCGTTCGCGCTGCTCATCGGGGTGAACGCGGTCTCCGTGATCGCCTCGATGGCCGGCCCGTACCTGCTGGGTTCGGTGGTGGACGGCCTCGCGGACGGGGCGCGTGACCTGCGTCTGGAGCGTACGGTCGCACTGTTCGCGGTCGCGCTGCTCGTCCAGACCGTGTTCGTGCGGCTGGTCCGGCTGCGCGGGGCGATGCTGGGCGAGGAGATGCTCGCGGACCTGCGCGAGGACTTCCTCGTCCGCGCTGTCGGACTGCCGCCGGGCGTGCTCGAACGGGCCGGGACCGGCGATCTGCTCTCCCGGATCACCACGGACGTCGACCGGCTCTCCAACGCGATGCGCGAGGCCGTGCCGCAGCTGGCCATCGGCGTCGTCTGGGCGGGGCTGCTGCTCGGCGGCCTCGCGGTGACGGCGCCGCCGCTGGCGCTGGCCGCGCTGCTCGCCGCGCCGCTGCTGATCGTGGGCGCCCGGTGGTACTTCAAGCGGGCACCGTCCGCCTACCGCTCGGAGTCCGCGGGATACGCGGCGGTGGCCGCCGCGCTCGCCGAGACGGTCGACGCGGGCCGCACGGTGGAGAGCCACCGCCTCGGCGCCCGCCGGATCGCGCTCTCGGACCGCCGGATCTCGGAGTGGGTGGCGTGGGAACGGTACACATTGTTCCTGCGCTCGGTGCTCTTCCCCGTCGTCAACCTCACCCATACGACAGTGCTGTGCGCGGTGCTGCTGTTCGGCGGGGTGTTCGTGCTCCAGGGCTGGATCGACGTGGGGCAGCTGACCACGGGCGCGCTGCTCTCGCAGATGCTGGTCGACCCGATCGGGATCGTGCTGCGCTGGTACGACGAGCTCCAGGTCGCGCAGGTGTCGCTGGCCAGGCTCGTCGGCGTCCGGGACATCGAGCCGGAGGCGGGCGACGCGGAGGTGCGGCCGGAGGGCCGGGCGGTCCGCGCGGACGAGGTCCGGTTCGGCTACCGCGAGGGCGCCGACGTGCTGCACGAGGTGACCCTGACGGTGGCGCCGGGCACCCGCCTCGCCCTGGTCGGCCCGTCCGGCGCGGGCAAGTCCACCCTCGGCCGGCTGCTCGCGGGGATCTACGCCCCGCGGACGGGCACGGTCACCCTCGGCGCCGCCGAACTGGCCCGGATGCCCGCCGAGCGGGTCCGCGAGCACGTGGCCCTGGTCAACCAGGAACACCATGTCTTCGTGGGCTCGCTCCGCGACAACCTCCTCCTGGCCAGGACCGGCGCCACCGACACCGAGCTGTGGGCCGCGCTCACGGCGGTGGACGCGGAGGTCTGGGCCCGGGGCCTCGACGAGGGCCTGGACACGGAGGTCGGTTCGGGCGGCCGGTCGCTGACCCCGGCGCAGGCCCAGCAGATCGCGCTGGCCCGGCTGGTCCTCGCGGACCCGCACACCCTGGTCCTGGACGAGGCGACCTCGCTGCTCGACCCTCGCGCGGCCCGGCACCTGGAACGCTCGCTGGGCCGGGTCCTGGACGGGCGGACGGTCGTGGCCATCGCGCACCGGCTGCACACCGCGCACGACGCCGATCTGATCGCGGTGGTCGAGGAGGGCAGGATCAGCGAGCTGGGCAGCCACGAGGAGCTGGTCGCCGCGGACGGGGCGTACGCGGCGCTGTGGCGGTCCTGGCACGGCTGATGTGCGCGGACCCGCGAGGGCGTACGAGGAAGGGGGCCCGCACCGGATGTCCGGCGCGGGCCCCCTTCCTCGTGACAGGCCCTAGGCCCTGTCGTCAAATGTCACGCCCACATCAGGAGTGAGGCGAGGGTGACAGCTGCTTCGTAGGACTGGGCGGTCTTGTCGTATCGGGTGGCGATGCCCCGCCACTGCTTCAGGCGGTTGAAGCAGCGTTCCACGACGTTGCGGTGCTTGTATGCCTCGCGGTCGAAGGCCGGCGGGCGGCCTCCGCGGCTGCCTCGCCGGGCCCGGTTGCGGACCTGGTCGGCCCGCTCGGGAATCGTGTGCGGGATGCCCCGACGGCGGAGCCAGGCACGGATCGCCTTCGAGCTGTAGCCCTTGTCTCCCAGCACGTGATCGGGCCGGACCCGGGGCCGTCCCGGACCGATCCGGGGCACCCGGATCGCCTCCATCACCGCGGTGAACCGGGTGCAGTCGTTGGTGTTGCCGCCCGTGGCGACGAAGCCGAGCGGACGGCCCCGCCCGTCGCAGGCCAGGTGGATCTTGCTGGTCAGGCCGCCTCGGGACCGGCCGAGGGCCGGGTCGCGGAGCCCCTTTTTCGGGCCCCGGCCGCGTGCTGATGGGCGCGGACGACCGTGGAGTCCACCGACACCAGCCACTCGATGTCGCCCGCCGCGTCCGCCTTCGCCTGCGCGGCCCGCAGCATCCGGTCGAACGTCCCGTCCGCCGCCCACCTGCGAAAACGCGTGTGGAGCGTGGCCCACGGCCCATAACACTCGGGCACATCCCGCCAGGCCGTCCCGGTCCGGAACTTCCACACGATCCCGTTCAACACCCTGCGATCGTCCAGCCGCTTCCGCCCCCGCAACGACACGGGAAGCAACGGCCGGACGAACTCCCACTCGGCATCAGACAGCTCATGACGACGTATCACGCAACCATGATCCACCAGCGGTGATCATTTGAAGACACCGCCTAGTACTGCAACCACACACAAGTGTGATGGCAGCACTAGAAGACCCCGAGCGCCGAGGCCCCGCCCACCCCGCCCAGGAGCATGAACACGGGCATCAGGACCTTCAGCTCGACCCAGCTGCCGGCCCGGAAGCGCATGCCCTTCGGCGGGCCGATCGGGTACCAGCGCCTGCGGCCGAGCGGGATGGGCCAGAGGATCGGGCAGCCCGAGACGGTCAGGGCGTCGCCGATGTCGTGGACGAGCGCGCCGAGCACGATCGGCAGGCCCAGCCACAGGTACTCCTGGCCGGGGCCGGTGAAGAACCAGTCGGAGCCGTTGCCGGGCTTGTCGAGGACGCCCGCGAGGATCCAGGCGCTGGTGGCTCCGAGCAGCCACACCAGCACGTCGCTGGACATCCGGGCGGCCCGCCACAGCAGGCCTTCCACGGCCAGGACCAGATGGACGAAGAGGATCGCCAGGACCGCCCAGCGACCGCCGGTGACGGCCGCGGCGGAGGCGCCGCCGCCGATCAGGACCGCCCAGAGCCAGGTGTGGGTGAGGGTCCGGTGGCCGCCGGACCTGCGGGGATCGGCCGAGGAGCGGGTCGCCTTGTAGACGGCGTACGACAGCTTGTCGACGATCTCGCACAGGCCCTTGGAGACCGGTCCGAAGGCGCGCGAGATGGTCGCCGACTTGTGGTCCAGGTCCGGGGCGAGGGCGGCGCCCGCGCAGATGAGCGCGCCGACGGCGAGAACCGGCCAGGGCATCGGGTGGTCGAAGGCGGCCGCCGCCGCTCCGACACCCAGCCAGGCCGCCGCTCCGGACAGCGAATGCGCCGGTCCCATCATGGTTGGCCCGCCCCGTTTCTCCCGTGCCGGCGCTCAGTTGACGACCGGTCGACGGACGAGCCTATCGTTCGTGATCTTCGATCCGGTGGCCGGTTCCCTCATCCGAGCGGAATGCGGGCAAGATGGGGGCGTGACCCTTATCGATCAGCTGCCGCCGACCGCCGACCCCGACGCCCTCTTCGAGGCCTTCTCCTCCTGGGCCGAGGACCGGGGCATCACGCTCTACCCGGCCCAGGAAGAGGCGCTGATCGAGGTCGTCTCCGGGGCCAACGTGATCCTTTCCACGCCCACCGGATCGGGAAAGTCGCTGGTCGCGGCGGGGGCGCACTTCACCGCGCTCGCGAACGACCAGGTGACCTTCTACACCGCGCCGATCAAGGCGCTGGTGTCGGAGAAGTTCTTCGACCTGTGCAAGCTCTTCGGCACCGAGAACGTCGGCATGCTGACCGGCGACGCCTCCGTGAACGCGGACGCCCCGGTGATCTGCTGCACGGCGGAGGTGCTGGCCTCCATCGCGCTGCGGGACGGCAAGTACGCCGACATCGGCCAGGTCGTCATGGACGAGTTCCACTTCTACGCCGAGCAGGACCGCGGCTGGGCGTGGCAGATCCCGATCCTGGAACTCCCCCAGGCACAGTTCGTTCTCATGTCGGCGACGCTCGGCGACGTGTCGATGTTCGAGAAGGACCTGACCCGGCGCACGGGCAAGCCGACCTCGGTGGTCCGCTCGGCGACCCGACCGGTGCCGCTCTCGTACGAGTACGTGCTGACCCCCATCACGGAGACGCTGACCGAGCTCCTGGAGACCAAGCAGGCGCCGGTCTACATCGTGCACTTCACGCAGGCGCAGGCGGTCGAGCGGGCGCAGTCGCTGATGAGCATCAACATGTGCACCCGCGAGGAGAAGGACAAGATCGCCGAGCTGATCGGCAACTTCCGCTTCACCACCAAGTTCGGCCAGAACCTCTCGCGTTACGTCCGCCACGGCATCGGCGTGCACCACGCGGGCATGCTGCCGAAGTACCGGCGGCTCGTCGAGAAGCTGGCGCAGGCCGGTCTGCTCAAGGTGATCTGCGGGACGGACACGCTCGGCGTCGGCGTGAACGTGCCGATCCGTACGGTGCTCTTCACCGCCCTGACCAAGTACGACGGCAACCGGGTGCGCACCCTGCGGGCCCGTGAGTTCCACCAGATCGCGGGCCGGGCGGGCCGGGCGGGCTTCGACACCGCCGGCTATGTGGTGGCGCAGGCCCCCGAGCACGTCATCGAGAACGAGAAGGCGCTCGCCAAGGCCGGTGACGACCCGAAGAAGCGCCGCAAGGTGGTCCGCAAGAAGGCCCCTGAGGGCTTCGTCGCCTGGAGCGACACCACCTTCGAGAGGCTGATCTCCGCCGAGCCCGAGCCGCTGACCTCCCGCTTCAAGGTCACCAACATCATGCTGCTCTCGGTCATCGCACGGCCGGGCAACGCCTTCGACGCGATGCGCAAGCTCCTGGAGGACAACCACGAGCCGCGCAAGGCCCAGCTGCGGCACATCCGCCGGGCCATCGCGATCTACCGCTCGCTGCTCGACGGCGGTGTGGTGGAGCAGCTGGACACCCCGGACGCCGAGGGCCGCACGATCCGGCTGACGGTCGACCTCCAGCAGGACTTCGCGCTGAACCAGCCGCTGTCGACGTTCGCGCTCGCCGCCTTCGACCTGCTCGACCCGGAGTCCCCCTCGTACGCCCTGGACATGGTGTCCGTCGTCGAGTCGACGCTCGACGACCCGCGCCAGATCCTCGCCGCCATGCAGAACAAGGCGCGCGGCGAGGCCGTCGGGCAGATGAAGGCGGACGGCGTCGAGTACGAGGAGCGGATGGAGCGGCTCCAGGAGATCTCGTACCCGAAGCCGCTGGGTGAGCTGCTCTGGCACGCGTACGACGTCTACCGGAAGTCGCACCCGTGGGTCGGTGACCACCCGGTGTCGCCGAAGTCGGTCATCCGTGACATGTACGAACGGGCGCTGACCTTCACCGAGTTCACCTCCTGGTACGAGCTGGCGCGGACCGAGGGCATCGTGCTGCGGTACCTCGCGAGCGCGTACAAGGCGCTCGACCACACCATCCCCGACGACCTCAAGACCGAGGACCTGGAGGACCTGATCGCCTGGCTGGGCGAGATGGTGCGCCAGGTGGACTCCTCGCTGCTCGACGAGTGGGAGCAGCTGGCCAACCCGGAGGTGCAGACCGCCGAGGAGGCCCAGGAGAAGGCCGACCAGGTCAAGCCGGTCACGGCCAACGCCCGCGCCTTCCGGGTCCTCGTGCGCAACGCGATGTTCCGCCGGGTGGAGCTGGCCGCGCTCGACAACCTGTCCGCGCTGGGCGAGCTGGACGGCGAGGCCGGCTGGGACGCCGACGCGTGGGGCGAGGCGATGGACGCGTACTGGGACGAGTACGACGACCTCGGTACGGGTCCGGACGCGCGCGGCCCGAAGCTGCTCAGCATCGAGGAGGACGCGGCGCACGGGCTGTGGCGCGTCCGGCAGACCTTCGCCGACCCGAACGGCGACCATGACTGGGGCATCAGCGCGGAGGTGGATCTCGCGGCCTCCGACGAGGAGGGCCGCGCGGTGCTCCGTGTGACGGCCGTCGGACAGCTGTAGAGGAGTACGCGCCGTGACCAATCCCGCCGAGAGCCTGGTCGCCCTGCTCGACCTGGAGCGGATCGAGGTCGACATCTTCCGTGGGCGCAGCCCGCAGGAGTCATTGCAGCGGGTCTTCGGCGGGCAGGTCGCCGGGCAGGCCCTGGTGGCGGCCGGCCGCACCACGGACGGCGACCGGCCGGTGCACTCGCTGCACGCCTACTTCCTGCGGCCGGGTCGGCCGGGGGTGCCGATCGTGTACCAGGTCGAGCGGATACGGGACGGGCGCTCGTTCACGACCCGGCGGGTCACGGCGGTGCAGGAGGGCCGGACGATCTTCAACCTGACGGCCTCCTTCCACCTGCCGGAGGAGGGTGCCTTCGAGCACCAGCTGCCGCCCAGGCACATGACGGACCCGGAGAGCCTGCCGAGGCTCGCGGACGAGATCCGCGACCACCTGGGGGCGCTGCCGGAGGCGCTGGAGCGGATGGCCCGCCGCCAGCCCTTCGACATCAGGTACGTGGAGCGGCTGCGCTGGAGCAAGGACGAGGTCAAGGGCGCGGACCCGCGCTCCGCGGTGTGGATGCGGGCCGTGGGGCCGCTGGGCGACGACCCGCTGGTCCACACCTGCGCCCTGACGTACGCCTCGGACATGACGCTGCTCGACGCGGTACGGATCCCCGTGGAGCCGCTGTGGGGCCCGCGCGGCTTCGACATGGCCTCGCTGGACCACGCGATGTGGTTCCACCGGCCGTTCCGCGCCGACGAGTGGTTCCTGTACGACCAGGAGTCCCCGATCGCCACGGGCGGCCGGGGACTCGCGCGGGGCCGGATCTACGACCGCGAGGGCCGGCTGCTGGTGTCGGTGGTCCAGGAGGGCCTGTTCCGCAAGCTCTGAGCGACGCCGGGCGGGACGGACGGTCACGCCTTCGCTTCGGTCAGCGCTTGACGATCCGGTCCAGGACGGCGGCGACGCCGGACTTGACCGCCTCGCGGTGGTGGAGCGGTTCCGGGGGCAACTCACTGGTGGGGCGCACGCCCCGGTCGGCGAGGACGTACAGCAGGCGCAGGGTGCGCAGGGCATTGCTGAGGTGCGCGGGCACGGGCGTGCTGACGCGGTCGGCGCCGAAGGTGTCGGCGATCGGGGCGAGCCAGTCGACGGAGTCGCGTTCGCTCAGATCGGCGCGGGTGAGGACCCGGGCGACCGCCCGTGCCAGGCGGTCGTCCTCCAGCTGGTCGTAGACGTGGTCGGTGGGCGCCGTCAGCCGCGCGGCGGCGAGGTCCAGCATCCGCACGGGCGCCACCTCGGGGTGGCGGCCGAAGGTGCCGAGCAGGTCCGCGCCGTGCGCCACCGCGTGCAGCCAGCCGAGCGTCCCGTCGTGGCCGCGCAGATCCCGCTCCGCCGGGTACCACCGCTCGAACGCGTCCACCCAGCCGGCCCTGAAGTCCCCCGCCGACACCAGCATGCCGAGCACGAGGGGCGCGAAGGTGCGGGCCTCGACCCTCGGGTCGGTGAACCGGGCGGCCATCTCGTCCCCCAGCTCCAGCCGCCGGGGCGCCGGGATCGTCCCGCGCGCGATCCAGGTCTCCAGGACGCCGTAGGGCTCGCCGTCCCGGATCCGGGGATCGGGGTCCGCCAGGGCGCGGGACAGTTCACGGACGAGGTCGTCCATGGGCGGCTCGGCGGGCACGGCGCAGTCGGCGGCCTCGACGCTCTTCCAGTCGATCATGAGGGGCAGACTAGGTCGCCGTCCCTGCCGCGCGCCTGCGAATTATGTCCCTCACGAGGTCCGGTCGATGCCCGGGAGGGTGTCCTGTTCGACCTCGTGGCGGCGGGTCCGGATGTCCGGGGCCGGCGGGTGCAGTTTGGCGTCGCAGGTCGGACCGAGACCGGTACGGCGGGAGTCGGCCCCCGTGAGGGGCCGCCCGCAGAGCCGGCAGCGCACCGGGCGGGCTGCCGCCCCGGGCGCGGAATCGATCGGGATTGCCAGTGGTTCGTCTCCCATGCTGAGATCAAACCCTATTCCCCCGAGGAGCTGTCCATGAGCCTGTACGACATCCCGCTGAAGACCCTGACCGGCGAGCCGGTCTCCCTCGCCGACTACCGGGACCGCGCGGTCCTCGTCGTGAACGTCGCCTCCAAGTGCGGCCTCACCCCGCAGTACGTGGGTCTGGAGCGGCTGCAGAAGGAGTACGGCGAGCGCGGCTTCACCGTGCTCGGAGTGCCCTGCAACCAGTTCGCGGGCCAGGAGCCCGGCAGCGCCGAGGAGATCCGGACCTTCTGCTCGACGACGTACGGCGTGTCCTTCCCCCTCCTGGAGAAGACGGACGTCAACGGCGAGGCCCGCCACCCGCTCTACGCGGAGCTGGTGAAGGTCGCCGACGCCGACGGCGAGGCCGGTGACGTGCAGTGGAACTTCGAGAAGTTCCTGATCGGCCGCGACGGCCTGGTCACCCGCTTCCGGCCGCGCACCGAGCCCGACGCCCCCGAGGTCGTGTCCGCGATCGAGGCCCAGCTTGTCTGACATAGGCGTCGTCGAGCGGCTGCGCGCCGCGGGCTGTGTCTTCGCCGAGGAAGAGGCGGAGATGCTGTTCGCGGCGGCGGCCGACGCCGACGAACTCGGCCTGATGGTCGAGAGGCGGGCCTCGGGCCTGCCGCTGGAGCACGTCGTGGGCTGGGCGGAGTTCGCCGGGCTGCGGATCGAGGTCGACGGCGGGGTGTTCGTCCCCCGGCGGCGTACGGAGTTCCTCGTCGAGCACGCGGTGGGTCTGGCCCGGCCCGGCGCCGTCTGCCTCGACCTGTGCTGCGGCTCCGGCGCGGCGGGCGCGGTGTTCCTCGACCGGATCGAGGGCGCGGAGGTGCACGCCTCGGACATCGAGCCGGCGGCGGTGCGCTGCGCCCGGCGGAACGTCGAGCCGCGCGGTGGCCGGGTGTACGGGGGCGACCTCTTCGACCCGCTGCCCGGGGAGCTGCGGGGCCGGGTCGAGGTCCTCGTCGCCAATGTGCCGTACGTACCGACCGAGGAGGTCGGTCTGCTGCCGCCCGAGGCGCGCGAGCACGAGCCGCTGGTCGCCCTGGACGGCGGCCCGGACGGTCTGGACGTGCTGCGCCGGGTGGCCGCCGAGGCGCCGCTGTGGCTGGCGCCGGGCGGGCACCTGCTGGTCGAGACGAGCGAGCGGCAGACCGGTCCGGCGCTTCAGGCGGTCTCCGCGTACGGCCTGGAGGCCCGGATCGTCAGCTGCGAGGAGAAGTACGCGACGGTGCTCGTCGCCACCTGGCGGGGGTGACGGGACACCTCGGTTCCGTCCCCGGCCCTCCCGGCGCCCCTCCCGGCTCTCCCGGCTCTCCGGCGGATCAGCGGCCGAAGGTGTCGATGTTCTCGATGAGCCAGCGCCCGTCGCGGAGCACGACGTCCACGGCGAACATGGCGCCCGCGTAGACCCCCTGGTCCTGGGCCTTCGGCTGCTTCCCTCCGGCGGCCTTGCCGGTCCCCGCCGTACTGACGCTGCTCTGGTCGGCGTAGACCAGGACCCGGGCGCGGTCGCCGTCGATCCGCTCGACCGCACTGTCCGTGACCACCGTGGTGATCACCGGCTTCTGCTGGGCCGCCTTGGCGAGCACCCCGCCGAGCAGCGTCCGGTGCTGGGCGACGGCCTTCCCGGTGAGGAGGGTCTTCCCGGCCCGTTCGAAGGGGGCCGGGTCGGCGTGGTCGTAGGAGAAGAGCGCGGCCACGGCCGCGGCGGTCTGCCCCTTGATCTCGCTGGTACGGGCCAGGTCGGTGAGGGCCGTGTTGCCGCGCACCGGGTCGTCGCGGAGCGCCTCCGCCCTGCTGTACGCCAGTCCGGCGAAGCCGCCGAGGAGGAGCGTCAGGACGCACAGGACGACGAGCGGGACGAGGGGACGGGGGCGCGCGCCCGTGGCGGTGTCCCGTTTCGGCTCGTCGGCCGTGGCCTGTGCCGGGGCGGCCGACGGCCGTGTGCGGGCCCGGGGGGCGGGCTCGGCGAGGAGCACCGTACGGGACCCGGCGCCGCCGGACGGCCGGGAAGCGCCGTCCTCGGACACGGCGCGGGTGGCGGCGGGGGCGGCGGCCGACTGGTCGGCGAGGGCCTGGCGGCGGCGCTGGCGGTTGAGGTGGTGGCGGGGCGTCGGCATCGTGCGGTGTCCTTTCGGGGGCGGGCGGCTCTCGCGGTGCGGCCGGGGTCAACCGGTCGACGTACCGCCCACGGGGGCCTGCCCCAGACCACTGAGCTTCCACTGGCCGTCGGCGCGGGTGAGTTCGCCCAGCATCCGGCTGTCCTTCTCCGTGCTCTTGCTGTCGGGCGTGGTGACCGTGATCCGCAGGGCGACGAGCAGCCGGGCCCGTCCCGCGCGGTCGTCGAGCTCCGTGACGGCCCCGGACAGCACCCGCGCCGTGGTCACCGTCTTCGCCGTCTTGACCTGGTTGGTGAACTCGGTCCGGCCTTCGACCAGTTGCTTGTGCAGCTCGCCGGTCGTGGAGGACTCCCAGAGGTCGATCCCCTGGTCCACGCGCCGGTGGTCGAGCGTGTTCAGGTTCTGTACGGCCTGCTCCCCCGCTTCGAGCGCCCGGTCGCGTTGCAGGGCGTACGCGGCGGAGTCGTCGTGCGCCGCCGCGTACCAGTCCCGGCCGGCCCAGGCCGCGAACCCGCCCGCGACGAGGGTGAGCACGAGGGCCACGGCCAGGGCCGGGCGGATGCCCGCCGGGGTGCGGACCGCGCGTGTCATGGGGTGCTCCCGTCTCCCGCTCATGCTCAGCGGGCCTTGATGTCGACGATCAGCCACCGGTCGCCCCGGAACTCCGCGGTGACGGTGAGCTGGGCCGCGGCGGAGGTGGCGGCGGCCTTGTCCCGCCGCGAGGTCTGGTCGAGGAACACGAGCAGGCGCGCGGTGTTCCCGTCGAGTTCGATCACTCCGGTGCGGACGGCCTGGGTGCTGAGGGTGAGCTTCTGCTGGACCAGACTCGCGCGGATCTGGGCGAACAGCTCCTCGTACTGCCGGGCGGCGCGTCCGGCCAGCACGTTGCTCGCGGAGCGTTCGGCGGTGTCGGTCCGGGCGGGGGTGTAGGAGAAGATCCGGGCGAGGCCTTCTCCGACGTCGCCGCCGACGCGGGCGGTGGCCGCGGCGTCGGTGAGCGCCCGGTTGCTCGCCGACGGGGTGGACCGGAGCTGGTGGGCGCCGTAGAAGAAGGCGCTCCCGCCGATGAGCAGGGCGACGACGCCGGTGGCGAGGGCGGCGCGGCGCCACTTGCCGGTGAAGGCGAACCGCCCACTGCCGCGCGCGGGGGCGTCGTCCGTGGCTCCGGTCGGGTCGTCGGCGGTGCCGGAAGCCTGGTCAGGGGTCTCGGAAGCCTGGTCCGGGGTGTCGGCAGCCTCGTCGGTCGTGACGGGCGTCGGCTCCTCGTCCGTCTCAAGTGTCCGGTCGGTCGTCCCGCGCAGCAGTCGCGTCACTCGTCCTCGCTCTCCTGGGCCCCGGCGACGGGGACCGCCGTCAGCGCCGCCACCCTCCACGTGTTCTCGCCGGTGCGCGTCAGGACGGCTTCCAGGCGCTTGCGGTCGGTGGTCGCGGCGGCGGATCCGCGCGGGGTGACGTCGACGCGTACGGTCGCGATGAGCTTCGCCGTACCGGCTCTGGTGTCGAGCGCGGTGAGGGCGGCCTCGGTGACCGTGGCGCGCGCGGAGGCGCCCACCGCGGGCTCGGTGCGGCCGAGTTCGGTGCGGAGCGGGCCGGTGGAGGCCTCGCGCCAGGCCCGGATGCCGGCTTCCGCGCGCTCGCGGGTCGAGGCGTCGAGCGTGTTCAGGACGGTGACGCGGTTCCGTCCCTCGGCCAGCGCGGTGTCCCGCTCGCGGCCGAAGGCGAGTTCCTGGTCGGTGCGGGCCTGCGCGTAGGTCCACGCGCCGGTCCCGCAGAAGCCCAGGGCGACGGCGAGGGCGGCGGCTCCGAGGATCCGGGCCCGCTTCATCGTGTGCTCCCGGTGTTCAGGCCGAGGAGCCCGGCCATGTCCGTCGGCCCGCCGTTCTGGCCCGGCAGGGCGAGCGCGCCGGGCAGCGTGGCCCGGTCGCCGGCCGTGGTGCGGGCGCCGCCCGAGGGAAGGGAGCCGGGGCGGGCCGGTTCGGGTACCGGGCCGCTCTTCGGCGCGTGCGCCGAGCCTCGTACGTTCACTCCGGAGGCAGCCGAACCCGTGCAGGAGGCGCGGGTGTTGAGGGCGGGCGCGGTCCCCAGGTCGAGTCCGTTGCGGTAGCGCGTACCGCCGTATCCGGAGGTGCAGGGCAGTGGCTTGAAGAAGGTGACGGCCATGCCGAAGTTCACCCGTCCTCCGTCGACGGCGGTGGCTCCGGCGGAGACCGCGGCCGGGTACTTCACGAGCAGTTCCTCCATGCCGCGCTGCCGGGTGACGGCGAGCTCCGAGGTGGTGAGGAGGTTGGCGAGGACGACGCTCAGGCTCGGGTCGAGATCGCGCAGGAGGCCGCTGACCTGGCCCGTCGCGTCGGGTGCGACGGCGAGGAGACGGCGCAGGTCGGCGTCGGAGCCCTTGAGGGTGGCGGCGAGGTCGCGCGCGCCGGTGGCGAAGTCCCGGATGGCGCGGCTCTCGTCGGCCTGGGTGCGCAGGACGACCTCCCCGTCGTCGATGAGCCGGGTGGTGGCGGGCAGGGACGTGTCGGCGGCCTCGACGAAGCGGCTGCCGCTGTCGAGGAGGACCTGCAGGTCGTCGCCGTGTCCTTCGAAGGCCTTGCCGAACTCGTCGACGACCGTGCGCAGGGAGTCCAGCGGTACGGAGGAGGCGAGGCCGTTCATGCTCGTGAGGACGTCGGTGACGGGTGCCGGTACCTCGGTGTCGGCCAGCTCGATGCGGGCGCCGTCGGCGAGGTAGGGGGCGCCGTCGCTCTCGGGGCGCAGGTCGATGTACTGCTCGCCGACAGCGGAGAGTCCGGCGACCACGGCGCGCGCGTCGGCGGGGATCAGGGGGGCCGAGTTCTTGATGCGCAGTTCGGCGACGACGCCGTCGGCGGTGAGGTCGATGGCGCCGACGCGCCCCACGGAGACGCCCCGGTAGGTGACGTCGGAGTGGGTGAACAGGCCTCCGGTGCGGGCGAGATGGACCCGGACGGTGTAGTGGTCGGCGACGCCGGCGTAGCGGCCGAGGTCGGCGTAGCGGACGCCGACGAAGCCGAGGACGAGCACGGCGATGACGAGGAACGCGAGGTTCTTCAGCCGTACGGTACGGGTGATCACCGGCTCTCGCCTCCGTCCTTCGAGGGGGTGGCCCGGCCGGTCGTACCGGTTCCGGAGGGGCTTCCCGACGGGACGGCGGGCAGCGGCAGGGCCGATTCCGGGCTCCGGGCGGCTCCGCCCGTCGCGGGCCGCTGCCGGCCGGCGGGGGCGGGCGTCGTCGGGGCGGGCGTGGGGTCGGCCTTGGGGACCAGGGGCGGGATGACCTCGGTCCCCGGCGTGGCGGCGAGGTGCAGATAGGTGTTGAGGTAGTCGCCCTTGATGCCCTTCATCACCTCGTCGGTGAAGGGGTAGGTGAGCAGCACCTGGAGGGAGTCGGGCAGGTCGGCGCCGGCGTCCGCGAGGGCGGTCAGGGTCGGCGCGAGGGCCTTGAGGTCGGCGACCATGTCCTTCTTGCTGGCGTCGATGGTGGTGACGGCGACCCCGGACAGGGTGTCCAGGGCGCGGAGCATGGTGAGCAGGGAGCCCCGCTGGTTCTCCAGTGTCTTGAGGCCGGGTGAGAGGCCGGTGAGGACGGTGTCGACGTCCTTCTTGCGGCCGGCGAGGGTGGCGGAGAGCCGGTTGACGCCGTCGAGGGCGCGGGTGATGTCGCCGCGGTGCGCGTCCAGGGTCGTCACCAGGGTGTTGACCCGGTCGAGCATGGAGCGGACCTCGGGTTCCCGGCCGCCGAGGGCCGCGTTGAGTTCCCGGGTGATGGTCTTGAGCTGGTTGACGCCGCCGCCGTTGAGCAGCAGGGACAGCGCGCCGAACACCTCCTCGACCTCGGTGTTGCGGCTGGTGCGCGCCAGCGGGATGACACCGCCGTCGGCGAGGCGCGCGCCGTCGCCCTTCCGGGGGGCGACGAGCTGGATGTACTTCTCGCCGAGGAGGCTGGACTGCTCCAGGCGGGCGCCGGCGTCGGCGGGCAGCCGTACGTCGCCGTTGATCTTCAGGGTGACGCGGGCGGACCAGGTGCCGTCGCCCAGTTCGATGGCGGTGACGCGGCCGACGGCGACGTCGTTGACCTTGACCGCGGACTGGGGCACGAGGCTGAGTACGTCGTCGAGTTCGGCGGTCACCGTGTAGGGGTGGGAGCCGAGGTCGGCGCCGCCGGGGAGCGGCAGGTCCTCGATGCCGTCGAAGCGGAAGGGGTTGGCGGGGAGCGCGCCGAGGACGACGGCGAGGCCGAGGCCGAGCGCGATCACTCCGACGGCGCCGGCCCCGGCGGCCTTCCCGGAGGGCAGGGTGGCGCGTCTCACCGCTCCCCCTTTCCGGTGCTGGTCGAGGCGGCGCCGCTCATCGGCAGCGGGAGCAGGGGTCCGCCCGCGCTGATCTCGTTGAGGTTGGCGCGGCCGTCGAGGGTGCGGGTGTCCGGGTTGTAGACGTTGACGACGTTCCCGGCGGCGAGCGGGGCCACGTCGAGCGCTTCGGCGAGGGAGGCGCGCTGGTCGACGAGGGTCTGTGTGAGGGGTACGAGCCGGTCGATGTTCTTCTTCAGCTCGCCGCGGTTGTCCTTGATGAAGGTCTTGACCTGGGCGAGGGCCTTGCCGAGTTCCTTGAGGGCGCCGGCGAGGTCGTCCTTGTTCTCGGCGAAGTAGCCGACGACCTCGTCCAGGCGTTCCTGCGCGGTGCGGACGTCGCCGTCCTTGTTCTTGAGCATGGTGGTGAAGGTCTGGAGCTGGCTGAGGGTGGTGAACAGCTTCTCGCTGCTGCCGTCGAGGGTCTTGGCGGCCTTGCCGAACTCCTCGATGGAGGTGCCGATGGCGGTGCCGTTGCCCTTGAGGTTCTTCGCGCCGGTGTCGAGGAGTTCGGAGAGGGCTCCGGTGGAGTTGGCGCCGTCGGGGCCGAGCGCCTCGCCGAGTTCGGTGATGGAGGCGTACAGCTGGTCGATCTCGACGGGGGTGCGGTTGCGGGAGGCGGGCAGCTCGGCGCCGTCGGCGAGGGCGGGTCCCGTGCTGTAGGCGGGGGTGAGCTGGACGTAGCGGTCGGCGACGATGCTGGGGGCGACGACGAGGGCCCGCGCGTCGGCGGGGACGCGTACGCCCTCGTCGAGGCGGAGCCGGACGCGTACCCGGGTGCCCTGCGGCTCCACGGACTCGACCTCCCCGACCCGTACTCCGAGGACGCGCAGGTCGGATCCGGCGTAGATGCCCACGGCCCGGTCGAACCAGGCGGTGACGCGGGTGCCGTCGTCGCCGAGGACGCGTACGGCGACGAGACCGCAGGCGGCGAGCACCACGAGGGCGAGGCCGGCGACGAGGGGCTTTCTGGCTCTGTTCATCGTTCACCGCTCCCCTTGGCCGTCGCCTTGGTCCGCGGCGGCATGCATCCGGTCTTGGGCTGCGAGGCTTCGGGCACGTAGGTACGGGGCACGACGCCGCAGAGGTAGCTGTCGAACCAGCGGCCGTTGCCGAGGGTGTTGCCGACGAGCCGGTAGTAGGGGCCGATGAGCGCGAGCGTCTTGTCGAGCTGGCCGCTGTTCTTCTCCAGGACGCCGGTGACGCGGCTGAGGGCCTTCAGGGTGGGGCCGAGCTGCCGGTCGTTGTCGCCGACGAGGCCGCTGAGTTCGGTGCCCAGGTCCCGGCTGCCCTTGAGCAGGGCGCGGATGGCGTCGCGGCGCTTCCTGAGCTCCCCGAGCAGCGAGCCGCCGTCCTCCAGGAGGATCTCGAAGCTGGACTTCTTGTCCTCCAGGGTCTTGGTGAACTTCTTGCTGTTCTCCAGAAGCCGGGCGAGTTCGGTGTCGCGCTTGGAGACGGTCTTCGACAGTTCGGACAGGCCGGTGGCGGCGTTGCGCACGTGCGGCGGGGAGTTCTTGAAGGTGTCGGAGATCGTCTCGAAGCTCTCCGCGAGCTTCGCGGTGTCGATGGCGTCGACGGTGCCGCTGAGGTCCTGGAAGGCCTGGGTGACATCGTACGGAGAGGTCGTGCGGGTCTGCGGGATGCGGGTCCCGGGGTCCTGCGGCGCGGAGCCCAGCGGGTCGAGCGCCAGGTACTTCTCGCCGAGCAGGGTCTTGATGGCGATGGCGGCGGTGGACCGGTCGCCGATCCAGGCGTCGCCGACCTCGAAGGTCACCTTGACCTTGGGTCCGTCGAGGGCGACCCCGGTGACCTTGCCGACCTTGACGCCGGCGATGCGCACCTCGTCGCCGGTGTCGAGTCCGGCGGCCTCGGTGAAGTCGGCGCTGTAGGCGGTGTCGCCGCCGACGAGGGGGAGCCGTTCCACGTTGTACGCGAGGGTGGCCATGAGGGCGATGAGGAGGAGTCCGACGACGGCGACGGCGACGGGGTTGCGTTCCTTGACCGGCTTGAACAGGCGGGGGCTCATCCGCGGCACCTCGCTTCGGTCACGGCGATCCCGGTCGGCGGCTTCGAGCCGTCGGAGGTTCCCACGCCGCTCACGCGCGCCTCGCAGAGGTAGAGGTTGAACCACGAGCCGTACGAGGACAGCCGGGCCAGGGCGGTCATCTTGCCGGGGGTGTTGGCGAGGAACGTCTCGATGCGGGGGCTGTGGTCACCGAGGGTCCCGGAGAGCCGGCCGAGTTCGCGGATGTCCTTCTTGAGCGGGGCGCGTCCCTCCTGGAACAGCCCGGCGGTCGTCGTGGTGAGGTCACCGACGGCCTGGACCGCCTCACCGAGGGGTTTGCGGTCGGTGTTGAAGCCGGTGACGAGTTTCTGGAGGGTGACGACGAGGTCCTTGAAGCCGGCCTCGCGGGTGTTGAGGGTGGTGAGGACGGTGTTGAGGTGGGTGACGACCTCGCCGACCACCTTGTCCTTCGCGGCGACCGTCCTGGTGAGGGAGCCGATGTGCTTCAGGAGGCTGTCGACGGTTCCGCTCTCGCCCTGGAGGACCTGCACGAGCGAGCCCGCGAGGTCGTTCACGTCGGCCGGCGAGAGCCCCTCGAACAGCGGCTTGAAGCCGTTGAAGAGGAGGGTCAGGTCCAGTGCCGGTGTGGTGCGGTCGAGCGGGATGGTGTCCCCGCTCCGGAGGGCGCCGGTGACCTCGCCGCTGCCCCGGCCGAGGGAGACGTAGCGCTGCCCGACCATGTTGAGGTACTTGACGGCGGCGGTGGCCGACCTGGGCAGCTCCCGGTCCTCGCGGACCGTGAAGGTGACCTGGGCGGTGCGCCGTTCGACGACGCGGACGTCGGTCACCTCGCCGACCTTGACGCCCGCGATGCGCACGGAGTCGCCCTTGACGAGCCCGGTGACATCGGTGAACAGCGCCTTGTAGGAGCGGGTCTCGGAGCCGACGCCGGTGTTGGCGATGCTGAAGCCGAGCACAGTGGTGGCGAGCGCCGTGACCAGGACGAACGCGAGGGACTTCAGCAGGGTCCCGGTCAGGCCGCGTCGTCGGGTGTGGGTGGGCCGTGTCGTCATCGCAGGGTCACCTCCGCACCGCGGAACGCGGGTCCGGCGAGCAGGCTGCTCCAGTCCGGCAGGTCGCCGGGCCGCTTCTTCGCCGCGGGGGCGAGGAGTTCGTTGACGAGGTCGTTCTCCTGCGGGGAGTTGGCGGGGCCGAGGTGCTGGTCGGCCGCGGCGGAGGCCCGTGCGGCGGGTGCGGCGGGGACGCCGAGGTAGGGCACGGGGTAGCAGCGGGGGCCGCCGCCCGATCCGTAGGAGGGGGTGTCGCGGCCGGGCACGTAAGCGCCGCGCGAGGGCACGGTGGTGACGTCGACGTGGAGTCCGGGGCGGTCGGTGCCCTTGCCGAGCGCCTTGTCCATGGCGGGCACGAACTGGGCGAGGGTCCGCAGGGTGCAGGGGAAGGACGGGGAGTACTCGGCGAGCAGTTGCAGGGTGGGCCTGCTCGTGGCGCTGAGCCGGATGATGTTGTCCTTGTTCTGCCGCAGGAAGGCGGTCAGGTCCTGGGCCGTGCGGGTGGTGGCGCCGAGGGTGCCGGCGAGCTGCTCCTCCTGGGCGGCGAGGGTGCCGCTGGTGGTGGTGAAGTCGGTGAGCGCCGTGACGATGTCCGGGGCTGCGTCGGCGTAGAGGTGGCTGACCTTCACGAGTTCTTTCAGATCGCGGGTGAGGGCGGGCAGATGGGGGTTGAACTCGCGGAGGTGCGCGTCGAGCTGAGCGAGGGTCGTGCCGAGCTGGTCGCCGCGTCCCTCCAGGGCCTGCGAGACGGCCGACAGCGTCGCCGACAGTTTCTGCGGCTGGACGGCGGAGAGCAGCGGCAGGACGTTGTCCAGGACCTGCTGGAGTTCGATGGCGTTGCTGGAGCGGTCCTCGGGGATGACGGCGCCGGGTCCCAGCGGTGCGGCCGAGGGGCTCTCGGGCGGTACGAGGGCCACGAAGCGTTCACCGAAGAGCGTGGTGGGCAGCATCTGGGCGCGGACGTCGGAGGGGACGTGGTTCAGGGTCCCGGGGCGCATGGCGAGGGTGAGGCGGGCTCCGCCGTCGACGGCGTCGATCGCGCGGACCTCGCCGATGACGACGCCGCGCAGTTTCACCTCGGCGCCGAGGTGCATCTCGTTGCCGATGCTGCCGGTCTCGACGACGATCGGGTCCGATGCGGTGAAGCTCTTGTCGTAGACGGCCACCGCCAGCCAGGCGAGCAGGGCGGGCACCAGCAGGAAGACGACGCCGGCGAACCTGCGGCGCAGGGTCTCGGCACGGGAGTCGCTCATGTCACCCCGCCACCTTCACGGTCGTGGTCGCGCCCCAGAGGGCCAGCGACAGGAAGAAGTCGGTGACGCTGATCAGCACGATGGCGTTGCGCACGGAGCGGCCGACGGCGATGCCGACGCCGGCGGGGCCGCCGGAGGCGCGGAAGCCGTAGTAGCAGTGGGCGATGATCACCATCACGCTGAAGATCAGCACTTTGAGCACCGAGAGGAGGACGTCCGTCGGGGAGAGGAAGAGGTTGAAGTAGTGGTCGTACGTGCCCTGGGACTGGCCGTTGAACAGCACCGTCACGTATCGGGAGGCCAGGTAGGAGGAGAGGAGGCCGATCGCGTACAGCGGGACGATGGCGACGACACCCGCGATGATGCGGGTGGTGACCAGGTACGGCATGGAGCGGATGCCCATGCCTTCGAGGGCGTCGACCTCCTCGTTGATCCGCATGGCGCCGAGCTGGGCGGTGAATCCGGCGCCGACGGTCGCGGAGAGGGCGAGCCCGGCGACGAGCGGGGCGATCTCACGGGTGTTGAAGTAGGCGGACACGAAGCCGGTGAAGGCGGCGGTGCCGATCTGTTCGAGGGCGGCGTGGCCCTGGAGGCCGACGACGGTTCCGGTGAACAGGGTCATCGCGATCATCACGCCGATGGTGCCGCCGATGACTCCGAGGCCGCCGGAGCCGAACGCGACCTCGGCGAGGAGCCGTTGGACCTCTCTGAGGTAGCGGCGCAGGGTGCGCGGGATCCACAGCAGGGCGCGGACGTAGAAGAGGAGCTGGTCACCGGACCGGTCGAGCCAGACGAACGGGGAGGCCATCGCGCTCAGCCTCCCTTCGGCGGGACGATCTGCAGGTAGATGCCCGTCAGCACCATGTTCACGAAGAACAGCAGCATGAAGGTGATGACGACGGACTGGTTGACGGCGTCGCCGACCCCCTTGGGGCCGCCGCGGGGGTTGAGTCCGCGGTAGGCGGCGACGATGCCCGCGATGAACCCGAAGATCAGGGCCTTGAGTTCGCTGATGTAGAGGTCGGGCAGCTGGGCGAGGGCGGAGAAGCTGGAGAGATACGCGCCCGGGGTGCCGCCCTGCAGGATGATGTTGAAGAAGTAGCCGCCCAGCGTGCCGACGACGGAGACCATGCCGTTGAGCAGGACGGCGACCGCCATGGTGGCGAGGACGCGCGGGACGACCAGTCGCTGCACGGGCGAGACGCCCATGACCTCCATCGCGTCCAGCTCCTCCCTGATCTTTCGGGAGCCGAGGTCGGCGCAGATGGCGGACCCGCCGGCTCCGGCGATCAGGAGGGCGACGATGAGCGGGCTGGCCTGCTGGATGACGGCGAGGACGCTGGCGCCGCCGGTGAACGACTGGGCGCCCAGCTGCTGGGTGAGCGAGCCGACCTGGAGCGCGATCACCGCGCCGAAGGGGATGGAGACGAGCGCGGCCGGGAGGATGGTGACGCTCGCGACGAACCAGAACTGCTCGACGAACTCCCGGAACTGGAAGGGCCGTCGGAAGACGGCCCGGCTCACCTCGGCGGCCAGGGCGAAGAGGCGGCCGGTCTGCCGCAGCGCGCCGGTGATCACGAGGCACTCCCCGTGGTCCGCTCCCGCTGGGGCAGGGTGTACGCCGCGTCGTCCTTCGCGTAGGTGTCGCGGATGGCGGCCTGGGCGGCGGGCGGCAGCCGGTCGAACATGCCGAGGACGCGCTCCCGGCGGCGGCCGACCGCCGCGCGCGGCGGGAGGCCGGGCGAGGGTTGCAGCTGCGGGACGATGACGCGGGGCGCGACCGGGTGGCCGGCGGAGTTGTCCAGCTCGGCGGCGACCAGCGCGGCGTCCTTCTCCTCGGACATGCCGATGGGTCCTTCGCGGCGGCCGGCGAGGAACTGGGTGACCACCGGTTCGTCACTGGTGAGAAGGACTTCGCGCGGTCCGAAGGTGACCAGGTTGCGCCGGAAGAACATCCCCATGTTGTCGGGGACGGTGGCGGCGATGTCGAGGTTGTGGGTGACGATCAGCATCGTCGCGTCGATCCGCGCGTTGAGGTCGATCAGCAGCTGGGAGAGGTACGCGGTGCGGACCGGGTCGAGCCCGGAGTCCGGCTCGTCGCACAGGACGATCTGCGGGTCGAGGACGAGCGCGCGGGCCAGTCCGGCGCGCTTGCGCATGCCTCCGCTGATCTCGCCGGGCAGCTTGCCCTCCGCGCCGAGGAGGCCGACGAGCTCGATGCGCTCCATGACGATGCGGCGGATCTCCGACTCCCGCTTGCGGGTGTGCTCGCGCAGCGGGAAGGCGATGTTGTCGAACAGGGTCATGGAGCCGAAGAGGGCTCCGTCCTGGAACATGAGGCCGAAGAGCTTCCGGGTCTCGTAGATGTCCCGTTCGGGGCTGCTGACCATGTCGACCCCGTTGATGAGGACACGGCCCTGCTGGGGCTTCAGCAGCCCGATGAGCGACTTCAGGAAGACGGTCTTACCGGTTCCGGAAGGGCCGAGCATGACGCTCACCTCTCCGGCCGGCAATGTCAGCGTCACGTCCTGCCAGATGTTCTGCTTGCCAAAGGACATGGTCAGACCCTCAACGACTACTTCGATTCCCATACCACCTCCAGCAAGCGTGTGTCGGGTGTGCGCCGCGGGCGCACGGTAAGCCGGAACTGATCACCCGGACAATAGATGTGGCGCAAAATCCTTGATCCGCTCCGGCATTTGTCACCGCGCAGACAAAGTCGGAATCAACTCTTGTCTCCGGCGAGATAGATTACTGCGCCGACCTGCGACTCAGCGTCGGCCCGGGGAACGCTACGGCCGAGTAACCTCCCTCGGCAATACCGGATTCCGACTTTTCGCGGGAGGGGGCCGAATGGCCATCCGCCACCCCGGTTGATCGATCATAATTGTCGACATTGCGCACCATGGAACCAAGTGGATTCACGCCATCGCTCACCCACTTGACAGGCAATGCAACCTGTTCAAAGAATCTTGGACTCCGCCATTGTTCAGCTAAGTTTCCCGCAAGTAACGTCAGGTTTCGCGGCCGAGAATCGCTGGGCCGCCGGCCGTTCTCCACCCCCACCGCGGCCATCTCTGCCGGTCAATCCCCAAGGAGCGTCCCAGAGCCATGAAGAAGCCGATCAGAAACCTCGCCGTCGTCGCCGGAGCCGCCTCCGCCGCGTTCGTCCTCGCCGTCAGCCCCGCCTCCGCGGTGGCCTCCACGGTCTGGACGGTCAACCCCACGCCGGCCAGCTTCACCGCGGCGAACAGCGGAAACATCGTCCTGAGCGTCAACGGCATCGCCATGACGTGTACGAAGTCGAACGCCTCGGGCACGATGCAGAGCGCCACCGGCAACCCGGCGACGGTCGGATCCATCAGCTCCATCGCCTTCGGCGCCAGCGGCGCGCCCTGCACCAGCGTCCTGGGCAACGTGACCACCGTGCCGACCACCCCCTGGACGATCGTGGCGCAGGACTACACCGCCGCGACCGGTGTCACCAAGGGCTACGTCGGCAACGTCGACGCCACGGTGACCGTCGGCGCCTGTGTCTTCCGCGTGACGGGCAAGGCCTCCAGCACGTACACCAACTCGACGGGCAAGCTCGCCGTCGCCAGCACCTCCGGCGAGCTGAACGTCGTCTCGTCGACCAACTGCGGCTCCGCCGTACCGGTCGGTGCCAAGCCGCTCTTCACCGGCGCCTACCTCGCCAAGGTGTCGGGCACCAGCACCATCCCGACGATCGTCGGTTCCAACCCGTAAGGACGCAGGAACCCGCGTCCGCCCGGCCGGCGACCCCGGCCGGGCGGACGCGGGCTGTCCGCACCCCGACCGCCCTCACCCCCTCGCGCCCGCGAGCGCACGATCCGAGCGGAGCCCCAGATGAGAGGCCAGCGAGCCGCCCAGCGCACTTCCCGCGCCCCCGCGCGCGGCGCGGCCATCGCCGCACTCGTGGCACTCGCCCCCCTTCTCCCCGCCGCGGCCGTGGCCCTGGGCACGCACGAGGTCGACGCCGAGATCCCCTATCTGTGCACCCTGCCCTCCGGCGCGCAGCCCGCGACGGTACGGATCAAGGGCACCCTCCCCGAACGGGCCGCCGTCGGCGAGGAGATCCGGCCCACCGACGTGACGACGACGCTGGAACTCCCGGCCGCCGCCGTGGCCGACCTGCTCGCGCTGAAGGCCGCCACCGTACGCGCGGAGACCCAGCTCACGGTCGGCGCGGCGCAGAACGGACGGGGCACGGACGCCGTCTGGCGCGGAACGGCCGAGCCCCTCGCCGTACCCGCCGACGGCCCCCTGACGCTCACCACGACCGGCGACGTCCCGATCCTGACCACGGACGCGGCGGGCGATCTGACCCTCACCGCCGGGGGTCTGGCCGTCGACCTCGCCCCGAGCGCAGCCGACGGCGCGGCCACCACTCCCGCCGCGCTCTCCGTCGGCTGCGTACCCGGTGAGGACGCGCGGGAGCGCACGCTGCTCGCCACGGTCCCGGTCGGCGCCGGCACCCCCGGCGGAGAACCGGGCACGCCGCCCGCCTCGCCGTCCGGCCCGCTGCCGCCCTCCACCTCGTCCCCCTTCCCCCGGCCGGACGCCCCGAAGGCACCGGCGACCGCGGGAGGGAAGGGCCAGGCCGGTACGGGCGAGGAGGCGAACGGCCCGGTCGCGAAGGGGCCGCTGACCGGGCCCCGGGCGGACGACGACGCGAAGGCGGCCGACGCGAACACGCCGGGCGCCGCCCCGGACCGGCGGGCCGCACCGCCCTGTGTGACCGAGAAGCCGACCCCCACGTCGTTGTCGGCGTACATCACCGGCTACTCCAACGTACGGAAGCTGAACGGCGCCTCGCTCATCCCGCTCTCCTGCGTCCAGATCGAACAGGGCATACCGGAGATCGAGTTCCGCCCCGACGGCACCCTGCACCTGGTCCAGAAGTCGGTCGGCGGCCTCTCCTACCAGGGGCGAAAGCAGTCCCCGCCCTTCGAGTCCACCTTCCTGACCTTCGGCTTCGCCCCGGTCACGGCGACGCTGGTCCTGGAGCAGGCGGGCCCCATGACCGTCGAGTCGGACATCCTCCTCGTCTTCCCCGACAACATCGCGGAGAGCTACATCCGGGTCCCCCTGGTCCTGCGCGTCCTCGACGTCCGGGTCAACGGCACCCGGCTGGACGTCGGCCCCTCCTGCCGTACGGAGAAGCCGATCAGCTCTCCCGAACCCCAGCCCGCCAAGTACCCCGGAGACCACCTGGTGCTCCTGGGCAAGGGGCAGCTCATCAACGGCACCGACGCCACCGGATACGTCCTCACCACCGGTGGCCCGCTCACCGGCGAGGTGACCGTTCCCGCCTTCAAGGGCTGCGGCGCCGGCGGCGAGAACCTCGACCGGCTCCTCACCGCCTCCATCTCCGGGTCCGGCAACTACATCAAGCAGATCCAGGGCCAGACCTGCGCCGTGGGCGTCGAGGTGCCCACCGACGGCCAGTGCACCGCGGACCGTCAGCCGTACGTGGTCCCCAAGCCCGAGCGCTGAGCCCGCGCACCCACCCCTCCTTCTTCTCCGCTCCCCTCCAACGGAAGGCAACCGCCATGCCCCTCGTCTCCTCCCGCACCCGTCTCGCCACCCTCTCCGCCCTCACCGCGCTCGGCGCCTTCGTCTCCGTCGGCACGGCGACCGCGGCCTCCCCCGTGCTGAACGGCTCCTGGGCCCCGTTCGACCGCTGCCCGGTCGACGCCCCCGCGATGCTCGCCGCCGACGGCCTCGACCAGGCGCCGCAGTGCGTCTCGTCCTCCTCCCCCAGCGGCACCATCAAGCTCGGCAACACGACCGTCGTCACCGGGAAGACGAACCTCCAGATGGGCGTGATCCAGAACGCCGACGGCACCAACACGGTCGTCGGACCGCCCGCCGGCTCGCTCATCGCCGACTCCGCCACCGTTCCCGGCGGTCTGCTCGGGCTGATGTGTCCGAGCGACATCCCGTTCATCACGGACATCTGCCGGCAGCTGTCGGACGCCAGCCTGAACAAGATCACCGCCACCGTGGAATCGGTCGGCACTCCCTCGGACTTCAACCAGATCGCGGGTGTCCTCACCGACATGCCGATCGTGCGGATCCCGGTCCGCATCCACCTCCAGAACCCGTTCCTCGGCAGCAACTGCTACATCGGTACGAAGGCCAACCCGATCATGCTGTACCCGAGCAACCTCACCTCCCCCGACTTCTCCGTCGAGCGCTTCAACGGCGACGGCTCCCCGAACGAGGAGGGCGACATGAGCCGCCTGAACATGCTCGGCTCCACCCAGACCGACACGACCTTCGCCGTCCCGGGCGCCAGCGGCTGCGGCCTGGGCCTCGGCCTCGTCAACGGCGCGGTGAACCTCAAGACCGGACTGCCGTCCGCCGCCGGGAAGAACAGCATCACGCTCAACAACACCCAGACCTACCTGACCGGCCTCTACGCCCCCGGTGTCGCCGCGCCCGACGCCGGAAAGCTGTTCGCGCAGAACTGGCACGCGGCCGTCAAGTAACGGCCACCCAAGGGCGATAACCGGCCGAGTCGACTCCCCGGGCCCCTTCGGGCGGATCAACTCCTGCTCAAGTTGTGTACAGCACACAGCAGTTGTCTTAGCTTCAGCAGTCAACGTCGGTACGTAACTGACGGCCACGGCGGCGCCCTCCGCACCAGGTCGGGCGCCGCACGCCGCTCCCCCACCGGTCACGTAGCAGAGCAAGGGATCGGTTCATGCCCGCAACCGCACAGTCACCGCACATCGGTGAGCCGCTCGATCCGCTCCCCCGGGAGTTCGCCGCCCTGATGCGACCGGAGATACCCGGCCTCATCAAGGAGATCGGCGTGGAGGTCCAGCGGGCCTACCCCGTGTACGCCCACCTCTTCAAGGGGCCCCACTCGGACGCGATCCGGCTGGGCGTGGAGCAGGCGCTCGCGGCGTTCGTGGAAAGGGTCGCGGACCCCGGGCGGAACTCGGCGCTCCGGGACGAACTGCTGCGCAAGTTCGGCCGGGTGGAGGCCTACGAGGGCCGGGACCTCGACACCCTGCAGGGCGCGTACCGCCTCGGCGCGCGCATCGCGTTACGGCGGGCCAAGAGCATCGGCCGCACGTACAACCTCTCCCCCACCCTCATCCTGGCCTTCGCGGACGCGCTCTTCGCGTACGTCGACGAGTTGGAGGCCCTCTCCCGCGAGGGCTATCTGATGGTCCAGGCGAGAGCGGTGACCGATGTGGCGGCGCTGCGAAGACAGCTGCTCCACCTCGTCGTCGCCGGTCCCCCGCTGCCCCGGGCGACCATCGCCGAACTGTGCCAGGAGGCCTCCTGGCAGCTCCCCGCCGAATGCACCCTGGTGGCGGTCCGGCCCCCCGTCGCCGAACTCGTCCAGGCCGGCCTCGACCGTGACGTCCTCGCCGACCTCACGCTCCCCGAGCCGCATCTGCTCATCCCCGGCCCGCTCACCGCCGAGCGCCTCGCGATGCTCGGCTCCGCCCTGGCCGGCACCCCCGCCGCCATCGGCCCGACCGTGCCGGCCGCGCAGGCCGCGCACTCCATCCGCTGGGCCCGGCGCGTCCTCCAGCTCATCGACGACGGCATCGTTCCCGACGCCCCCGTCGTGCACTGCGAGGACCACCTGACAACGTTGTGGCTGCTGTCCGACCCGGCACTCGTCGCCCATCTCACCCGGCGCGAACTGGCCCCGCTCGACAGCCTGTCCGGCACCCGGCGCGAGCGGCTGATCGAGACGCTGCGCGTCCACATCTCCACCCGGGCCCCCGCCGAACAGGTCGGCGAGATGCTGGGCGTGCACGCCCAGACGGTCCGCTACCGGCTGCGGAACCTGGACAACCACTTCGGTGACCGGCTCCTCGATCCCGACCACCGCTTCGCCCTCGAAGCGGCCCTCCGCTCCCTGCACCTGCAGAACGGGAAACGGACGGACTGAGCCCCACGCGGACCGGCCCCGCCAGGGGCCCCTACGCCTGCCGGGGCCGCAGGCGGCAGCGGGCCGGGCCGGCCGCCTGGAGGGTGATCGCGGGGGCGACCGGCACCTCGGTGTCGACCGCCTCGAAGTCGTACCGCTGGAGGATCATCGCGAGGGCGATCACCGACTCCAGCATCGAGAAGTGCTGGCCTATGCAGGCGCGCGGACCGCCGCCGAAGGGGAACCAGGCGTACCGGGGACGGGCCGCCTCCGCCTCGGGGGTGAAGCGGTCCGGGTCGAAGCGGTCCGCGTCCTCCCAGTAGTCCGGGTGGCGGTGGGTCACCCAGGGGGCGACGATCACGTCCGCGCCGGCCGGGATGGTCACGCCGCCGACCTCGGTGGCGGCGACGGCGCGGCGCCCGATGACCGGGGCGGCCGGGAAGAGCCGCATGGCCTCCTTGAGCACCCGGGTGACGTACGGCAGCGCGTCGAGGTCGGCGGCGCCGGGGTCCCGGCCGCCGAGCACCCGGTCGACCTCCTCGTGGGCCCGCTCCTGCTCCTCCGGGTGGAGGGCCAGGAGATGCAGGGCGAAGCCGAGGGAGGTGGCGGTGGTCTCGTGTCCGGCCAGCAGGAAGACGAGGACCTGCTCGCGCAGTTCGGTCGCGTCGAAGCTGCCGTCCTCGGCGCTCTCCGCCTCGACGAGCAGGGTGAGGAGGTCGTCGCCTTCACCGGGGGCGGCCCCGCCCGCGCCCCGGCGTTCGGCGATGATCCGGTCGCAGACCTCGTTCAGGGCCCGGTGGACGCGGGCCGCGCGGCGGTTGCCGGGGGTGGGCCAGTCGCGGGGGACGTTGAGCGGGGAGTAGCCGCGGCGGAGCACATAGGCGCCGAGTTCGGGGAAGCTGTTCTCGACGATCCCGACGGCTTCGTCGACGTCCGTGCCGAAGAGGATGCGGGCGACGGCGCGCAGGGCGAGGCGGGCCATCTCCTGCAGGACGTCGACGGATTCGGCACCGCTGTCCCGCCACTCCCCGGTGAGGTGGGCGACCTCGGTGGCGACGGCCGAGGCGTAGCCGTCGACGCGGCGGCGGGTGAAGAGGGGCTGGACGAGTCGGCGCTGACGGAGGTAGTCCTCGTCCTGGCTGGTGAGCAGGCCGTTGCCGAAGGACTCGCGTATCTCCTGGTAGAAGGCGTTGTCCTTACGGAAGTTGGCCGATTCGCCGGCGAGGACCTGTTGTGCGCCCTCGGCGGAGAAGACGCCGTACACGGTGGTGCGGATGCCGGGCGGTCCCGCGCATATGCGGACGACATCGCCGTGCTCGCGTCGGGCCCGCAGGAAGGTGCCCAGGGAGTCGTTCTTGAGGTCGAACATGGAACCGAGCAGGGGCAGTCCCGCGAGTTCGGGCGCTTCGGTACCGGTGGTGCTGGCCATGGTCGGTTCCCCTCGGTCGGCGGATGCGCAGCGATTCTCCCCCAGTAGGTGACTGGCGGGTAGGGATGGCCGAACAGCGGTCCGAATCTGGCCGGTTGACTCGAACAGTGTGGTTGTCAGTGCCGTCTGAGAGGCTCGCACCATGGAACGAGCCGTAACGCCGGAAGCATCCGGGCGACCCGAGATGACCCTGCAACTGACCATCGACTGCGCCGACCCGCAGCGGCTGGTGCCCTTCTGGATCGAGGCCCTGCGCTACGTCCCCGACCCGCCGCCCGAGGGCCACGCCACCTGGCGGGCGTACTGGGAGGCGATCGGCGTCCCCGAGGACGAGCTGGGCGACGGCGCCGGAGAGCTGCCGGAATCCATCATGGACCCGAAGGGCCTGGGCCCGCGCGTCTGGTTCCAGAAGGTCCCCGAGCCGAAGACCGTCAAGAACCGTGTCCATCTGGACCTCAAGGTCGGCGGCGGGCGCGCTGTCCCGCTGGCTCTGCGCCGGGAGCGGGTGGACGGCGAGGTGGCCCGTCTGACGGCCCTGGGCGCCACGATCCTGTACGCGATGGACGAGCCGAACGGCATGGACTACTACGCGGTGGTCCTCCAGGACCCTGAGGGCAACGAGTTCTGCCTCGTCTGAGAGCGGGGGCGGGCGCGCGCCCGCCCCGGCTCCGGCCCGGCCCGCGACCGGTGGCGCCGGTCACCAGGTGTGGACGGCCGGCGCGTCGGGTCCGTACCGCCGCCAGGCCTCGCCGAGGCGCGCGAGGCGGCCGGCGGCGGCGATCCCGCACAGGGACGCGACCTTGCCGTCGGCGACCTCGAACACCACGGTGCCCACGACCCGGTCGCCGGCCACGGCGAGGACGGCCGGGGAGCCGTTGACCCGCGCGAGGTGGAACGCGGGCGAGCCCCCGGCCAGCCGCCGCTTCGCCGGTGTCGGCCGGAACCCGGCCCGCACATGGGAGGCGACGCGCTCGGGCGTCGTGTACCGCAGCAGCCGGCGGGCGAGCCCGGCCCCGTCGCTCACCGCCGTCACGTCGGAGGTGAGCAGCGCCACCAGCCGTTCGGTGCGCCCCGACGCGGCGGCGGCGAGAAACTCCTCGACGACCCGGCGCGCGGTCGCGGGGTCGACCTCCTCGCCTCGGCGGCGCTCGGCGGCGATCCGGGTCCGGGCCCGGTGGACGTGCTGCTGGCTGGCGGACTCGGTGATGTCGAGGATCCCGGCGATCTCGGCGTGCGGGTACGAGAAGGCCTCGCGCAGCACATAGGCGGCCCGCTCGACCGGTGAGAGACGCTCCATGAGGGTGAGTACG
Source organism: Streptomyces sp. P9-A4 (assembly GCF_036634195.1). Taxonomy (NCBI): domain Bacteria; kingdom Bacillati; phylum Actinomycetota; class Actinomycetes; order Kitasatosporales; family Streptomycetaceae; genus Streptomyces; species Streptomyces sp. P9-A4. Next base: position 802,398 of record NZ_JAZIFY010000001.1, read on the forward strand.
GCCAGGGAGACCGATTCGCGCTGCTCGAAGGTGGCGGCGGGGCCGAGCATCGGGTCGCCGTCGAGCAGCGGCTCGGGCAGCCAGGATCCGGCCGCGCGCTCGTGGCGGGCGTGCGCCGAGCGGAGCCGGTCGACGCAGAGACGGGTGAGGACCTTGGTCAGCCAGGCCTCCGGCACCTCGATCCGCGCGCGGTCCGCCGCCTGCCAGCGCAGGAAGGTGTCCTGCACGGCGTCCTCGGCGTCGGCCGCCGAGCCGAGCAGCCGGTACGCGAGCGAGGCCAGCCGTCCCCGGCCGGCCTCGAACCGTTCGATGGCGTCGCTGTCCATGGTGCTCAGGTTAGGCGGCGACCCGCGCGGCGGTGCGGTCCGCTGTGGTGGCCAGGGCGCGCTTGCGCTTCGGCAGGCCGAAGGTCGGGTGGGCGATGCCCCACCAGGCCCCCTTGAGCACGGCCGACTTGAGCCGAGCGGCGGGCTTGCCGCCCAGGTACCAGGACTTGGAGCGGGCGTCCCCGTCGACCATCTGGAAGATCGCGTCCCGCCGTCCGAGGCTGATGTGGTTGCCGTGGTACGTGAGCGCGTCGGTCGGGACCTCACCGCCCGTCAGGCGCGCGATGATCGCGGCGGTGGCCCGCATGTTGGTGAGCCCGGCCGAGGCGCAGGACATCGGCAGCGGCCGGCCGTTGCCGTCGATCGCGTAGGCGCAGTCACCGGCGGCGTAGACGTCCGGGTGCGAGACCGAGCGCATGGTGCCGTCGACGAGGATCTGCCCGGTCCCTGCGACCTCCAGGCCCGCGGCGGCGGCGAGGGAGTGCACGGCGAAGCCGGCCGACCACACGGTCACATCGGCCGGGAGGAAGGTGCCGTCGGCGGTGACCGCCCGCGTCGGTTCGACGGCGGTGATGTCGGTGTGCTCGTGGACGGTGACGCCGAGCCGGTCGAAGGCCTCGCGGAGATGGCGGCGGGCCTTCGGGGAGAGCCAGGCGCCCAGCTCGCCGCGGGCGGCGAGCGCCACTGTGAGGTCGGGCCGGGACTCGGCGAACTCGGTGGCGGTCTCGATGCCGGTCAGCCCCTCGCCGACGACGAGGACGGTGCCGCCGGCGGCCGGGCCCGCCAGGCGCTCGCGCAGCCGCAGCGCCGAGTCCCGGCCGGTCACGTCGAAGGCGTGCTCGGCCGCGCCGGGGACGCCGTGGTGGGCGACGGAGCTGCCGAGGGCGTAGAGCAGGGTGTCGTACGGCAGCTCGCCGGCGCCCTCCCCGCCTGCCACGGCGACGGTCCGGCGCTCGGGGTCGATGCCCGTGACGCGCCCGAGGCGCAGCCGCACCCCGGTGCCGGCGAAGATCTCGTCGAGCCTGCGCACCGCGAGGTCCTGGCCGATCGCGAGCTGGTGGAGCCGCATCCGCTCGACGAACTCGGGCACGGCGTTGACGACGGTGATCTCGGCGTCGGCGGGCGAGAGCCGGCGGGCGAGGTTCCCGGCGGCGAAGGCCCCGGCGTAGCCGGCGCCGAGGACGACGATGCGGTGCTTCATGGCGTTGCTCCTGTCTCGTTCGCGTGCGCCTTGAACGAGACGGCCCCCGGATTCCTGACAGGGTCCGGGTGTGACCCCGGTCACCGCGCCGGGACGGGCGGGGGCTCGGGACCGGCGTGTGCTCCGTGCGCCGGATCGCGCGGGCGATCCGGCGACGTCACACGCCTCGGGTCACTTGGCGAGGGCGCGGCTGATGACCATCCGCTGGATCTCGCTGGTGCCCTCGAAGATGGTGTAGATGGCCGCGTCGCGGTGCATCCGCTCCACCGGGTACTCGCGGGTGTAGCCGTTGCCGCCGAGGATCTGGATGGCCTGGGCCGTGACCTTCTTGGCGACCTCGCTCGCGTACAGCTTGGACATCGAGCCCTCGGCCTGCGTGAAGGGCTTGCCCGCCGTCGCCATCCAGGAGGCGCGCCAGACGAGGAGCCGGGCCGCGTCGATCTGGGTGGCCATGTCGGCGAGCTGGAAGGCGACGCCCTGGTTCTCGATGATCGGGCGGCCGAACTGGACGCGGGTCTTGGCATAGTCGAGGGCGACCTCGTACGCGGCGCGGGCGGTGCCGACGGCCATCGCGCCGACCGCGGGGCGGGAGGCCTCGAAGGTAGCCATGGCGGCGTTCTTCACGCGCTCGCCACCGCCGGCCTTCGCCTTCTCCCGGGCGCGGGCGAGGCGCTCGTCGAGCTTCTCCTTGCCGCCGAGGAGGCAGCCGCTGGGGACGCGGGCGTCCTCGAGGACGACCTCGGCGGTGTGGGAGGCCCGGATGCCGTGCTTCTGGAACTTCTGGCCCTGGGAGAGGCCCGGGGTGCCCGGCGGGACGATGAAGGAGGCGTGCCCCTTGGAGCCGAGTGCGGGGTCGACGACGGCGACGACGACGTGGACGTTGGCGATGCCGCCGTTGGTCGCCCAGGTCTTGGTGCCGTTGAGCACCCACTCGTCCTTGGCCTCGTCGTACACGGCGCGGGTGCGCATGGAGGCGACGTCGGAGCCGGCGTCGGGCTCGGACGAGCAGAAGGCGGCGACCTTGACGTCGTCGGTGTCGCCGTACATCTGCGGGATCCAGGTGCCTATCTGCTCCTCGGTGCCGTTGGCGAGGACGCCGACGGCGGCGAGGCCGGTGCCGACGATGGAGAGCGCGATGCCCGCGTCGCCCCAGAACAGCTCCTCCATCGCCATCGGGATGCCGAGGCCGGTCGGGTCGAAGAACTGCTGGGCGTAGAAGTCGAGGGAATAGATGCCGAGCTTGGCCGCTTCCTGGATGATCGGCCAGGGGGTCTCCTCACGCTCGTCCCATTCGGCGGCCGCGGGCCGCATGACATCGGCGGCGAAGCCGTGCAGCCAGTCGCGGACCTGCTTCTGGTCTTCGTTGAGTTCGAGCGTGAACTCGCCCATATTTCCCTCCCAGCAGTACGTTACTTCCGGTAACAGCAGTCTGTTACCGGTGGGTAGAGGCTGTCAACCTGCGGTAGGGCTGTTCGGCCCGACCGGCACCGGAAGGCGGCCGGGTGTTACGTTGCGAAGCCTCAGGGAAACGCACGGGCGGGGAGACACGCTGATGGACATCGCACACCGGACCACCGACCGGCAGACGCCCGCCGAGCAGCGGCGGCGCGAACTGCTGGAGGCGGCGGACCGGGTGGTGCTCCGGGACGGCCCCCAGGCTTCCATGAACGCGATCGCGGCCGAGGCGGGCATCACCAAGCCGATCCTCTACCGCCACTTCGGCGACAAGGGCGGCCTGTACCGCGCCCTCGCCATCCGGCACACGGACGCGCTCCTCGCGGCGCTGCGGTCCGCCCTGGACGCGCCCGCCCCCGACCGCCGCCGCCGCGTCGAGTCCACCCTCGACACCTACCTCGGCTCGATCGAGGCGATGCCCCAGGTCTACCGCTTCCTCATGCATCCGGCGGAGGAGCCGCACCAGACCGAGCAGGGCTTCGACATCGGCCGCCACTCCGCCCCGCTGCTCCGCCGCATGGGCGAGGAGCTCGGCCAGGTCATCGCCGAGCGCGTCGACCTGGGACCCGGCGCCGAGGTCCAGGCCCGGATCTGGGGGCACGGGATCGTCGGCATGATGCACGCGGCCGGCGACTGGTGGCTCGGCGAGCGCCCCTGCTCCCGCGCGGAACTCGTCCGGAGCCTGGCGGACGTCCTCTGGGGCCGGCTGGCCGCGGCGGACGACCTCCCGGGCGGACCGGGCTTCTAGGACCTGTCGTCGAACTCCCGTCGTCGCCCGTGGGGCGGGCGGGAGTCCGACGACAGGCCCGAGCGGAACCTCAGCGCTCCAGTACCGAGGCCTTCGCCCCCCACGGCTCCTTGCGAATCGCCCGGAGCAGACGTGACTTCCGCCACCCCGCGACATGGTCCGCGTAGACCCCGCCGTCCAGGTGGTCGGTCTCGTGCTGGAGGCAGCGGGCGAAGAAGCCGGTGCCCTCGATCCGTATCGGTGTGCCGTCCACGCGGACGCCCTCCACCACCGCCCGGTCGTGACGGGGCGTCGGGGCCTCCAGGCCCGGCAGGGACAGACAGCCCTCGGGGCCGCGGACCACGTCGCCGTCCGCCGCCACCAGGCGCGGGTTCACCACATGGCCCAGGTGGCGGGTCTCCTCGTCGTCCGGGCAGTCGTACACGAAGACCCGCAGGCCGACGCCGACCTGGTTCGCCGCCAGGCCCACGCCGTTCGCCGCGTACATCGTGGCGAACATGTCCTCGACGAGCCGGACCAGTTCGGGACCGAAGTCGGTGACGGGCTCGCAGGGGCTGTGCAGCACGGGGTCGCCGAGCAGGGACATCGCTCGGACGAGGCCGGAACTGCCGGGGATGGGGCGGTTTCGCATGGCCGTAAGGGTACGGTCCGCCGTGACCTGGCTGTTTCCCGCGGCCGCTCGGCGGTGCCGCTGTTCGGGCTGCTGGCCGGATCTCGATAGGCTGAGCCCGGACCGACGCAAGGAGGAACAAGAGAGATGTCAGGACACCCCGGTAATCCAGAGCCGCTGTCGCCGCGCGCCAAGCTGGCCGTGACGGCTGGCAAGGCCGCGGCCGCGGTGTCGCGTGCGGCGGGACGCGGCAGCGGATCCGTGATCGGCGGCAAGGTGGCGCTGAAGCTCGACCCCGACCTCCTCGGCCGGCTCGCACAGCATCTGGACGTCGTCCTGGTGTCGGCGACCAACGGCAAGACGACGACGACCCGGCTGATCGCGGAGGCCCTGCGCGCCGCCGGCCCCGTCGTCTCGAACGCGCTCGGCGCCAACATGCCCGCAGGGATCACCTCGGCGCTGGCCGGCGGCACGGACTCCAAGTACGGCGTGATCGAGGTCGACGAGAAGTACCTCGCCGGCGTCGCCCGTGACACCACGCCCAAGGTCATCGCGCTGCTCAACCTCTCCCGCGACCAGCTCGACCGCGCCGCCGAGACCCGGATGCTCGCCGAGAAGTGGCGCGAGGGCCTCAACGGCACCAAGGCCGTGGTCGTGGCCAACGCCGACGACCCGCTCATCGTGTGGGCCGCCTCCTCCTCCCCCAACGTGGTGTGGGTCGCCGCCGGCCAGGAGTGGAAGGACGACGCCTGGTCCTGCCCCTCCTGCGGCGGTGTGATGCAGCGTCCGGGCGACGACTGGTTCTGCGGCGAGTGCGGCTTCCGCCGTCCCGCCCCGAGCTGGGCGCTCAGCGGCGACCACGTGCTCGACCCGCACGGTTCGGCCTGGCCGATCCGGCTCCAGCTGCCCGGCCGCGCCAACAAGGCGAACGCCGCCACCTCGGCCGCCGTCGCCGCCGTCTTCGGGGTGCCGCCGCAGGTGGCCCTGGAGCGCATGTACCAGGTGCAGGCCGTCGCGGGCCGCTACGACGTGGTCTCCTTCCAGGGCCGCGAGCTGCGTCTGCTGCTGGCGAAGAACCCGGCCGGCTGGCTCGAGACGTTCTCCCTCATCGACGGGCCGCCCGCCCCGGTGATCCTCTCCGTGAACGCGCGCGGCGCCGACGGCACGGACACCTCCTGGCTGTGGGACGTGGACTACGCCCGGCTCGCCGGCCACCCGATCATGGTGATCGGCGACCGCCGGCTCGACCTCGCGGTCCGCCTGGAGGTCGCGGGTGTGGACTTCCGCGTCTGCGAGACGCTGGACGAGGCCGTCTCGATGGCCCCGCCCGGCCAGATCGAGCTGATCGCCAACTACACCGCCTTCCAGGACGTCCGCCGCCGCGTCGGCAACTGACCCGTAGAGGACATGCAGCATGAGTGACAGCAGCCTGCGCCTGGTCTGGGTCTACCCGGACCTGCTCAGCACCTACGGCGACCAGGGCAACGTCCTGGTCGTGCAGCGCCGCGCCGAGCAGCGCCGCCTCAGCGTCGAGCGCGTCGACGTCCGCAGCGACCAGCCGATCCCGACCTCCGGCGACATCTATCTGATCGGCGGCGGCGAGGACCGCCCGCAGCGGCTCGCGGCCGAGCGGCTGCGGCGGGACGGCGGCCTCAGCCGGGCCGCCTCCAACGGTGCGATCATCTTCTCGGTCTGCGCCGGCTACCAGATCCTGGGCCACGAGTTCATCAACGACCTCGGCGAGCGCGAGGCCGGCCTCGGCCTCATCGACGTGATCTCCACCCGTGGCGAGGGCGAGCGCTGCGTCGGCGACGTCCTCGCGGACATCGACCCGCGGCTGGGCCTCCCCCAGCTGACGGGCTTCGAGAACCACCAGGGCATCACCCATCTCGGCCCGACGGCCCGGCCGTTCGCCCGGACCGTCTACGGCAACGGCAACGGCACCGGCGACGGCACCGAGGGCGCGTACAACGACACCGTCTTCGGTACGTACATGCACGGCCCGGTCATGGCCCGCAACCCGCAGATCGCGGACCTGCTCCTGAAGCTGGCCCTCGACGTGAACGCGCTGCCGCCGACCGACGACCGCTGGTACGAGGCGCTGCGCGCCGAGCGCATCGCGGCCGCCTCGCAGCCCGCCTGAGTCAGCCCCGCACCACCGCCGGTCCCTCGTACGAACGTACGTTGTCCACTGTGCGGACATCCGGTTCGGCCCCGCCACCCTGCGGCGATAGGGTGGCGGGGATCCAGCCGGACGACGTGGTCCGGGAGTCGGCCCACGTTGCAAAGGTTTTTGGGCTATGCGCATTGGCGTGCTCACCTCCGGCGGAGACTGCCCCGGTCTGAACGCTGTCATCCGATCCGTCGTGCACCGCGCGGTCGTCGACCACGGCGACGAGGTCATCGGCTTCCACGACGGGTGGCGTGGCCTCCTGGAATGCGACTACCGCAAGCTCGATCTGGACGCGGTGGGCGGCATCCTCGCCCGGGGCGGCACCATCCTCGGCTCCTCGCGGGTCCAGCCCGCGCATCTGGTCGGCGGCGTCGAGCGCGCCCGCGGCCACCTGGCCGACCTCGGTCTCGACGCCATCATCCCGATCGGCGGCGAGGGCACCCTCAAGGCGGCGAACCTCCTCTCCGAGGCGGGCCTGCCGATCGTCGGCGTCCCGAAGACCATCGACAACGACATCGCCTCCACCGACGTCACCTTCGGCTTCGACACCGCCGTGACCGTCGCCACCGAGGCCCTGGACCGGCTGAAGACCACCGCCGAGTCCCACCAGCGCGTCCTGGTCGTCGAGGTCATGGGCCGTCACACCGGCTGGATAGCGCTGCACTCCGGCATGGCCGCCGGCGCCCACGCCGTCGTCGTCCCCGAGCGGCCCTTCGACATCGACGAGCTGACCGCCCGGGTCGGCGAGCGCTTCGAGGCCGGCAAGCGGTTCGCGATCGTCGTCGTGGCCGAGGGCGCGAAGCCGGCCGAGGGTTCGATGGACTTCAAGACCGCCGGCACCGACATCTACGGTCACGAGCGCTTCACCGGGATCGCCAACCAGCTCTCCGCCGAGCTGGAGCGGCGGCTCGGCAAGGAGGCCCGCCCGGTGATCCTGGGCCACGTCCAGCGCGGCGGCACCCCCACCGCGTACGACCGCGTCCTCGCCACCCGCTTCGGCTGGCACGCGGTCGAGGCGGCGCACCGGGGCGAGTTCGGCATGCTGACCGCGCTGCGCGGCACCGAGATCACGATGGTTCCGCTGGCCCAGGCCGTGGAGACCCTCAAGACGGTCCCGGCCGACCGCTACGCCGAGGCCGAGTGCGTGCTCTGAGGGTCGTCTTCGCGTGACATCCGCCCCCGGTCGCGGCCACGGCCGGGGGCGGTTCTAGTCTGGTGCGGACAACAAGCGCGAATCGGGCTCCAGGAGTGCACACGATGGATCACAGCGGGCACGGCATGACCACGGATCTGCCGCCGTTCACGCTGGGTCGGGGCCTGGAGTTCTCGCCCGACCTCTTCTTCCTGATCGGCTGCCTCGCGGGGCTCGGGCTGTACGGGTGGGGCGTGGTGAGGCTACGGCGGCGCGGGGACGCCTGGCCGGTGAGCCGGACGGTGTTCTTCACGGTCGGCGTGCTGACGATCGCGCTCGTGATGTGCACCAAGCTCAACGACTACGGCATGGTCATGTTCAGCGTGCACATGGTGCAGCACATGGTGATCTCCATGCTGTCGCCGATCCTGCTGCTGCTCGGCGCGCCCATCACGCTGGCGCTGCGGGCGCTCCCGGTGGCGGGGCGCGGCTCCACGGGTCCGCGCGAACTGCTGCTGAAGCTGCTGCACAGCCGGTACATGAAGGTGATCACGCACCCCGGCTTCACGATCCCGATGTTCATCGCGAGCCTGTACGCGCTGTACTTCACTCCGCTCTTCGACTTCCTGATGGGCTCGAAGGCGGGTCACATCGGGATGATGGTGCACTTCCTGATGGTGGGCGTGGTCTTCTTCTGGCCGATCATGGGCGTCGACCCGGGTCCGCACCGGCCGGGGTTCGTGATGCGGATGCTGGAGCTGTTCGCGGGCATGCCGTTCCACGCCTTCTTCGGCATCGCGCTGATGATGGCCACCGAGCCGATGGTCAAGGCGTACGAGAACCCGCCGGCCTCGCTGGGGATCGACGTGCTCACCGACCAGAACGCGGCGGGCGGCATCGCCTGGGCGTTCAGCGAGATCCCGTCCGTGCTGGTGCTGATCGCGCTGGTCTACCAGTGGTACCACTCCGAGCAGCGGCAGGCGGTCCGCCAGGACCGGGCCGCCGACCGGAACGGCGACAAGGAGCTGGAGGCGTACAACGCCTACCTCGCCTCGCTCCAGACCCGCGGCCGCTGACTCCGGCGCACGCCGGAGCGTCCGGGGAGTAGCGCGCGCCCCTCTCCCGGGGTGACGATGGGCTGGACGGCTTCCGCGACCTCGGTCGGGAGGAGGACGGACACATGTCCGGTCCCACGAAGACGATGGCGGTGCTCACCTTCGCCGCGCTGGTGCTGACCACGGCGTACACGGTGGCGCTCGGCAGCAGCGGCTGGCTCTGGTTCGGCTGGGTGGTGCTCGGCGTGGTGACGATCGGGATGGCCGCGTCGGACAGCGCGTCCCCGCCCACGCCGCGCCCCCGCCCACCGGCGGGGGCCGGGCCCGCGCATCCCTGATCGTTTCGGTGGTCGACCGACCGCCGGGTTACCCACCCGCCCTTTCTCCGGTCGTACGGCGGGGAAGCCGCGCGCGGTGACGGCGGCCAGGACCGCCAGGACGATGATTCCCGCCGACTCGACGACGATCGTGGGCACGACCAGTTCCGCGTCGATGGACTCCTGGAATCCGAAGAGTCCGGTGGTGAGGCTGACGACCAGACCGGCCAGCGTGCCGGCCGTGAAGAGCGCGCCAAGGGCGGCCGGGACGGCGAGGAACCGGGTCGGCGCGGCCAGCAGCGCGAGGGTCAGCAGCACGCCGCCGATGCCGTTCAGCAGGAAGAGCGCGCCGATCGTCGCCAGGTCCCGGTAGCCGGTGTCCCAGAGACGGAGGTGGATCGCCGCCATCGCCGCTGTCAGACCGGCACCGGCCAGGCGCAGAGCGATGACGCTCCAGGCCCGCTCAGTAGCCATTGCCCGTCGGGCTCTCGTTCACCGCTCCCCCGGCACCGCCCACGGTGATCTCCGTCTTCATGCCCAGGTCCTTGTGTCCGTCGACGGGGCAGTAGATCTCGTACTTGCCGGACTTCAGCGTCACGGTCAGCTTCGTGCTCTTGCCGGGATCCAGGTTCTGCGAGCGGTTCTCGCCGCCGGGGCCCTCCACCGCCAGGGCGTGGACGTGGTGGCCGATGTTGTTGACGACGAAGGTGTAGCCGCCGGCCTTGTACGTCTGCTGCGACAACGCGATGTGGAAGTCGGAGAGGTCGGCGGTCACCTGGGTGGTGCCCGCCGTGCTGCTCTGTGCGGGTGGTGCGGTGCTCTGCGCCGGTGGTGCGGTGCTCGCCGACCCACCGCCGCTCCCGCAGGCTGCCAGCAGCCCGGTGAGCCCTCCGGCCGCCAGCCCGAGCGCCACGCGGCTCCGCGTGCGTGTCCCTGTCATCACTCCGCCCTCCGCCTGTTCTCGTTCTCCGGGGATTCGTTCTCGGGGTATTCGTTCTTCGGGGGATTCGTTCTTCGGGGGATTCGTTCTTCGGGATTTCCGTTCCGCAGGGGATACGGACGAGCGGCGCGGAGGGATTGCGCGGGGCCGGAGGAGGAGAATGAGGGGGTGTTCCCGCACGGATCCGGATCCGGCGCAATCCCCTGGGGGCGGCGAAACGTATCCAGGGGTATGCGGAGCATGGGTATGTCACTCGGGCACGCGCCGGACGAGGCGCTGCTGTCCGGCCTGACCACGGGAGATCCCGAGATCGCCGTCGCGTTCGTGCGCCGTTTCCAGCGCACGGTGTTCGGTGTCGCGGTCGCCGTCGTCGGCGACCCCCAGCTCGCCGAGGACATCGCCCAGCAGACGTTCGAGCGGGCCTGGCGGCACGCCTCGGTCTACGACGCGCGGCGCGGTTCGGTGAAGACCTGGCTGACGACCATCGCGCACAACCTCGCGGTCGACGCGGTGCGGGCGCACCGGGCCGATCCCGTGGCCCCGGAGGATCTGGACGCCCTCCTCGGCGTCATGACCGACACCCCCGAGGAACGGGCCCTCGCCGCCGAGACGGCGGCCGGGATCGGGGCGGCCCTGGCCCGCCTGCCGAGGGAACAGGCCCGCGCGCTGGCGATGGCCGCGATCTACGGGATGACCGCGCGGGAGGTCGCCGACTTCGAGCACATACCGCTGGGTACGGCGAAGACGCGGATCAGGACGGCGCTGCGCAGGCTGCGGACGGCATGGGGAGCCGAGGTGAACCGGCGATGAGCGACGACCTGACCTGTGAGGGACTGAGGGAGCTCGACGCCGAACTGGCGCTGGGTGTGCTCCCGGCGCGGGAGCGTGCCCTCGCGGTCGCGCATCTGGACCACTGCCCCGGGTGCCGGGAGCACATCGCGCGGCTGACCCCCCTCGGTGACGGCCTGCTGGGGCTGCTGCCCGGCTCGGAGCCGCCGGTGGGCTTCGAGACCCGCGTCACCGCACGCTTCGGGGAGCTGTTCACCGAGCGGTCCGGCGAGCGGCCCGAGCGCGTGGAGAACTCCGGGCGGCCCGAGCACCACAAGAAGTCCGACCGGCCCGAGCGGTCCCGGACGTCGGCGCGGCGCCGCCTCCTGCGTCCTCGGCTCGCGGCGGCCGGCGCCGCCCTCGCCATCGCCTGCGGCTTCGGCGGCTGGGCCGTCGGCACCGCCGTGAACGAGCCGCTGGTGGCCTCCGCCCCCGCGCATCCGGCGCACAGCGGTCTGATGGAGGCGGCCCTGGTCGCCGACGGCCACGAGGTCGGCCGGATCTACGCCCACCCCGGCACGCCGGGCTGGGTCTACATGTCCGTCGAGCTGAGCGGACGGGACGGACCGGTCCGCTGCCGCCTCGAACGTACCGACGGCAGCGCGGTTCCCCTCGGCTCGTTCGCCCTCAAGGGCGGGTACGGCTACTGGGGCGCACCGGCGAACGTGGATCCCTCGGCGCTGTCCGGCGCCCAGCTGCTCGCTCCCGACGGCTCGGTGCTGGCCACCGCGCACTTCCCGTCGGCCGTGGTCGCCTCGTGACGGGCGGTCCCGCCGCGCACCTCGCCCAACCCGGGCGGGTTTCCCGGACATGGCCTAGCCCTTGGGGGCGAGTACCACCCAGATCTGTCCCGGTGCGAAGGCGAGCGGCTTGTTGGCCGGGGTGGTGAACGTGGTGCCGGACGCCGCCGTGGGCCGGGACCAGTGGGCCTCGTACGACCGCCCGTCCCGCAGCACCTGCGCCGTACCGCTGCCGACGCTCTCGGTGTACGGGGAGACGTTGCCGAGGAAGTCGTGGAAGCGCGAGGGGTGGATCTTCACGTGCTGGACGACGACGGTCGTCGGCTTGAGCGGTCCCGCGTCGGTGGTGCGGGCCGCCCGCCCGTCCATCGCGACCCGCCAGTCCTTCTCCGCCGCGTTCCAGGTGAAGGTGTAGCGGGCGGCGGGGTAGCGCACGGTGCGCTCGCGGACCGGGGTGCCGCCCTCGGCGGCGGGCCCGAAGCGGAAGCCGATGTCCTGGGAGAGGCCTGCGTCCGGGGCCGCGGCCAGGGCGCGGCCGGGCAGCAGGTACAGGTTGTGGGGGGCCGGACGCGCGGCGCTGCGGACGAACGCCCGGGGGGCGTCCTCCTGTGGCAGCGGGTACAGCGGGGCGGCCTTGAGCAGGGGTTTCAGTGCGGTCTGGGAGCCGGAGTAGGCGAGCGCCGGGGTGCCGAACTGGGCGAGGAGTTCGATGTCGGACTCGCGGGCGCTGCGGACGGGGCCGGTCCGGTCGGGGAGACGGGAGGAGTAGACGGCGAGGAGCCTGGTCACCCCTCCCTCGACCTGTTCGACATAGACGAGGTCGGCCGAGCCGAGGCCGGTGTGGGGGCGGGCCGCGGCCACGTTGTCGATCTTGACGGCGAGGACGGGGGCGGGTTTCGCCGGGAGCCCGGTGAAGGGCGAGCGTCCGGTGGGGGCCGGGGTGGTGGGTGCGGGGCTCGTGGTGGCGGGCGTGGGTGTGGGGGACGGTTCCGGCGTGCCCGGGTGGGAGCAGCCGTACAGCCCGGCCGCCGTCAGCGCGCACAGAAGCGCGGTGAGGACACGGCCGGGGCGCCTGGTACCACGCTGGTCGTCCGTCATGGTGACGCTCCCCCACCAGTGGACCACGAGCCCCCGCGCCGATACAACGGGTGGAAGGACGACGAACGGGGGTCGCGGGTGTTCTACCACCTGATGAAGTACGTACTGCTCGGACCGCTCCTGAGACTGCTCTTCCGGCCCCGGATCGAGGGGCTCGAACACATCCCGGAGGAGGGTGCGGCGATCGTCGCGGGCAACCACCTCTCCTTCTCGGACCACTTCCTGATGCCGGTGGTGCTCGAACGGCGGATCACCTTCCTGGCGAAGCAGGAGTACTTCACGGGGCCGGGGATCAAGGGGCGGCTGACGGCCGCGTTCTTCCGGGCCGCCGGCCAGATCCCGGTGGACCGGTCGGGGAAGGAGGCCGGGCGGGCCGCGATCCGCGAGGGGCTCGGGGTGCTGGACCGGGGGGAGCTGCTCGGCATCTACCCGGAGGGGACGCGTTCGCACGACGGACGGCTGTACAAGGGCAAGGTGGGGGTGGCGGTGATGGCGCTGACGGCGGGGGTGCCGGTGGTGCCCTGCGCGATGGTGGGGACCTTCGAGATCCAGCCGCCGGGGAAGGTCGTGCCGAGGATCCGCCGGGTCACCATCCGGTTCGGGGAGCCACTGGACTTCTCCCGGTTCAGGGGTTCGGCCGGTGAGAGGGCGGTGGTCCGCGCGGTGACGGACGAGATCATGTACGAGATCCTGCGGTTGTCCGGGCAGGAGTACGTGGACGAGTACGCGGCGGTGGTGAAGGCCGCGGCGGAGGAGAACGAGGGCCCGGCGCGAAAGTTCCCCCGCGGGGAACGCTGAGGGCGGATCCGCGCTTGGCGCAATGCCCTGGGCCGCCGTCCCCGCCGCCCTTAGCCTCGCGTCCATGACCAAGGGAAACGCGTTCGTGCTGGGCGGATCGGGACAGGTGGGGCGGGCGGCCGTGCGGGCGCTCGTCGCGGACGGCTGGGAGGTGACGGCCGCCTCGCGGGGCGGCGGCAGGGACGGCGGCTGGCCGGACGAGGTCCGGTCGGTCCGGCTCGACCGGGACGAGGAGGGCGCGTTGGCCTCGGCGCTCGGCGGGGGCACCGACGTCCTGGTGGACATGGTGGCGTACGACGCCGGGCACGCCGCCCAGTTGACCGGGCTCGCGGACCGGATCGGTTCGGCGGTGGTGATCTCCAGCGGGGCGGTGTACGAGGACGAGCGGGGGCGCAGTTTCGACACCCAGGACCGGCCGGACGGCTTCCCGCGCTATCCGGTGCCGATCCCGGAGTCCCTGGCGACGGTGGCACCGGGCGGGAGCACGTACGGCACCCGGAAGGTCGCCTTGGAGCGGGCGCTGACGGCGGCCGGGGAGCTGCTGCCGACGACGCTGCTGCGGGCGGGCGCGATCCACGGTCCGCACTGCCGGTCGCCGCGCGAGCTGTTCTTCGTGAAGCGGTCGCTCGACCGGCGCCCGGTGCGGGTGCTGGCCTACGGCGGTCTGTCGCGGTTCCATCCGGCGCACGTGGAGAATCTGGCCGAGCTGATCCGGCTGGCGGCTGCGAAGCCGGGCACGCGGGTGCTGAACGCCGCCGACCCGGAGGCGCCCACGGTCGCGGAGATCGCGGCGGCGGTGGACGCGGTCGTGGGGGTGGAGAGCGAGACGGTGCTCGTGGACGGGCCGCCGCCGGTGGGCATCGTGGGTCAGACGCCGTGGGGCCTGGACGCGCCGATCGTGTACGACATGACCGCGGCGGAGCGGGAGTTGGGCTACCGGCCGGTGGTGGGGTACGCGGAGTCGTTGCCGGCGACGGTGGAGTGGCTGGCGGAGCGGCTGGCGGGCCGGGAGTGGCTGGAGGCGTTCCCGAACCTGGCCAAGTACGGGCAGGACTGGTTCGACTACGCGGCCGAGGACGCCTGGCTGGCCTCGCGGTGAGACGGCGGAGAGGGGCGGGGCCGTCGGACGGCCCCGCCCCTCTCCTCACCCGGTTCCGGGCGGTGTTACGGCTGCGGAGTGGCGTGCGGGGCGCACGTCTGGTCCGTGGCGTCGACCTTGCCGGTCAGCAGGTAGGTCTCGACCTTGGCGTTGAGGCAGGGGTTGACCAGGTTGGTGATGCCGTGCGAGCCGGCGTCCTTCTCCGTGATCAGTCGCGAGCCCTTGAAACGCTTGTGCAGCTCGACGGCGCCGGCGTACGGGGTGGCGGCGTCACGCTCGGACTGGGCGATGAGCACCGGCGGCAGGCCCTTGCCGGTCTTCACCTCCGTCGGGCGCTGGCGCGGGGCGGACCAGGTGGCGCAGGGGAGGTTCATCCACGCGTTGGCCCAGGTCATGAAGGGGTACTGCTCGTGGAGGCGGGTGTTGTCCCGGTCCCACTTCTTCCAGCTGGTCGGCCAGGCGGCGTCGTTGCACTCGACCGCGGTGTAGACGGCGTTGCCGTTCTCCGAGGCGATGTTGCCGGCCGTGTCGGTGAGGTCGGCCGCGGCGTTGTCGATCAGCGGCTGCGGGTCACCGGCGGCGTACGCGCTCCAGGCCTCGGCCACCAGGGCCCAGGTGGAGTCGTAGTACGGGGCGTTCTGGAAGAAGCCGATGAGCTCCGCCGGGCCGACCTTCCCTCCGAGGGGGGCCTTCTTGGCCGCGGCGCGCAGGGTCACCCACTGCTGCTGGACCTCCGCCAGGGTGTCCCCGAGGTGGTAGGTGGCGTCGTTCTGGGCGACCCAGGTCATCCAGTCCTTGAGCCGGCCCTCGAAGGCGATGTCCTGGTCGAGGTTGACCTCGTACCAGATCTTCCGCGTCGACGGGTTGACGACGCTGTCGAGGACCATGCGGCGGACGTGGCTCGGGAAGAGCGTGCCGTAGACCGCGCCGAGGTAGGTGCCGTAGGAGACGCCGACGAAGTTGAGCTTCCGCTCGCCGAGGGCGGCGCGGACGACGTCGAGGTCACGGGCGGTGTTGGGGGTGTTCATGAAGGGCAGCAGGTCGCCGCTCTTCTCGGCACAGCCCTTGGCGTAGTCGGCGGCGAGCTTGCGCTGCGCGAGCTTGTCGGCCTCGCTGTCGGGGACCGGGTCGAGCTTGGGGCCCTTGACGAAGTCGGTCGGGTCGACGCAGGAGATGGGGGCCGACTTGCCGACGCCGCGCGGGTCGAAGCCCACGAAGTCGTAGGCCTTGGCGGCGTTCGCCCAGATCGCGTTCTTGGTGGTGACCCGGCGGGGGAAGCGGAGGCCGGAGCCGCCGGGGCCGCCCGGGTTGTAGAGGAGCGCGCCCTGGCGCTCGGCGGGGGTGCCGGTGGCCTTGATGCGGTCGACGGCGATCTTGATCTTCTTGCCGTTGGGCTTCGCGTAGTCGACGGGAACGCTGACCCAGCCGCACTGGATCGGCTTCTCGAGGCCCCAGTCGGCCGGGCAGTCCTGCCAGTCGATGCCCGTCTGGGCGGCGCGGGCGGCGGCGACGGCGACGCCGATCGACTCCGCGTCGCGCAGGTGGCGGTTGCTGTCGGCGTTCGCCGCCGGGGCGGCGAGTGCGCCCACGACGAGCGTGCCCGCTATCAGAGTGCCGGCCGAGCCGAGCACCGCTGTGCGTCTCACATGTCCTCCCCCAGTGGGCGCCGCCCCCGTGGCAGCGCCGCGTGTTGGTTGTCGGGGGATCCTTTCGTCCCGGGGGCTCCCGATGAAAGAGCGAACACGTGTTTCTTTGCCGAACCAATAACCGGTGAACGGTGTACCGCTGAGCGGTGACCTCGCAGAGACCTCTCAGGAACGGTCAGAACGGGGCGAGTTCGGACAGAATCCTGTCGAGCAGGCGCCGCAGCGTGAGCGCGTCCGGCGCGACCGCGGTGGCGAGGGCGGCGGGCCCGGCCAGCGGGGTGACGGCGGCGTTCTCCCCGAACAGCGCGGCCCGTACCGGCTTCTCGGCGAACGCCGGGTCGACGACCAGGAGCTGACCGGTGGCCCGGTGGCCTCCGAGCACCGCGCCGCCGTCCCAGCCGCCGGGGGCGCCGGGGCCGAAGGCCAGTTCCTGGTCGAGCAGGGGCCGTCCGGCCCTGCGCACGGTGAGCCGGGTGACGAGGGTGCCGGGCGGTTCGCCGTGGCGGCCGAGGATCTGCTCCTCACGGAGGACCAGCCGCGCGGTGGGCGCGAGCTCGACGACGGTCCGCATCCGCAGGTCCGACCCCCGGACCGAGACCAGCTGTTCCGGCAGCCAGCGGAGCACGGCCCCGTCGCCGACGGTGATCCGCAGGTCGTACGCGGCGGGCTCGGCGCTCCGGCCCGGCAGGGCGAGGGTGGCGGCGGCGGAGTCGACCAGGAGCCGGGCCCCGTCCCTTACCTCGGTCTCGATCGCGAGCCGGTCACCGCCGAGCGGGGCGCTCATCGCCCCGACGACGGTGACCCGGGTGTACGGACCGGAGGCCTCCGCGTGCGGCCCGGCGGCACCCGTGTGCGGGCCGGCCGCCCGGGTGCGGCGCAGGGCGAGCGGGCCGTCGCTGACCAGGAGCGGCAGCCCTCCGTCCGCGTCGGCGGCGATCCGGGCCGTGGCGCGCAGGCTCACGCGGTCCAGGCCACGAGCCGGGCGCGGACCCAGTCGGCGACGGGCGCGACGCCGTTCTCGGCGCGCAGCGAGGTGAAGGCGACGGGCAGTTCGCCGCGCTGCGCCTCGGCGTCGCGCGCCATCCGCTCCAGGTCGGAGCCCACATAGGGGGCGAGGTCGGTCTTGTTGACGACGAGGAGGTCGGCGGTGGTGACGCCGGGGCCGCCCTTGCGCGGGATGTCGTCGCCGCCGGCCACGTCGATGACGAAGATCTGGGCGTCGACGAGCCCCTTGGAGAAGGTGGCGGTGAGGTTGTCGCCGCCGGACTCGACAAGGATGAGGTCGAGCGGCCCGACCGCCTCCTCCAGTTCCTCGACGGCTTCGAGGTTGGCGGAGATGTCGTCGCGGATGGCGGTGTGGGGGCAGGCGCCGGTCTCGACGGCCTGGATGCGCTCGGGCGGCAGGACGGCGTTGCGGAGCAGGAACTCGGCGTCCTCCCGGGTGTAGATGTCGTTGGTGACGACGGCGAGCGAGAGGGTGTCGCGCAGGACCCGGCAGAGGGCGGCGACGGTGGCCGTCTTGCCCGAGCCGACCGGCCCGCCGAGCCCGATGCGCAGGGCGCGGCGGGTGCCGTCGGGACGGTGGGCGTCGGCGGAGACGGCGCCGTGGTGGTCGTGGGAGTGGTCGAGGTGCATGGGGCGGCTCCAGCGGTTCTCAGGAGTGATGCTCGGAAGTCGTACTCAGGAGCGGGTGCTCAGGAGCGAGGCTCACCAGTGGTGCTCAGGTCGCGAAGAGGCGGACGGGCCAGGCCGCGTGCTGCTCGGCGGTGATGTCGAGAAGGGGCGCCGAGGCGGCGGGCAGGGCGTCGATGCCCTGCCGGGCGGCGGCGGCCGCCTCCTCCGCGACCAGGTCCATGGCGGGGGCGAGCCGGGCGAGCACGGCGGTGGCCTGGAAGGGGTCCAGGCCCAGCAGCCGGACCGTGGCGGTGGCGGGGCCGCTGACCGTCTCGTACGCGACACAGTGTGCGGCGTCCTCGGGGCCGAGCCCGGCGGAGCGGGCGGCGAGCCCGAGGACGACGGGCTGGTGGGCGCCGCGCGGGAACGCGGCGGCGAGCGCGTCGAGTTCGGGTCCCGGCCAGGTGGCGCGGGCCGCCCGCATCATCTGCCGGCCCAGCCTGCGGGCGGCGGCGCGCAGGGCGGGTGAGGGGGTGCGGGCGTCGGCGGCGGCGTCGAGCGCGTACGGGTCGTGGCCGAGCGCCGCGGCGGCGGCGAGGGCCGCCGCGGTGAGACCGCTGGTGTGCAGCCTGCCGCGGCAGAAGGCGGCGAGGC
The DNA here is from genome assembly GCF_036634195.1 of Streptomyces sp. P9-A4. Classification (NCBI taxonomy): domain Bacteria; kingdom Bacillati; phylum Actinomycetota; class Actinomycetes; order Kitasatosporales; family Streptomycetaceae; genus Streptomyces; species Streptomyces sp. P9-A4. Next base: position 820,832 of record NZ_JAZIFY010000001.1, read on the forward strand.
TCGCGGCGTCCGTGATCCGGCCCGCCTTGACGGCGGCCTCGGCCCCGCCGGAGTGGGCGTGCCCGCCGGCGGGGAAACGCCCGTCGGCGAGCACGAGGAGGGCGGCGCGACTCGTCATCAGAAGAGGAAGTAGCGCTGGGCCATGGGCAGTTCGGCGGCGGGCGCCGGTTCGACCGCCTCGCCGTCGATGGTCACCGTGAAGGTGTCGGCGTCGACCTCGACCCGGGGCAGCGCGTCGTTCTCCCGCATGTCCGCCTTGGACACCCGTCGGGTGTTGCCGATCGCCGTGAACTCCTTGTTCACGGCGAGTCGTTGGGCGATGTCGTCCTCGATCGCCGCCTGGGCGACGAAGTTGACCGAACCGGCCGCCGCGGCCTTGCCGAGCGCGCCGAACATGGGGCGGGGCAGCACCGGCTGGGGGGTGGGGATGGAGGCGTTGGCATCGCCCATCTGCGCGTACGCGATCTGTCCGCCCTTGAGGACGACGAGCGGCTTGACCCCGAAGAAGGCGGGCTCCCACAGGACCAGGTCGGCGAGCTTGCCGGGCTCGACGGAGCCGATGAGGTGGCCCATGCCCTGGGCGACGGCCGGGTTGATCGTGTACTTGGCGACGTAGCGACGCGCCCGGTGGTTGTCGGCACGGCCGTCGCCGGGCAGGGCGCCGCGCCGCTTCTTCATGACGTGGGCGGTCTGCCAGGTGCGCATGATCACCTCGCCGATCCGGCCCATGGCCTGGGCGTCGGAGGAGATGATCGAGATGGCGCCGAGATCGTGGAGGACGTCCTCGGCGGCGATCGTGGAGGGCCGGATGCGGGACTCCGCGAAGGCGAAGTCCTCGGGGACGGCCGGGTTGAGGTGGTGGCAGACCATCAGCATGTCGAGGTGTTCCTCGATGGTGTTGAGGGTGTGCGGCCGGGTCGGGTTGGTGGAGCTGGGCAGGATGTTCGGCTCGGAGACCACCGTGATGATGTCGGGGGCGTGCCCGCCGCCGGCGCCCTCGGTGTGGTACGCGTGGACGGTGCGGCCCGCGATGGCGGCGAGGGTGTCGCCGACGAAGCCCGCCTCGTTCAGGGTGTCGGTGTGGATGGCGAGCTGGGCGCCCGTCTCCTCGCACACGTCCAGACAGGTGTCGATGACGGCGGGGGTGGCGCCCCAGTCCTCGTGGATCTTGAATCCGAGGGCTCCGCCGCGCAGCTGGGAGTGCATGGCCTCGCGGGACATCGTGTTGCCCTTGCCGAGCAGGCCGATGTTGACGGGGAAGGTGTCCAGGGCCTCGAACATCCGGGCCGTGTGCCAGGGGCCGGGGGTGACGGTGGTGGCCTTGGTGCCCTCGGCGGGTCCCGTGCCGCCGCCGACGAGGGTGGTGACGCCGGTGGCGAGGGCCTGTTCGACGACGGTCGGCGAGATGAAGTGGACGTGGGTGTCGACGGCTCCGGCGGTGACGATCCGGCCGTTGCCGACGATGATCTCGGTCTCGGGGCCGATCACCAGGTCGGGGTGGACGCCGTCCATGGTGTCGGGGTTGCCGGCCTTGCCGAGGGCGGTGATCCGGCCGTCCCTGATACCGATGTCGGCCTTGACGATGCCCCAGTGGTCGATGACCACGACGCCGGTGATCACCGTGTCGGGGGCGCCCTCGGCGCGGGTGGTGCGGGCCTGGCCCATGGACTCGCGGATGACCTTGCCGCCGCCGAAGACGGCTTCGTCGCCGGCGCGGCCGGGGCCTCCGCTGCGGTCCTCCTCGATCTCCACGAGGAGGTCGGTGTCGGCGAGCCGGACGCGGTCGCCGGTGGTGGGGCCGAACAGGTCGGCGTAGACGGCACGGTGGAGGTCAGGCACGGTCGCCGTCCTTGTCCTGGGCGGTGGTGTCGAGGGGTCCGGCGGTCTCGCCGCGCAGGCCGGGCACGATCCGGCGGCCGGCGAGGGGGACGAGCTCGACCTCGACGGGGATGCCGGGCTCGAAGCGGACGGCGGTGCCGGCGGCGATGTGCAGCCGCTGCCCGCGCGCGGCGCCCCGGTCGAACTCCAGACCGGGGTTGACCTCGGCGAAGTGGTAGTGGGAGCCGACCTGGACGGGCCGGTCGGCGGCGTTGAGCACGGTCAGGCGGGTGACGGGGCGTCCCTCGTTGAGGGCGACGGGGCCGTCCGCGTACAGGATCTCTCCGGGGATCATCGCGGCGCCCCGTTCAGACGATGGGGTCGTGGACGGTGACGAGCTTGGTGCCGTCCGGGAAGGTGGCCTCGACCTGGACGTCGTGGATCATCCCGGGGATGCCGTCCATGACCTCCTCGCGGGTGAGCACCTTGCGTCCGGAGGCCATCAGCTCGGCGACCGTGCGGCCGTCCCTGGCGCCTTCGAGGACATGGGCGGTGAGCAGGGCGACGGCCTCGGGGTGGTTGAGCAGCACCCCGCGGGCCCTGCGCTTCTCCGCCACGTCAGCCGCCACATGGATCAGCAGGCGTTCCTGTTCGTGCGGACTCAACTGCACTCTTCCACCTCACAGTCGTCTGCCGGGAGGAACCCCGGACAGCTGCGGACCCTACCGACCGTCAACACCTTGTTGAACTGCGGAGATGCGGTACGCGAGCAGACATTGCACGTTAGGGCGGAAGTTTTTCCGGCTCGTTAACTACGTCTTTGCGATCTCATGATCGTCGGACCGGGCGCGCGCTCAGGAGACGCCGGGCTCGCGGTGGTGGGCGGCGATGCCGAAGCGGCCCTGTTCGCCCGGAGCGGAGTCGAGCGTGCGCAGGCGGGAGACCGTACTGACCACCTGCTCGTCGGCGGGCTTCTCGGCCGCCTCCAGTTCTGCCAGGTCAGCGGCGGAGACCAGGGCGACGAGGGGCTTGCCGTGCCGGGTGACGACGACGCGCTCACCGCCGTACACGACGCGGTTGATGAGGTCGGCGAGCTCAGCCCGCGCTTGCGTCACCGGGATCTCGTAGGTCATGCTCCCCATCTTACGGGCTGTACGTCCTGTACATTTTTTACAGATGGAGGTGCCCGCCATGGATGCTCGCCATGTCCTGCCCGAGTTCACGGAGCGGACCAGCTACGGAACCCGCACCCTCGACCCCTACTCCAAGCTCCTCGAATCCCGGATCGTCTTCCTCGGCACGCCGATCGACGAGGTCTCCGCCAACGACGTGATCGCCCAGCTCCTCTACCTCGACCACGCGGCGCCGGGCCAGGACCTCTCGCTCTACATCAACTCCCCCGGCGGCTCCGTCACCGCCATGACCGCGGTCTACGACACCCTCCGCTCGCTCCACTGCGACGTGGAGACCACCTGCCTCGGCCAGGCGGAGTCCACCGCCGCGGTCCTGCTGGCCGCGGGCACGCCGGGCAAGCGCGCGATGCTGCCCGGCGCCCGGATCACCCTCCGGCAGCCCGCCGTGGACGAGCCGCTCCAGGGGCAGCTCAGCGACCTCGACCTGCACGCCGGCGAACTCCTCCGCCTGCGCGCCCTGATGGCGGGAATGCTCACCGAGCACACGGGACGGACGCGGGAGCGGATCGACGCCGACCTCGACCGCCTCACCGTCCTGGACGCGCCGGCGGCCGTCGCGTACGGCCTGGTGGACCACGTGATCACCAGCCGGCGGGACGCCGTCGGCCCCACGGAGCGGTGAGCCCGCCGTGGTCCCCGAGCTGCCGCCGCTGCCCGCCCTGACGCGGGCCGAGGGCGAGTTCGTCGACGCGTACCTCGAAGTCGTCGACCTCCTGGGGAGGATCAACCCCTCCAGGGGCACCCACACCTACGGGGCGCTGCGCGCGGCCCAGGCCCTGGTGAAGCGGGCCGAGGCGCTGCGCGAGGCCGTGACCCTGATGCACGCGCGGGGCGAGAGCGAGGTGCACGCGGACACCTTGGCGCGCGCCCTGCGGGTGCTGGACGGGGAGCGCAGGACAGGTCGCGTCACCGTCCCGGAAGCACGCGCGAGTTGACATTCCGGCGCGTCGTGTCCAGGTCCGGACGGCCGACACGAACCGCAGATCCGATCCCCCGTTCGGCGTAGTCGACGAGTCGACATATATGCCGGGTGAGTTGCACAACAGGTGTACACATCTGGCCGAATCGGGCGTTCCGTCGCTGGTGCGGGGCTCGTCGGCCAAACCTCCGACGATCACGAAAGCATCCTGTCCACCTGAATGGATCAGTCGTGAGGAGCCTCACATATCGCCGTTTCAGCTCGGATTTCGCCCTGTCCGTGGGTCAAGATCCCTGTCGACGACAAGCCCCCGCCACCACGGCGGGGCGGTCCGGGCGGACGCCGAGTCCTGCCGCTGTCCCGGATGTCTGGTCGACAGGAGTGGATCGGCAGGAGTGGAGGACCCGATTTAGACGGGACGTACGCGCTGTTTCGGCAGCGAGGCCGTCCCTTGGGGTGAAGCCGCAGCCGCGGCCGGGCATCTTCGCCAGCCCGAACCCGACAGGTCATCCTTCGCAGGCGGCTGACGAAGGGTTGCGCATGACCGCGCAGATGCACGTCCCGTCCCTGCTGTCCCGGGCCGGAGCCGTCTCGGCTCTCACCCTCGCCGCCGTCGGCGGCACGCTGTTCGCACCGGGTGCGGCAGCGGAGGCCCAGGCAGCGACGAACTACGCGAACAAGGCACTGAGCGTCGCCGCGTCCAAGAAGGGAGCCCCGTACCGGTACGGGAGCACCGGGCCCACGAGGTTCGACTGCTCCGGTCTGACGCTCTACGCGTACAAGAAGGCGGGCAAGTCGCTGCCCCGCACCGCGCAGCAGCAGTACAACAGGACCCGGCACATCTCCGCCGGCAGCAGACAGAAGGGGGACCTGGTCTTCTTCCACTCCGGCGGAAGGGTGTACCACGTGGGCATCTACGCGGGCAGCGGCAAGATCTGGCACTCGCCCAAGACGGGCTCCTGGGTGAAGCTCGACAGGATCTGGTCGTCGAAGGTCTACTACGGCCGCGTCCGCTGATCCGGCGACGGTAGCGGTACGACCCCGAGGGGTGCGGCGGCGCCACCGCACCCCTGCACGGGCCGTACGGTCAGGGCGCCGGGCGTACGGTCAGGGCCCCGGGCGCGTACGGTCAGGGCCCGCCCGACACGGCCCTAGGGCCTGTCGTCACACTCCCGTCGTCGCCCGAAGGGCGGCCCTGCGGCGTCTGGTGCGTGCTCTCGGCGTGCCGGGCGGAAGCCCTCGTACTGGACGTACTCGGGCTTTCGCCCGGTGCGGCGAGAGCGCGTGCCAGGCGTCGTGGGGCAGGCGGGAGTGTGACGACAGGCCCTAGCGGCTCGCCAGTGGGGCCGGGGTCCAGGGGAGGGTGATCCACACCGTCTTCCCGCCCTCCTCGGTCGGGGTGAAGGAGAGACGGCCGCCCGCCTCCGCCGCCAGGGAGCGGATGATGACCATGCCCCGGCCGTTGTCCTGCTGGACCGCGGCCGGAAGGCGGCGCGGCAGTCTCGGATGGCTGTCCGTCACACCGATGAGGAGCCGTTCCTCGCGCTCCAGGCGGACGTCCACCGTGAACGTGGGCGACTGGCCGAGGGTGTGCAGCACGGCGTTGGTGGCCAGTTCGGAGACGATGATCCGGATCGCGTCCGCCGTCTCGGCCGCGTCGTCGAGGCCCCACCCGCCGAGCACCTCCGCGACGAACCGCCGGGCCGTGGGGACCGAGGCGGGCTCGCTCGGCAGAGTGACGGATGCTTCCTGCTGATCTGCCATGGCGACGCTGTCCCTTTCCCGCCGGGGTCGCTGCCCCGGATTGCGCTTGGGGCGTCAGAGTGGCACCGATCGGACCGCGCCGGGCGGCGTTCCACCAAGATATGTCCCCATCTGTCGCCCGATGCGGTGAACTCTGCGGCCCGGGAGCCCTCTTGGGCCGCCCTTCACCCCTGCCTGGCGGCCGGCGCCGTCCGCAGGATCGTCGCCACCGCGCGCTCGATCTGCACGTCCGTCAGATCGGCCCGCGCGGTGAGCCGCAGCCGCGAGATGCCGTCGGGCACCGACGGCGGCCGGAAGCAGCCGACCGCCAGACCCTGTGCGCGGCAGTCCGCCGCCCAGCGCAGCGCCGCCTCCGGGGAGGGTGCCCGCACCGAGACGACGGCCGCGTCGGGCCGGGCCGCCGTGAGGCCGGCCTCGGTGAGCAGCCCGTACACGGTGGTGGCGACGGTACGGGCCCGTTCGGCGAGGCCCGGTTCGGCGACCAGCAGCCGCAGGCTCGCGAGCGCGCCGCCCGCGGCGGCGGGGGCGAGCCCGGTGTCGAAGATGAAGGTGCGGGCCGCGTTCACCAGGTGCTCGATCACCCGGGCCGGCCCGAGGACGGCGCCGCCCTGGCTGCCGAGGGACTTGGAGAGGGTCAGCGTGGCCACCACGTCCTCGTCGCCCGCGAGCCCCGCTTCGTGGAGGGCACCCCGGCCCCCGTCGCCGAGGACGCCGAGGCCGTGGGCGTCGTCCACGACGAGTCCCGCGCCGTGCGCGCGGCAGGCCCCGGCCAGCCTCGGCAGCGGGGCCTTGTCGCCGTCGACGGAGAAGACGGAGTCGCTGACGACCAGGGCCCGCCGCCCCGGGTGCGCGTCGAGCGTCTTGGCGACGGCCTCGGGGTCGGTGTGCGGGACGACGGCCGTTTCCGCGCGCGCGAGGCGGCAGCCGTCGACGATCGAGGCGTGGTTGGACGCGTCGGAGACGATCAGGGAGTCCCGGCCGCCGAGCGCGGTCAGCGCGGCCAGGTTGGCGGTGTAGCCGGAGGAGAAGACGAGGGCGGACTCGAAGCCGCAGAACTCGGCGAGTTCGCGTTCGAGCCGGCTGTGCAGCCGGGTGGTGCCGGTGACGAGCCGGGAGCCCGTCGAGCCCGCGCCCCAGCGCACGGCCGCCTCGGCCGCGGCCCCGGTGACCTCCGGGCGGCGGGTCAGCCCGAGGTAGTCGTTGCTCGCCAGGTCGAGCAGCTCCGACTCGGCACTCCGGGGCCGCAGCGTACGGACCAGACCGGCGTCGGCCCGGCGGCGCGCCTCGGCGTCGGTCCAGTCGAACGCGGTACGGCGCGGGCCCGCGGCCCGTGCCTCCTCGGCCTGAGACATACGGCGATCCTTTTGTAGGCAGCGCACAGACCCTAGCCGGAGCATGCCGAGGTCGGGATGTGGTCATCCACACACCCCGATCGGAGTCGTTTGTTCGGATCCTCCTTGGCCGAGGGGCGGGCGGTAGGCCAGGATCAGCGGTTATGGACCTGCTGAACACGCTGGTGGAGAAGGGGCTGCGGCGCGAGCTGCCGACCCGTGAAGAAGCGCTCGCCGTCCTGGCGACCTCCGACGACGAACTGCTCGATGTGGTGGCGGCGGCCGGCAAGGTGCGCCGCCAGTGGTTCGGGCGGCGGGTGAAGCTCAACTACCTGGTGAACCTGAAGTCGGGGCTGTGCCCCGAGGACTGCTCGTACTGCTCGCAGCGGCTCGGCTCGAAGGCCGAGATCCTCAAGTACACCTGGCTCAAGCCGGACGAGGCGTCCCAGGCGGCGGCGGCCGGTGTCGCGGGCGGCGCCAAGCGGGTCTGCCTGGTGGCGAGCGGCCGTGGTCCGACGGACCGGGACGTCGAGCGGGTCGGCAGGACCATCGAGGCCATCAAGGAGCAGAACGAGGGCATCGAGGTCTGCGCCTGCCTCGGGCTGCTCTCGGACGGCCAGGCGGAGCGGCTGCGGGACGCCGGCGCCGACGCGTACAACCACAACCTGAACACCTCCGAGGCGACGTACGAGGGGATCACCAAGACCCACACGTACGCGGACCGGGTGGACACCGTGCAGAAGGCGCACGCCGCCGGTCTGTCGGCCTGCTCGGGTCTGATCGCGGGCATGGGCGAGTCCGACGAGGACCTCGTCGACGTCGTGTACGCGCTGCGCGCGCTCGACTCGGACTCGGTGCCGGTCAACTTCCTCATCCCCTTCGAGGGGACGCCGCTCGCCAAGGAGTGGAACCTCACCCCGCAGCGCTGTCTGCGGATCCTCGCGATGGTGCGGTTCGTCTGCCCCGACGTCGAGGTCCGGATCGCCGGTGGCCGTGAGGTGCATCTGCGCTCGATGCAGCCGCTGGCCCTGAACATCGCCAACTCGATCTTCCTCGGCGACTACCTGACCAGCGAGGGCCAGGCCGGCCAGGCCGACCTGGACATGATCGCGGACGCGGGCTTCGAGGTGGAGGGCGCGGGTACCACCACGCTGCCCCAGCACCGCGCGGACGCGCTCGCGGCGGCGGGCGCGACGGGCGGCTGCGGCTCGAAGGCCTCGGCGGGCTGCGGCTCGGAGGCCTCCGCGGACGGCGCGGGCTGCGGCTCGCACGCGGAGGCGGGCGGCGGCTGCGGCCCCTGCGGCGGCCACGCGGCGCCGGAGGCGGCCGAGGCGTCCGAGGCTCCGCCGGTGTCTGCGGCTCCGGCGGCTCCCGCGGCCAACGAGCCCCGGCCGGACCTGGTCGCCGTGCGCCGCCGCGGCGCCGGTACGGACCTCGCCCCGAACGCGTAACGCCGTGCGCAACGAAGAACTCCTCACCCTGGACCGGGCGCACGTCTGGCATCCGTACGGCCCCATGCCCGGCCGCACGGACCCGCTGGTCGTCGCGTCCGCGTCCGGCGTACGCCTCCGGCTCGCCGAACCCGCCGAGGGACAGGCCGAGTTGATCGACGGCATGTCCTCCTGGTGGTCGGCGGTCCACGGCTACAACCACCCGGTGCTCAACGACGCGGTGCGCGGCCAGCTGGACCGGATGAGCCATGTCATGTTCGGCGGGCTCACCCACGAACCCGCCGTCCGGCTCGCCGCCCGGCTCGTCGAGATCACCCCCGAGCCGCTGCGGCACGTCTTCCTCAGCGACTCGGGCTCCGTCTCGGTCGAGGTCGCCGTCAAGATGTGCCTCCAGTACTGGCGTTCGCTCGGGCGCCCCGAGAAGCGGCGGCTGCTCACCTGGCGCGGCGGCTACCACGGCGACACCTGGCAGCCGATGTCCGTGTGCGACCCGGAGGGCGGGATGCACGAGCTGTGGTCGGGGGTGCTCCAGCGGCAGGTGTTCGTGGACGCCCCGCCGGCCGCGTACGAGGAGTCGTACGCCGAGCTACTGCGGACCGAGATCGGGAAGCACGCGCACGAACTGGCCGCGGTGATCGTGGAGCCGGTGGTGCAGGGCGCGGGCGGGATGCGTTTCCACGATCCGGAGTACCTGCGGGTGCTGCGCGAGGCCTGCGACGAGCACGACGTGCTGCTCGTCCTCGACGAGATCGCCACCGGGTTCGGCCGTACGGGCAAGCTGTTCGCCGCCGACCAGGTGGGGATCTCCCCCGATGTGATGTGTCTGGGCAAGGCGCTGACCGGCGGTTATCTCTCGATGGCGGCGACGCTCTGCACGAGCCGGGTCGCCGACGGGATCTCGCGGGGCGAGGTGCCGGTGCTCGCGCACGGCCCGACGTTCATGGGGAACCCGCTGGCGTCCGCCGTGGCCTGCGCCTCGATCGACCTGCTGCTCTCCCAGGACTGGGAGGCCGAGGTCAAGCGGATCGAGACCGGGCTGCGGGAGGGTCTGGCCCCGGCCGCCGGACTCCCCGGGGTCCGGGAGGTACGGGTGCTCGGCGCGATCGGCGTCGTCCAGCTGGACCACGAGGTCGACATGGCCGCGGCGACGCGCGCGGCGGTCCGGGAGGGCGTGTGGCTGCGCCCGTTCCGCGACCTGATCTACACGATGCCGCCGTATGTGACGGGCGACGAGGACCTGGCCCTGATCTGCGCCGCGGTGCGCGCGGCTGCCTCGGCGGGCTGAACGGAAGGACTGGGACAGCAGTGGGAATCGTCGTCGTCAGCGGTACGGGCACGGAGATCGGCAAGACGGTGGTGACGGCGGCGGTGGCCGCCGTGGCCACCGCCGCAGGCCGGTCGGTCGCCGTCCTCAAGCCCGCGCAGACCGGGGTCGGGCCGGACGAGGCCGGTGACGCGGCCGAGGTCGTCCGGCTCTCGGGCGCCGTGGGCCACGCCGAGCTGGGCCGCTTCCCGGAGCCGCTGGCCCCCGGTACGGCGGCCCGGCGGGCCGGGCTCGCTCCGGTGGGCCCCCGGGAGGTCGCCGAGGCGGCCCGGAAGCTGGCCGCCGAACACGACCTGGTGCTCGTGGAGGGGGCGGGCGGGCTGCTCGTCCGCTTCGACGAGGAGGGCGGCACGCTCGCGGACGCGGCGGCGCTGCTCGGCGCACCGGTCCTGGTGGTCGTCCCGGCCGGGCTGGGGACGCTCAACTCGACGGCCCTGACTGCTGAGGCGCTGAGGGCGCGCGGGATCGAGCAGCTGGGCGTGGTCGTCGGCAGCTGGCCGGACGCGCCGGACCTGGCCGCGCGCTGCAATCTGGCGGACCTGCCCGAGGCGGCGGGCGCTCCGCTGCTCGGGGCCGTACCGGAGGGGTCGGGCGCGCTCGACCCGACCGGGTTCCGGGCGGCGGCGGGCGGCTGGCTGGCGCCCGCGCTCGGGGGCGACTGGGACGCGGAGGCGTTCCGGGAGCGGTTCGCCGCCGAGTGACCCGGGCTGCCTGGGGCCTGTCGTCGAAATGAGCCCCGGCCGGAGGGTGACTCCGTAGGCTGGGGCCATGCGCGCTCACGTTCAGGAGATCGTCTTCGACTGTGCGGGTCCCCCGGCGCTCGTCCGCTTCTGGGCCGGGCTCCTCGGCGGTTCCCCGGTGGACCGTGGTGACGACTGGTCGTACGTGGACCCGCCGGGGTTCGTACGTCTCGCCTTCCAGCGGGTGCCGGAGGGCAAGGCGGTGAAGAACCGCGTCCATCTCGACCTGGAGGTGGAGGACCCGGACGTGGCGGCCGAGGAGGCGCTGCGGTCGGGCGCCGTCCGGGTCGGGGACCCGGTGACCGACGAGCAGGGCACCTTCCAGGTCATGCGGGACCCGGAGGGAAACGAGTTCTGCTTCGTGACGGGCTGAGGAGGCTCCAATGACACCGCCGCACTCCGCGCCGCCGCCCCCGCCGTCCGCCGCGCCCCATGTGCACCATCCGCTGTTCGCCCGTTTCTACGCCCGGTTCAGCGTGTCCGCCGACACGAAGGGCGGTCTCGGCGAGCTCCGGGCGGAGCTGCTCGCGGGGCTCTCGGGCCGGGTGCTGGAGATCGGCGCCGGGAACGGGCTCAACTTCGCGCACTACCCCGAAGGCGTCACCGAGGTGGTGGCCGTCGAGCCGGAGGCCCGGCTGCGCCGGCTCGCCCAGGAGGCCGCGCGCACGGCCCCGGTCCCGGTGACCGTACTGCCGGACACGGCGGAGGCCCTGCCCCTGGAGGACGCCTCCTTCGACGCGGCGGTGGCCTCCCTCGTCCTGTGCACGGTACGGGACCTCCCGAGGTCCCTCGCGGAGCTGCACCGGGTGCTGCGCCCCGGCGGGGAACTGCGCTTCTTCGAGCACGGGATGGCCGACACGCCCGGCCTCGCGCGCGTACAGCGGGGTCTGGACCGGACGGTCTGGCCGCTGCTCTTCGGCGGCTGCCACACCGCCCGCGCGCCGCTGGTGGCGATCGAGGCGGCCGGGTTCACGCTGGGCCCGTACCGCTCCTTCGACATCCCGGAGAAGGGGCCCCGGCTGCCGTCCTCCCCGTGCGTGCTGGGCGTCGCGCGCCGGTAGTGGGGTGTTCCTGTCCCTCGGCGGGGGTGTGTCTCTCCCCTCGAAACTCCGTGGCGCGGGCCGTTCCCCGCCTGATGGGATCCGGCCATGATCGATCTACGGATACGTGCTGCCACCCCCGACGACGCCGAGGCCGTCCTCACCTTCTGGCGGGAGTCCGCGAAGGGGACGTCGATCTCGGACGACGTGCACGGGGTGACCCGGCTGATCGAGCGCGACCCCGAGGCGCTCCTGCTCGCGGTGGACGACGGCCTGATCGTGGGCTCCGTCATCGCGGGCTGGGACGGCTGGCGCGCCTCCCTCTACCGGCTGGCCGTGCTGCCCTCGCACCGTCGGCGCGGCATCTCGACCGCGCTCCTGAAGACGGCGGAGGAACGGTTCCTCGCCCTCGGCGGACGACGGGCCGATGCCATGGTCCTGGAGGCCAACGAGACCGGGCACCGCGTGTGGACGGCCGCCGGCTACGGCCGCGAGGACCGCTGGCGCCGCTGGGTGAAGCCGCTCACCGGCTGAGCCGCGACACCTGCGGCCCGTGGGTGATCACCACCGCGAGGCCGCCGGCCCGGGAGCGTAACCACCGCAGGGGGTGATCACGCTCCCCTTTTGCCGATCCTTTACCATGGTCTCTCCACACGCCCCGACGACCGAAAGGTGTGAGCGTCCGCCCATGGGCGAGCCTCCCAGTAGTACGGATCCCCGTACCGGATCCGGAAGCACCGGCTCCGACAGCCGACACCGCGCGTTCCGCCTCCCCCTGACTGATCATGGGACGGAGGTGAACCGATGACCGAAGTGCTTCTGCTCCTCCTGGCGCTCCTGCTCTCCGTGGCGTGCGGCGCCTTCGTCGCGGCCGAGTTCTCGCTGACCACGGTCGAGCGCGGCGAGCTCGAAGCCGCCGCCGAGCGCGGCGAGCGCGGCGCGGCCGGGGCCCTCAAGGCCGTCAGGTCGCTCACCTTCCAGCTCTCCGGCGCCCAGTTGGGCATCACCGTCACCAACCTGGTGGTCGGCATGCTCTCCGAGCCGTCGATCTCCAAGCTGATCCGCGGCCCGCTCGAAGACCTCGGGTTCTCCGAATCCGTGGCCTCCTCGGTGGCGCTGGTCCTGGGCACCGCCCTGTCGACCGTCGTCCTGATGGTCGTCGGCGAGCTGGTCCCGAAGAACTGGGCGATCTCCTCGCCCCTCGCGGTCGCGAAGGTCGTCGCCACCCCGCAGCGGGTGTTCACCGCCGCTTTCAAGCCGCTGATCAGCCATCTCAACAACACCGCCAACCGGATCCTGCGCCGCCTCGGCATGGAGCCGACCGAGGAGCTGGCCTCCGCCCGCTCCCCGCAGGAGCTGGTGGCGCTCGCCCGGCACTCCGCCAAGGAGGGCGCCCTCGAGGCGGACACGGCCGAGCTGTTCGTCCGTACCCTCAACCTGGCCGCGCTGACCGCCGAGAACGTGATGACGCCCCGCGTCCAGGTCACCGCCCTCGAGGTGCAGGCCACCGCCGAGGACGTCGCCAACGCGACCCGGGCGACCGGCCTGTCCCGCTTCCCCGTCTACCGCGGCAGCCTCGACTCGGTCGTGGGCATCGCGCACATCAAGGACGTGCTCGCCATACCGGCCGCGGAGCGCCCGCACCGCCGGATCGGGGAGCTGCTGCGCGAGCCGCTGCTCGTCCCCGAGACCCTCACCGTGGACCGCCTCCTGGACCGGCTGTCCGGGAAGCAGACGATGGCCGTGGTCATCGACGAGTACGGCGGCACGGCCGGGGTCGCGACCCTGGAGGACATCGTCGAGGAGGTCGTGGGCGAGGTCCGCGACGAGCACGACCCGCACGAGACGCCGGATCTGGCGCGGGCGGGCGAGGACGCGGACGGCCGTGAGCTGTGGTCCGCCGACGGCGCCGCCCGTACCGACCAGCTGGGCGCGATCGGGCTGCGCGTCCCGGACGGCCCGTACGAGACGCTCGCCGGTGTCCTCGCCCATGAGCTGGGCCGCATCCCGTCCGTCGGCGACAGCGTGGAGCTCGCCGGCTGGCGGCTCGACGTCGTCGACTCCTCGGGCCGGCGCGCGGCGCGCGTGCTGCTGCACGCCCCCGCGCACGACACCGAGAACGAGAACGAGACCGGGGAGGCCGGCCGATGATCGTCGTCCAGCTGTTGATCGGCTTCCTCACCCTGGTCGTCAACGCCTTCTTCGTCGGCGCCGAGTTCGCCCTGATCTCGGTCCGCCGCAGCCAGATCGAACCGCTGGCCGAGGCCGGGAACCGGCGGGCACGCAGCGTCATCTGGGGCCTGGAGCACGTGTCCGCGCTGCTCGCGGCGGCCCAGCTCGGCATCACGCTCTGCACCCTGGTGCTCGGCATCGTCGCCGAGCCGGCCATCGCGCACCTGCTCGAACCGGTCTTCGACGCGATCGGCGTGCCGGAGGGCCTGGTCCACCCGATCTCGTTCGTGATCGCGCTGAGCGTGGCCACGTACCTGCACATGCTGCTCGGCGAGATGGTCCCGAAGAACATCGCGCTGGCCGAGCCCTCGCGCACCGCGCTGCTCCTCGGCCCGCCGCTGGTGACGCTCGCGCGGGCGCTGCGGCCGGTGATCTTCGCGATCAACGCCTGCGCGAACGCGCTGCTCAGGCTGTTGCGGGTGGAGGTCAAGGACGAGGTCGCGGCGACCTTCTCGGACGACGAGCTGGCCCGGATGGTCACGGACGCCGGTGACGCCGGACTCCTCGACGACCGGGCCGCCGAGCGGCTGCACGACGCCCTGGAACTGGGCCGGCGCCCGGTCCAGGACGTCGTGATGCCGGCGGAGAAGGTGGTGTACGCGGAGGTCGGCACGACTCCCGAGGAGCTGGAGGTGCTGTCGGCGCGGACGGGCTTCTCGCGTTTCCCCGTCGTCGACGCCGACCACCGCATCCTGGGCTATCTGCACGTCAAGGACGCCCTGGACGTCTCGCCGCGCGATCTGCCGTTCCCGGTGTCCGCGCTGCGGCCGATCGCCCGGGTCCGGGCGGTCACCCCGCTCGACGACGTCCTGACGGCGATGCGCCGCAGCCGGACCCATCTGGCGGCCGTCCTCGACGAGGACGGCAAGCCGGCCGGGCTCGTCACGATGGAGGACGTGCTGCGGGAACTGGTGGGCCGCCCGGCGGCCCCGTAACCACACCGCGTCACACACACGAGGGGCCCCGGAATGTCTTCCGGGGCCCCTCGGCCGTGCGTTCAGAGCGCGGTGGCGGCCAGCCAGGCGTCGAGCAGCTCCAGGTCCCCCGAGCGGTCGAAGCGGGGGTCGTCGGCGGCGTATCTGCGGTGCAGGAGGAGCAGCAGGTCCCCCGTACCGCCTTCGACGTGTACGGCGGGCACGCCCGGGTCGGTCCGCCGGCCGCGCGTCCAGGTGAAGCCGCCCCCGCCGAGGGTGAGCGTCCAGACCGTGTCCGCGTCGCGGGCCGCGAGGCGGATGACCGCGCCGTCGTGGTCGAGCTGGGCGAGGGGCTCGGCGGTCCACGGGATGTACGGCAGGTCGGCGAGGAGGAGGTCGACGGCGTCGGCGGCCGTACGGGGGTCGAGGGGGCCCGGCTCCCCGCCGAGCGCGATCTCGGCGTCGGCGAGGTGCACGAGCGACTCGCGGAGCAGCCGCCGGGGGTAGGAGCGCACGCGCGGGTCGGCGCCGGGGGACCAGACCGGCCCGTCCGGGTCGGCGGCGCGCAGGGTCGCGGCGAAGGACCCGGCCCCGGCGATCAGCCAGTCGGGGTACGCGGTGGGCTCCGCCGGCAGGTCGAGCGGCACGTCCTCGGGCCGTACGCGCACGGTGGCGCGGGTCCACACCAGGTGCTCGGCCCAGCGGTGCCCGGCTCCGAGGTGCCGGGTGAGGTCCGCGAGCGTCCAGCCGGGGCAGGTGGGCACGGGGGTGGCGGGGTCGGCGCCCCGGACGACGGCGGCGAAGCGCAGGGCGTGGGCGGCCACGGCGTCGCAGGCGGCGGTGTGGGGGTCGAGGGGGGCGAGGTCGGACGTGCCCGGGGCGGCGGCACGGGGGTCGGTCCCGGGAGCGACGCGGGTGGCGTCGTCCGGGTCGACCGGCTCCAGGAGGCCGAAGCTCTCGGAGAGTCCGAGCAGCTCGTCCCGGCCCGGGCCCTCCGGCCGTCGCAGCGCCACCGTGCGGAACAGTGCGTCGAGGGCGCGCCGCTCGGCCGCCGGGAGTCCGGCGAGCGTGTGGCCGGTGCCTTTCAGCCACTTCACCGCGGTGTCGGGGTCGAGGACCTCGTCGTCGCAGGTCGCCACCGCCGTCACCAGCTCGGCCAGTGCCTCGGTCAGCGCCTCGGCCAGTGCGCCGGTCAGCGCGTCGCTCATCGGGTCTCCCCTCCCGGGTCCTCCACGGCGCCCCGCGCATACCGCGCGGTATGATCGCTCCGCCATGGAGATCAATGCCACGTACAACAGTCTCGTCGCCGTCGGCGACAGCTTCACCGAGGGTATGTCGGACCTGAAGCCCGACGGTTCCTACCGCGGCTGGGCGGACGTCCTCGCGGGCCGTCTCGCCACCCGCGCGCCCGGCTTCCGGTACGCGAACCTCGCGGTGCGGGGCAAGCTCATCGGGCAGATCGTCGAGGAGCAAGTCGACCTGGCCGCAGGCATGAAGGCCGATGTGGTGACCCTGGTCGGCGGCCTGAACGACACCCTCCGCCCCAAGGTCGACATGGTGCGGGTGCGGGACCTCCTCACCGAGGCAGTGGAACGCCTCACACCGGCCTGCGGGCAGCTGGTCCTGATGCGCAGCCCCGGCCGGAACGGGCCCGTCATGGAGCGTTTCCGCCCCCGGATGGAGGAGCTCTTCACCCATGTCGACGAGCTGGCCGCCCGGCACGGGGCCCTGGTCGTGGACCTCTACGGGGCCCCTTCGCTCGGGGACCCGCGGATGTGGGACGTGGACCGGCTCCATCTGACCGCCGACGGGCACCGGCGGGTCGCCGAGGCGGTGTGGCAGGCGCTCGGCCTCGCTCCCGAGGAGGACTGGCGGACGCCGCTGCCCCCGTCGGCGCAGCCGGGCTGGGCGAGCCGGCGGGTCGCCGACGCCCGGTTCGCCCGGGAGCACCTGGGGCCGTGGATCGGCCGGCGGCTGACGGGCCGATCGTCCGGGGACGGCCGGGCGCCGAAGCGCCCCGAGCTGCTGCCGTACGAGCCTCCGGCCGTCCCGTAGGTGCCGCCCGGGGCCGTGCGTGACCTGCGTCTCGTAGCAAGCTCCACATCGGACCGTGGCGCTGGCCTGCAGAAACCGCCAGTAGAATCTCTCCACGTGACTGCTGCCACTGCGAAGCCCCGCATCCCCAACGTTCTGGCCGGCCGCTACGCCTCCGCGGAGCTCGCCGTCCTCTGGTCCCCCGAGCAGAAGGTGAAGCTGGAGCGTCAGCTCTGGCTCGCCGTGCTGCGTGCGCAGAAGGACCTCGGGATCGAGGTTCCGGAGGCCGCGCTCGCCGACTACGAGCGCGTGCTCGACCAGGTCGACCTCGGTTCCATCGCCGAGCGCGAGAAGGTCACCCGGCACGACGTGAAGGCCCGGATCGAGGAGTTCAACGCCCTCGCCGGCCACGAGCACGTCCACAAGGGCATGACCTCGCGCGACCTCACCGAGAACGTCGAGCAGCTGCAGATCCGGCTCTCCCTGGAGCTGATGCGGGACCGTACGGTCGCCGTCCTCGGCCGCCTCGGCAAGCTCTCCGCCGAGTACGCGGAGCTGGTCATGGCGGGCCGCTCGCACAACGTCGCCGCCCAGGCGACCACCCTCGGCAAGCGTTTCGCGACGGCGGCGGACGAGCTGCTCGTGGCGTACGCACGCCTGGAGGAGCTGCTCGGCCGTTACCCGCTGCGCGGCATCAAGGGCCCGGTCGGCACCGCCCAGGACATGCTGGACCTGCTCGGCGGCGACGCCGGCAAGCTCGCCGACCTGGAGCAGCGGATCGCCGGTCACCTCGGCTTCGCACACGCCTTCACCTCGGTCGGCCAGGTCTACCCGCGCTCGCTCGACTACGACGTGGTCACCTCGCTGGTGCAGCTGGCCGCCGCCCCGTCGTCGATCGCCAAGACGATCCGCCTGATGGCGGGCCACGAGCTGGTCACCGAGGGCTTCAAGCCCGGCCAGGTCGGTTCCTCGGCGATGCCGCACAAGATGAACACCCGCTCCTGCGAGCGCGTCAACGGCCTGATGGTCATCCTGCGCGGCTACGCGTCGATGACCGGCGAGCTGGCCGGCGACCAGTGGAACGAGGGCGACGTGTCCTGCTCCGTGGTCCGCCGGGTCGCGCTGCCCGACGCGTTCTTCGCGCTGGACGGCCTCCTGGAGACCTTCCTGACCGTGCTCGACGAGTTCGGCGCCTTCCCGGCCGTCGTCGCCCGCGAGCTCGACCGCTACCTGCCCTTCCTGGCGACCACCAAGGTCCTCATGGGCGCGGTGCGCGCGGGCGTCGGCCGCGAGGTCGCCCACGAGGCGATCAAGGAGAACGCTGTCGCCTCCGCCCTCGCGATGCGCGAGCAGGGTGCCGAGCGCAACGAACTGCTCGACAAGCTGGCCGCCGACGAGCGCATCCCGCTGGACCGGGCGCAGCTCGACGAGCTGATGGCGGACAAGCTGTCCTTCACCGGTGCCGCCGCCGACCAGGTCGCGTCCGTGGTCGCGCGCGTCGAGGACATCCTCAAGCAGCACCCGGAGGCCGCCGCGTACGCCCCCGGCGCGATCCTCTGACCGGGACCCCCCGGTTCACCAAGGAGCAGCTGGAGGCCGCCCGCGACCGCGTCGTTCCCGACGTGGCCGCGGGCGGCCTTTCCGTGTTGTTCTGCGGGATCAACCCGGGTCTGATGACGGCGGCGACGGGCCGGCACTTCGCCCGCCCCGGCAACCGCTTCTGGCCGGTGCTCCACCTGTCCGGGTTCACCCCGAGGCGGCTGCGGCCCGACGAGCAGGAGGAACTCCTGTCGTACGGCCTCGGGATCACGAACGTGGTGGCGCGGGCGACCGCGCGGGCCGACGAGCTGACCCGCGAGGAGTACCGCGAGGGCGGGCGGATCCTGACCGGGAAGGTGGAGCGGCTGGCGCCGCGCTGGCTCGCGGTCGTCGGGGTCACGGCGTACCGCACGGCCTTCGACGAGCCGAAGGCCGTCATCGGGCCGCAGCGGAGGACGATCGGAACCACCCGGGTCTGGGCGCTGCCCAATCCGAGCGGTCTCAACGCGCACTGGACGGCGGCGACGATGGCCGAGGAGTACGCCCGCCTCCGGGAGGCCGCGCAGAGCGCCTGACCGGGCCGCCTGACCGGGTTGTCCGACCGGGCCGTCGGGCTCGGACGGCCGGCCAGGCCCCCGCCGGGATGTCTCAGGGCAGGTCGACGGTGGTCACCACGGCGAGGAGCTGGAACGGCAGTTCCTTGTCCCACTGGGAGACGCCGAGGCCGATCCAGGCCCCGTCGACCCGCCACAGGACCAGGTCCGGGGTGTGGCAGCTGAGCGTGGACCAGGGTTCGGGTATCCGCTCCCCCTCCATACCCCGCTCCAGGACCGGGCCGAGGAGGAGTTCCCGGGGCTCTCCCCAACGCGCGGCGAGGAGGACGGCGAGGCCGTCGCGTTCCGCTTGGTACTGGTCCTCGGCGATCTCCCGGCCCGTGCCGTCGTCCTCCCAGAAGTCCTCGCTGGTCGCGAGTTCCGCCAGGTGGAACCCCGGACCGCCGTCGAATCCGCGCGCCCGGAGCGAGTCGATCGCCGTGAGATGGTCTGCCGTGGTCATGGACCCAGTAAAGCGTCCACCACTGACAGTTGGCGCCGCGTCAGGTGCGGCGGGCGGTCCCGGGTCCGGTGCGGGCCGGGGGCGGCACTCGCCGCGACCGGGCCCATTGAGTACCATCCGCCGGAGAGGTGCACGAGCTGGGAGGACACACTGTGGGGCGGCTGACCGGCGGGGATCCGTCTCTGCTGCGGCGGATCAACTCCGCGGTGGTACTCCATGCGCTGCGGGGCGCCGACGCGCCCACGCTCACGGACCTGACCCGGATCACCGGTCTGTCGCGGCCCACGGTCGAGGGTGTCGTCGAGGGGCTCATGGAGGGCGGTCTCGTCGTCGAGGCCGCGCCCGAGGAGGGCGAGGTCCGGCGCCAGGGGCGCCCGGCACGGAGGTTCCGCTTCCGCGCGGAGGCCGGTCATCTGCTGGGCATCGAGATCGGCCCGCACCGCGTGGCCGCGCTGCTGTCCGGTCTGGACGGGCGGATCATCGGCGCCGGTTCGCGCGAGGTGTCGGAGTCGGCGCCCGAGGAAGAGCGTCTGGACCGGGTGCGTACGGTCGTGGCCGACGTGCTGCGCAGGGCCGGGGTCGCCCGGTCCAATCTGCGGGCCGTCGGCGTCGGCACCCCCGGCATCGTGGAGGCCGACGGCACGGTCCGGCTCGGCACGGCGCTGCCGGGCTGGACGGGTCTCGCGCTGGGCGAGCGGCTGCGGCGCTCGTTCCGGTGCCCGGTGATCGTGGAGAACGACGCCAACGCGGCGGCCGTCGCCGAGCACTGGAAGGGTGCCGCGACCGACTCCGACGACATCGTGTTCGTGCTCGCCGGGCTGAGCCCGGGGGCCGGTTCGCTGATCGGCGGCCGGCTGCACCGCGGTTTCGGCGGCGCCGCCGGTGAGATCGGCGCGCTGCACCTGCTCGGCCGGGGCGTCACCCCCGAGCATCTGCTCTCGACCACCGACGAGCCGCTGCACCCGCTGGACGAGCAGGCGGTCGCGGAGGTCTTCGCGCTGGCCAAGAAGGGCGACGCGCGGGCCGAGGCGGCGGTGGAGCGGTTCATCCAGCGTCTGGTGCACGACGTGGCGGCGCTGGTCCTGGCGATCGACCCCGAGCTGGTGGTCGTCGGCGGCTGGGCGGCCGGTCTCGACGGCGTGCTCCAGCCGCTCCGGGAGGAGCTGGCACGGTTCTGCCTGCGGCCGCCGCGGGTGGTGCTGTCCCTGCTCGGCGAGGCCGCGGTGGGCACGGGTGCGCTGCGGCTCGCCCTCGACCACGTCGAGGAGCAGCTCTTCGCCGTCGACGGCACGGTGACGGCCCGCCGCTAGGGCCTGTCGTCAAACTCCCGCCTGCCCCGCGACGCCTGGCACGCGCTCTCGCCGCACCGGGCGAAAGCCCGAGTACGTCCAGTACGAGGGCTTCCGCCCGGCACGCCGAGAGCACGCACCAGACGCCGCGGGGCCGCCCTTCGGGCGACGACGGGAGTGTGACGACAGGCCCTAGGGAACCCCTCGCGACGGCACGGTGACGGCCCGTCGCTGGGGGTTCCCCGGCGACGGGCCGTCGGCCCGTGTTCGTGGGGTGTTACGAGGCCATGACCAGGTCGACCGAGTCGCCGAAGGTCAGGCGGCAGGTGTCGGCGCGGTAGGTCGCCACGGAGACGGCGGCGGTACGCCCTCCGGAGAGGTAGCGGGTCGTCACCACGAGAACGGGCGCGCCGGGCAGGCGGTCGAGTTCCTTGGCGTCGTCGGCGCGGGCGGAGCCCAGTTCCACGGAACGGTCCTGGCCGTCGAGCGCGAGGTGCTGGAGTTCGCGCAGCACGGCGCGGGCGCGGGCAGGTCCGGCGGGCGCGTCGATGGCGCTGAGGCCGGGCACGGAGCCGGCGGGCACGTACAGCAGCTCGGCGGCGACGGGCTGGCCCTGGCTGACGCGGAGGCGGCGGACGATGTGCACCCGCTCCTCGGCGCCGCTCTCCAGGACCCGCGCGACGGCGGCCGGGGCCGCGTCGGCGGCGGAGTCCAGGGGCTCCCAGACCTCGTCGCCGACACCGGGCCAGGCGTGCTGGGTGGTGGAGACGTCGACGCCGACGCGCGGCGGGGCGACCGTGGTGCCGACGCCGCGGCGGCGCTGCAGCCGGCCTTCCAGCTCCAGCTGCTCCAGGGCCTGCCTGAGCGTGGCGCGGGCGACGCCGAAGCGGGCCGCCAGCTCGCGCTCGTTGGGCAGGATCTCCCCTACGGCGAAGTCCGAGTCGAGCGCTTCGCCGATCACTGTCTTGAGGTGCTGGTACTTCGGCTCCGGTACCGATGCCAGCTGCGTGGTCCCCACCCTGATCCTCCGCAATTCGCCGTGTCCCGCGGCGTTTTTCCGCGCCCTTGTTTATTAAAGGTTCCTGCACTAACTCTGCGACCATAAGGCGAGCCACCCCCTTGGTCAAGACCAATCCTCCGCCGAACGCCCCCGAATGTGACCCTCTGACCTAGATCGTTCACAGGACGTTCGCGCCCCCGTGCGCCCCGCGCAGCAAAAGGCCCCGCCTCCCGGGTTGGGAGACGGGGCGAGTTCCGGCCGATCGGCGTGATCTGATCGTTCGGAGGGGGTGAGGTGCGCGGTGCCTCAGAGTCCGGCGGCGCCTTCGGGATCCTCGGGACCGGCCAGGCCCTGGAGCTTGTCGGGGTTGCGGATCAGGTAGACGCACTGGATGCGGCCGTCGCGCACCTCGATCTGGACGAGGGTGTCGACCCGTCCGCCGTCGAGGGCGAGCAGGGCCGGGGCGCCGTTGATCTCGACGAAGCGCAGCTCGAAGCGCTCGTCCGCCTTGAACGAGGTGGCGGCGAGGAAGCGGCCCACCTTGTCGGCGCTCTCCACGATCCGCAGCGGCGTCTTGGCCTTGCCGCCCGCGTCGCCGACCAGGCGCACGTCCGGGGCGAGCAGGGCGAGGAGTCCGCCGAGGTCCCCGCCCGCCGCGGCGGCGAGGAAGCGTTCGGTGAGGTCACGGCGCTCGGCCGGGTCGACGTCGTAGCGGGGCCTGCCCTCGTCGACATGGCGCCGGGCGCGCCCGGCGAGCTGGCGCACGGCCGCCTCGGAGCGGTCGAGGGCGGTGGCGATCTCCGCGAACGGGAAGCCGAAGGCCTCGCGCAGCACGAACACGGCCCGCTCCAGCGGGGAGAGCGATTCGAGGACGACGAGGACGGCCAGCGAGACGGAGTCGGCGAGCAGGGCCCGCTCGGCGGTGTCGGGGACGGAGGGGCCGAAGTCGGTGACGACCGGCTCGGGCAGCCACGGGCCGACGTAGGACTCGCGGCGCACCTGCGCCTGCCGGAGGCGGTCGATGGCGAGCCGTGTGGTGATCCGTACGAGGAAGGCGCGGGGCTCGCGGACCTCGGCCCGGTCCTCGGCGGTCCAGCGCAGCCACGCCTCCTGGACGACGTCCTCCGCGTCGGCGGCGCGGCCGAGCATCCGGTAGGCGACGCCGAGGAGCATCGGGCGGTGCTCCTCGAAGAGTTCGGTCAGGGTGTCGGTCGGGATCTCGGTGTGCACCGGCCCATCCCAGCCCACCGGGGGCGTTGTGTCCAGGCCGGTCCCTCCAGTTGCGGGCGGGGGCTTGAACTCCAGGCTACTCATCGGTAATTCTCGTTGACCGGACGTCTGATGAGCTTCAGGACAGGGAGCCCGCATGCCCGAACGGATCACGTTCCCGATCGAGACCCCGGCGGGCCCCCGCACGGCGTCCCTCATGTACGAACGCCGGGGCGCGGGCGAGCCGCTGCTGCTCCTGCACGGCATCGGGCACCACTGGCAGGCCTGGGAACCCGTCCTGGACATCCTGGCGGCCGACCGGGACGTGATCGCCGTGGACCTGCCCGGCTTCGGCGCCTCGGACGAGCTTCCGCCGGGCTGTCCGTACGACCTGTCCACGGTCGGGGGCGTGCTCGCCGCCTTCTGCGGGGCCGTCGGCGTCGAGCGCCCGCACGTGGCGGGGAACTCGCTCGGCGGACTGCTCGCCCTTCAGCTCGGCCGGGAGAAGCGGGTGCGCTCGGTCACCGCCCTCTCCCCCGCCGGGTTCTGGTCGGAGGGCGAGCGGCGGTACGCCTTCGCGACGCTGCGCGCGATGCGGGGCGCGGCCCGGTCGTTGCCCGTACCGGCGATCGAGCGGCTCTCCCGTACGTCCGCCGGGCGCACGGTGCTCACCAGCACCATCTACGCGCGCCCGGGGCGCCGTTCACCCGAGGCCGCCCGTGCCGAGACGCTCGCGCTGCGCGGAGCCACCGGGTTCCGGCAGACCCTGGCCGCCGGCGGGAACGTGCGGTTCCGTGAGGACGTCGCCTCGGTGCCGGTCACCGTGGCCTGGGGCAGCCGCGACCGGCTGCTCCTTCCCCGGCAGGGCGTCCGCGCCAAGCACACCATCCCCGGCGCCCGGCTCGTCAGGCTGCCCGGCTGCGGCCATGTGCCGATGAACGACGACCCGGCTCTCGTCGCGCGGGTGATCCTCGACGGGAGCGCCCGCTGAGGGGCGGCGTCGTGTGAAGAGGCCGGTGCCGACGGCGGCGCCGGCCCCCACGAGCAGGCTGCCGGCCGCCTGCGGGAGGCCGAAGGACCCGCCCCCGACCAGTACGGCGCTCAGGGCGGCGGCGATCGGGATGGCCCCGGTGAAGAGGGTGGCCCGCTCCATGCCGACGCGCTGGACGCCCATGTAGAAGAGGACGAAGCCGACCACCGTGGCCAGGGCCGCCTGCCAGACCAGGGCGCCGGTCTCCACCGCCGTCGGCAGCCGGACGAAGCCGGCCCCGTCGACGACCAGCCCCACGAGCGCCGCCTCGACGGCGCCGACCCCGCAGACGGCGGCCGTGAGCAGCTTGGGCCCGAGCAGCCGGAGCACCGGGACGGCGAGGACCGTGAACCCGACCTCGCCCGCGAGCGCCGCCACCGACCATCCGATGCCCACCGGGTCCGTGCGCCCCCAGCCCTGTACGGCGAAGGCACCCGCGGCGACGAGGAGTGCGCCGTACAGCACGGCGGGGACGGGCCTGCGTCCCTCGGCCAGCGGGACCAGAACCGCGACGACGACCGGGGCGCAGCCGACCAGGACGCCGGGGACCGCAGGTTCGGCTGTCCGCTCGGCGGCGAGGACCGCCAGGTTGAAGCCGACCATGCCGACCGCCGCGAGTGCCGCGAGACGCACCCCGTGCCGGGCGGTCAGGGTCCGCAGCGGGGCGAGCCCGCCACGTCCGAGCAGGGGGATCAGGAGCAGGCAGGCGGCTCCGTAGCGCAGCGCCTGGCCGCCGGCGTACGGGTACGCGCCGAGCAGGCTGTTCGCGGTGAAGGAGGCGCCGACGAGGGCGTAGGCGAGGGTCACGAGGAGGACCCCGCGCAGGGCGTTGGCGTTCATGACTCCGACGCTAGGAAGCGCGGCGGCCCCGGTGAAGGTCCACTTCCGTCACGCCATCGGGGACCACTTCGGGCCGGGCCCGCCGGAGGTTCCGGGGTGGGTGGCGGGCGGGCGGGTGCGGGTGCGGAAGGTGCGGCGGTACGTGTCGGGGGGCACGCCCACGGTGCGGTTGAAGTGGCGTCGTAGTGTCGCGGCGGTGCCCATGCCGGTGGCGGCGGCGACGGACTCCACGCTGTCGTCGGTGGACTCCAGCAGCTCCTGCGCGTGCCGGATGCGCTGGATCAGGAGCCACTGCAGCGGCGTGGTGCCGGTGACCGCCCGGAAGTGGCGGCCCAGGTGGCGCGAGCTCATCCGCGCCTGGCGGGCCAGGTCCTCCACGGTCAGCGGGCGGTCCAGCCGTTCGATCGCCCAGGGGAGGAGAGCGGCGAGCGGATGATCGTCCTGGACGGGCACCGGTGCGGTGACGAACTGGGCCTGGCCGCCCGCGCGGTGCGGCGGTACGACCAGGCTGCGCGCGATCGTGTTGGCGACCGCGGAACCGTGGTCGAGGCGGACCAGGTGCAGGCACAGGTCCATCGCGGCGGCCTTGCCGGCGGAGGTGAGGACGCTGCCGTCGTCGACGTAGAGCACGTCCGGGTCGACCTCCACCCGGGGATGACGGGCCGCCAGCGCCTCGGTGTGTGCCCAGTGCGTCGTCGCCCGCCGGCCGTCCAGGAGCCCGGCGGCGGCCAGTACGAACGCGCCCGTGCAGAGGGACGCCACCCGCGCGCCCGCCTCGTGGGCCGCGCGCACCGCGTCGACCAGTTCGCCGGGCGGATCCTCGTCGGCGTCGGCCAGCGCGGGGACGATGACCGTGCCGGCGCGCGCCAGCCGTTCGAAGCCGCCGTCGGGGTCGAGCCGGAACCGTCCGACGCGCACCGCGTCCGCCCCGCAGAGGGCGACGTCGTACCAGGGGTCGGGTACCCCGGCCGGGGCGGTGCCGAAGACCTCGTACGCCACGGACAGTTCGAAGTGACGCATTCCCTCGGTGACGGCCAGCGCGACGGTGTTCACGTCCGGAATTGTACGCACGAGGTCGTTCCGGACACTCGTACGGGACGGCCACCGGAGCCAGGATGGTCACGACGGATCGTTTCGGGAACAGCGCGAGTACAGGGAGAAGTCATGGAATCGGGACGCACGGTGACGGTGTTCGGCGCCTATGGACACACCGGACGGTTCGTGGTCGCGGAGCTGCTCGACCGGGGGTTCGTCCCGGTCCTCTCCGGCCGGGACGCGGACCGGCTCCGGACCCTGGCGGCGGCCCGTCCGGGGCTCGACGTGCGACCGGCCTCGGTCGACGACCCGGCCTCGCTGGACCGCGCGCTGGCCGGTGCGGCGGCCGTGATCAACTGCGCGGGGCCCTTCGCCGCGACCGGCGCTCCCGTGATCGAGGCCGCGCTGCGCGCCGGGATCCCGTACGTGGACGTGGCGGCCGAGATCGAGGCCAACGCCGACACGTTCGCGACGTTCGGGGAACGGGCCCGCGCGGCGGGGACGGCGGTCGTCCCCGCGATGGCCTTCTACGGCGGCCTCGGCGACCTGCTCGCCACCGCGGCGATGGGCGACTGGACGTCGGCCGACGAGGCGCACGTCGCGTACGGGCTGAGCAGTTGGCACCCCACGGCCGGAACCCTCGCCGCGGGCAGGGTCTCCCGGGAGCGGCGCGACGGCCGCCACGTCCGCTACACCGGCGGGCGGCTCGAGTACCACGACGACGCGCTCTCGGTCCTGGAGTGGCCCTTCCCCGCGCCGATGGGCGCGCGGCCGGTCATCGGGGAGTTCACCATGGCCGACGTCGTGACCGTCCC
This sequence comes from Streptomyces sp. P9-A4, assembly GCF_036634195.1. Lineage (NCBI taxonomy): Bacteria > Bacillati > Actinomycetota > Actinomycetes > Kitasatosporales > Streptomycetaceae > Streptomyces > Streptomyces sp. P9-A4. The sequence continues at coordinate 847,405 of NZ_JAZIFY010000001.1, forward strand.
CAGCCACCTGGCGATCCCCGAGGTGCGCACCTACATGGCCGTCGACGCGGCCCAGGACCTGTCGGCACCGGACGCGCCGGCGCCGGACGCGGTCGACGGACGCGGCCGGTCCGCGCAGACCTTCCTCGTGGACGTCGTGGTGCGTTCCGGGGACGCGGAACGGCGGGCCGTCGCCACCGGGCAGGACATCTACGCCGTCACAGCGCCGCTCGCGGTGGAGGCGGTCGACCGGATCCTCACCGGGCGGACGAGGACGACCGGTGTCGCCTCGGCGGGCGAGATCTTCGACGCGCGGGACTTCCTGCGGGCGCTGTCGGCCCACATCTCGGTGGAGATGAACCCGTAGGGGCGGGTGGGGGCGGGGCTCCACGCGCGCGTGGGAGCTGCCGCGGGGCCCTCCGCGCGTGTGTGCGGGCGGTGCGGGGCTCGCCGTCGGCGGAGGCGGCCCGTACGGTCCGCCCCTGTGCCCCGGGCCCGGCATCATGGTCCCCGGCCGGGAGGAACGAGCGGCCCCGGAGCGGTACGGGCGGGAGGGGCACGCGAGATGACGAACCAGGGGCAGGTGGCCTGGGAGCTGCTTCTGCCGGCCGTGGGAGCCCCGGCGCGGCGGCGTGGCAGGGCCCTCCAGGAGGCGCTGCGCGAGGCGGTGCGCTCCGGGCGGCTCGCGGCCGGGACCCGGCTGCCGTCCACCCGCGAGCTCGCGGCCGACCTGGGCGTCTCGCGCGGGCTCGTCACGGAGGCGTACGAACAGCTCACCGCCGAGGGGTACCTCCGCAGCGGCCGGGGCGCGGGCACCTGGGTGGGTGACGCGGCGCGGGGCCGGATCGCCGTCCGGACCGGGGAGGCGGGCCGGGGCCCTGGAAACGCCCACGGCACGCGCACGCGTGGCGGATGCGCTCCGGACCCGGGTACGCGCACGCGTGGAACCCTCGGAACGGCCCACGCGGACCCGGACATCCGGGTCGACTTCCGGCCGGGAACGCCCGACCTGTCGCTCTTCCCCAGGGCCGCCTGGGCGGCGGCGCAGCGCGCCGTCCTGGCGCGGCTCCCCCATCCGTCGCTGGGGTACCCGGACCCCCGGGGCCTGCCCGAGCTGCGGGAGGCGTTGGCCGGGATGCTGACCAGGCGGCGGGGTGTGGTGGCCGACCCGGAGCGGCTGGTGGTCTGTTCGGGCGTGGCGCAGGCGTCGACGCTGCTCGGGTTCGTGCTGCGCGCGCGAGGGCTCGACGCGGTCGGTGTGGAGGACCCGGGCAGCCCGGAGCACGGACGGCTGTTCGCCTCGACCGGCCTGGAGACGGTGTGGCTGCCGCTGGACGAGGAGGGCCTGCGGCCCGACGCGCTCTCCTCCTCGGGGGTGCGTGCGGTGGTCGTGACGCCCTCGCACCAGTTCCCGTCCGGGATCAGCTGGTCGGCGGGGCGCCGCGCGGCGCTGCTCGACTGGGCGCGGGAGGTCGACGGGTACGTCCTGGAGGACGACTACGACGGCGACTTCCGGTACGACCGGGCGCCGGTCGGCGCGCTCCAGGGCCTCGATCCCGAGCGGGTGGTCTACGCGGGCTCGGTCAGCAAGTCGCTCGCGCCCGGTCTGCGGCTCGGCTGGATGCTCGTCCCCGAGGCGCTGCTCGGTGAGGTCGTCGAGCGCAAGCGGACGATGGACCTCGGCAACCCGGTGCTCGACCAGGCGGTGCTCGCCGAGCTCGTGACGGGCGGCGGGTACGACCGGCAGCTGCGCCGCTGTCAGCGCGCCTACCGGGAGCGGCGGGACGCCCTCCTCGCCGCGCTGGCGGAGCACCTGCCGGGCACGCGGGTGAGTGGCATCGCGGCCGGACTGCACGTCATCGCGCGCGTACCGGGGTGTTTCGGCCCTCCGGAACGGTTCCTGGCGCGGGCGGCGGAGGCCGGGGTGGCGCTGCGGCCCCTGGCGGAGTACGGCACGGCACGGCCCACGGACGGGGACGTACGTCTGGTCATCGGGTACGCGCACCTGGCGCCGGCGGCGGTGGAGACGGGCATCCGGCTGGTGGCGGAGGCGGTCGGGGGCGGGTGAGGCGCTCACAGGGGGTGGGCGCGGGTGATCCCCGTACGGGTCCGGGTCGGCGATCCCCCGGAACGGGGTCCGGCGGCGGGCATTCCCCTCTACCGGTCCGGCGCGGTTGATCCCCTCGTGCGGGGTCCGGCGCGGCCGATCTGTTCACGCGGGGTTCGTGTGCGCGCCGTCCCCGGGCGTTAGGCATGGGGCCACGCACCGCCCCCGCCCGGACCCGCCTCGGAGGCCCCTTCATGTCCCTTTCCGTACCCGGCAGTTCCCCCGCTCCCCTCTCCTCCCCCTCCCCCGCCCGCCGCAACGTGCTGCGCGGCTCGCTGGCCGCCTCCGCCGCGCTCGCTCTCGGCGGAGCCCTTCCCGCCGCCCCGGCGTTCGCTCTGTCGGGGCGGCCCCGCGCCGAGTGGGGCGTGCAGACGGGCGACGTCACGACGTCCTCGGGTCTGGTGTGGGTGCGTTCGGACCGGCCGGCGCGCATGCTCGTCGAGACCTCGGCGACCGACTCGTTCCGGCGGGTGCGCCGTCACCGCGGGCCGCTGATCGGTGCGGGCACGGACTTCACCGGCACCACCGCGCTGCGTGGCCTGCCGGCCGGGGAACAGGTCCACTACCGTGTGACGCTCGTCGACCCCGACGACCCGCGCCGGACGGGCGAACCGGTCCTCGGCACCTTCCGGACGGCTCCCGAGCGGCGCAGGGGCGGCGTCCGCTTCCTGTGGTCGGGGGACATCGCGGGGCAGGGCTGGGGCATCAACCCGGACATCGGCGGCTTCCGCGCGTACGAGGAGATGCGCCGTCTCGACCCGGACTTCTTCCTGTGCAGCGGCGACTCGATCTACGCCGACGGGGTCATCCCGCCGAGCGTGACCCTGCCCGACGGGCGGATCTGGCGGAACGTGACGACGCCGGAGAAGTCGAAGGTCGCGGAGACGCTCGACGAGTACCGGGGCAACTTCCGGTACAACCTGCTCGACCACAACGTCCGGGCGTTCAACGCGCAGGTGCCGTCGGTGGTGCAGTGGGACGACCACGAGGTGCGCAACAACTGGTACCCGGGCCAGATCCTGGACGACGCGCGCTACACGGAGAAGGACGTGGACGTGCTCGCCTCGCGTGCCCTGCGCGCCTTCGGCGAGTACACGCCGGTCTCCACGCTCCACGCGCGCGGTGACGGGCACGGCGATGGGCACGGCAACGGGCGCGGGGGCCGGATGCACCGGGTGGTGCGGTACGGGCCGCTGCTCGACGTGTTCGTCCTCGACATGCGCTCGTACCGGAACGCCAACTCGCCCGGCCGGCAGACCGACGACACCACCGGCATCCTCGGCGCCGAGCAGCTGGCCTGGCTGAAGCGGGAACTGGCCGCGTCCACCGCGGTGTGGAAGGTGCTCGCCGCGGACATGCCGCTCGGTCTGGTCGTGACGGACGGCGCGGCGAACTTCGAGGCCGTCGCGCAGGGCGACCCCGGTGCCCCGCTCGGCCGGGAACTCCAGATCGCGGAGCTGCTGCGGTTCGTCAAGCACCGGCGGATCACCGGCACGCTGTGGCTGACGGCCGACGTCCACTACACCTCGGCGCAGCACTACGCGCCGGAGCGGGCGGCGTTCCAGGACTTCGCGCCCTTCTGGGAGTTCGTGTCGGGGCCGCTGGCGGCCGGCGGCTTCCCGGCGAACGCGCTCGACGCGACCTTCGGCCCGGAGCGGGTGTTCGTCCGGGCGCCGGAGCGGGCGAACGTGTCGCCGATGGAGAGCCCGCAGTACTTCGGCGAGGTCGACATCGACGGCCACAGCGGGGAACTGACCGTGCGTCTGCGGGCCGAGGGCGGGACGGTGCTGTTCAGCAAGGTGCTCCAGCCGGGCCGCGTCGGGCAGTAACACCTGGTCAGAGCCGGTACGGAGATGCCGCTCGGGTGATTGTCAGTGCCGGGGCCTAACGTGATTCCCATGACGCGATCCGTACAGGCACTCGCCTACGTCCGCCCGTCGGCCCTGGAGTCCACAGGCTCCGGCCGGCTGCTCGGTCTGGAGACGGCGGGGGGTCTCACGCCCCGGGGGGCCGAGGCCCACCCCCGTTTCTTCTCCGGCTTCCTGGCCGCACCGCAGATCGCCGCGCGCGGGCTGCTCGCGGTGGCCGACGTGGCGGCGGCCCGCTACGACCAGCGGATGCGGCCGGGTTCGCTGGACCCGGTGGTGACGGGGAACGGCGACCGGCTGCGGTTCGAGTCGTTCTCCGGCTGCGGCGGGGTGTACGCGCGCCTGGACGTGCTCGACGAGGGACTCGGCGGTACGGAGACGGGGCACGGCACGACCAACGTCGACGTCAACGACCCGCTGCGCGACGCGCTGTCGCGGATGACCGGGGACGACCCGCTGCATCTGCGGGTGGGCCCCGAGGAGATGGCGGTGACAACCCTCGCCGGCTCTGTCGTGGAGAAGAAGGTCCCGCTGCCGGACCGCTGGCTGCGGGGCTTCGCCGAGGCGCAGGTCGCCTCGGCCCGGTTCGACCTGCGGGCGGAGCTGACCGGGGCGGAGGCCGTCCGGTTCCTGCGGTCCCTGCCGCGTGGCCGGTCCCGGGGGCGCGCCCCGCTGTGGATCGCGCAGTCCGGCCGGACCCTGCGTCCGACGACCCGGCCGGGAGCGGGTGCGGTGTGTCTGCCGGGGCCGGACCGGCTGGTCGCCCTGGAGCGGGTGCTGCGGCACGCGACGGGCCTCCGGGTGTACGGCCCGGTGCCGGACGGCGCCTTCGCGACGGCGAGCGCGTGGGAGGTGACCCTGCCCGGGATGCGGCTGACGCTCACGCTGTCACCCGACCCCGCGCGGGGGTTCTCCGGCGAGGGCGGGGTCCTGGAGGCCCTCGCGACGGACGAGGCGGCGCAGGACGCCGAGCTGGTCTCGGTCCTCCTGGCCTGGGAGCCGAGGATCGACACGGCCGATCTGGCGGCGCAGGCGGGGCTCACCGTCGACCGGGTGCGCGGGGCGCTGACCCGGCTCGGTACGGCGGGCCGGGTGGGGTACGACGTGGCGGACGCGGCGTACTTCCACCGGGAGCTGCCGTACGACGCGGACCGGGCGGAGCGGCACAACCCGCGCCTGGTGAGCGCCCGCCGGCTGGTCACGGAGGGTGCGGTGGAGCTGGACGGGGACCTGGCGACGGTGGCCTCGGGTGACCGGCGCTACCGGGTGCGGGTGGCGGACGGGGTGATCGCCTGCACCTGTCAGTGGTGGGCGGACCACCAGGGGCGGCGGGGCCCGTGCAAGCATGCGCTCGCGGTCCGGATGGCCCGGCGGGGTGCGGCGGCCGCGGGGCCGGTGCCGGACACGGCTGGGGAAGCGACGCCGGAAGCGATACCGGGCGCGGCGCGATGACGGAGCGCGGGGCGCGAGGCACAGGAAGCACGACAGGCACGGCAGACGTGCCGGGGACGGACGAGGTCATGGGGGCAGGGAGAGTCATGGGGGCGGAGGACGTCATGGGGATCGAGAAGCTGATCGAGGCCGTGCGTGAAGGAAAGGCCTTCGAGGTGCCCGAGCTGCTGAAGCCGCTGAGCGCGGCCGAGCGCAAGGTGGCCCTCGCGCGGCTGAAGGAGCTGCGTACCGGTGTGCGTTCCCTGGAAGGGATCCGCCCCAACGACGCGGTCCGGGTCCGGCACGCGCTGTACGTGGCGGGGGCGGGCTGTCACACGGGGGCCGCAGCGGCGGCGTCCTGGCTCGGCGCCCGCGATCTGATGCCGTGGCACTCGGAGGGCAGCGCGATGGCGCTCCGGGCGGTCGGTGACCGGACTCCGGAGTGGCTGGCGGAGGTGGCGGGCCGGCTCGCCGCCCGCCCCGCCGTGGCGGAGCAGAGCTACGGAATGATCCGGGGCCTGGTCGAGCGGTCGGGCTGCCCGACGCCCGCGACCGACGGCTACGTCCTCGCCTGGACGTGGGAGATCGGTACCGCTCGCCGTCACGGGGAGAGGCCCGAGGGGCCCACGCTCCTGGAGCGGCTGAGGCGGGACCCGCAGTCGCCGGTCCTCCTGGTCCATGCCCTCTCGATGCTGGAGACTCCCGAGCAGCTGACCTGGGCGGTCCCGGACGACTCCCCTGAGCACTGGCCCACGGCGGTGGTGGCCCTGGCCGGTGAGGGAGTGCTCGACCGCGCCGCGGTCCTGGACGCCGCCGTCTCCCGGCTGCTGCGGGGCGGCCGGCCCCGTGACCTGAGGTTCCCCATGGAGGTGCTGCGGCTGGTCGCGCCGACCCCGGCGGAGTTCCTGGAGCGGGTCCCGGACCTCGTGGGGATGGCGGCGGACGCGCCGTCGACGGTCGCCGGGTACGCGCAGGAGGCCCTGGCGGGGCTTGCGGCCGACGGGGCGCTGCCCGCCTCCGCCCTGGCCGAGATGACGAGTGCGGTGCTCTTCCGTACCGAGAAGAAGCTGGTGCGGGCCCAGTTGGCCCTGGTGGGCAAGGTGCTGGCCCGGGAGCCCGGTGCGGCGGACGCGCTGCTGCCCGCCGTGGCGGAGGCCTTCGGGCAGGAGGACACCGATCTCCAGGGGCGGGCGCTGAAGCTGGTGGGCCGCCATCTGCCGGCCGCCGACCCCTCCGTACGGCGTGAACTGGCCGAGCGGGCCGGTGAGCTGAGCCCCACGCACCGGGCGGAGGCCGCCCAGCTGTTCGGGGACGCCCTGGGGGCGCCGGACCTGGGTCCGTACGAGGAGATCCTGCCGCCCCTGCCCGAGCCGCAGCCGCTCGCGCCCCCGGCGACGACGGTCGAGGAGCTGACGGCCGAGCTGGTGGTGAAGAGGCTCTCGGATGATCCCGTGGCGTTCGAGCGGGCACTCGACGGGCTGGTGCGGCTCGCGCACCGGGACCGGGAAGCCGTGGCGGAGGCGGTACGGGAGGCATTCCCGCAGCCTCAGTGGGAGCAGCAGACCCACTACTTCACGCACGGGACCCATGGGATCCATGTCGTCCTCGCCGGACTGCTCGGTCTGCTGAACCCGGCTCTGGTCGAATTCCGCCGGACCGCGGGACACGGCGCGGACCCCTGTCTCCACCAGGCCCTTTCGGGGGTCCTCGACGCCCGGCTGTGGGAGGCCGCCGACCTCGTCGGCACGGACGCGCTGCCGTTCCTGCTGGCCACGCCGACCGGGCACACCGGGGCGATCGACCCGCTGGTGCTGGTGGAGCGGCTGCGGGAGTACCGGGACGCGGGCGTCGAGCCCGCTCCGGCCGATCTCGCACAGGCCCTGGTCCGGGTGCTGCGGGCCCACCCGACGGCGGTCCGGGCCGCCGAGGAGGCGGCGGCGCTCGAAACACCGGCCGGCCGGCGGCTCTCCGCCTGGCTGTGCCGGGAGACCGTCGGGGCGACCGTACGGTTCGTGAGCCGGGACGAGGACAAGACCCTGCACAGGTTCTGGCTGATGGACCGGATCGTGGTGGAACTCCGCGAGAGCCCCGTGGTGCGGGCGGAGTTCCCGCCCGCCTTCCAGTGGCTGGGCGGCGCCCTGGAGGCGACGCCCCGCCCCTGCCGCCACTGGGTGGAGGGCCGCGCCCAGTGGCCCCCGGTGCTGCCGGCCGACCGTGAGGTGCTCGCGGCCTGTCTCCTGCCGACCCTCGCGCACGGCGTCGACGGGGACCCGCGGGGCGCGACCGAACCCCTGACGGCGCTGGCCGAGGCCGACGGTCCGGTGGGCCAAGCGGCCCATGTGCTCCTGGCGTTCGGCCTCGGTTTCGGGGGCGCGGACGACCGGCTGCGCGCCGTGGACGCGGTGCTCGTGCTGGCGGCGCGGGGCGATCTCGACGCCCGGCAGCTCGGCACGGAACTGGCCCGGTTGGTCGGGGAGGCGTCGGTCAAGCCGAACCGGCTGGCGGACGCGGCCCGGACGGCGGCAGCGACCGGGGCCTACGGGACGGTCTGGGCGATACTCGCGGCGATGCTTCCGGAGCTGCTCTCGGCGCCGAAGCCGGTACGGGGGCTCGGCGAGGTCCTCGCGGTCGCGGCCGACTGCGTGGAGCGGTGCGGGGCGGGCGGCGAGGTCGCCGGGCTCGACGCGCTCGCCTCGGGAAGGGCTTCGACGCAGCTGGTGGTGCAGGCCAGACGACTGCTGAGCGCACTCCGTCAGGGGTCCGATCACCCTCTGACAGAAACGGTCTGAATCGCTCTTTAAGCCACTAGATGGGCGCTTAACCCGTCAGTCACAAAGCGTTCGTGATCACGCAACACCACTGGGTCACAGTGAGGTCATGACCGATGTGACGTCTTCGAAGAGCACCCGACGCCCCCACCACTGGCGGCACGACCTGATCGAGCTCGCCGCCCTGTTCACCGCCGTGGTGGTGGCCGACACGATCGCCAAGACCATCGCCAAGGGTCCCGACGGCCCCTACCTCCTGGTCTTCTCGGCGATCGCGCTGGCCGCCACCGCCGCCTTCCACACCTGGTGGGCACGGAGGCGCGGTCATGCCGACCATGCCCCGCCCGCCGCTCACACCGGCGGGCACTCCCCCACCTCCGCCGTCTCCCCGTCCGCCATGTCCCCTTCCGCCGGGTCCGCTCCCGCCGCGGAGGGGTCGGCGGAGGGGGAAGGAGCGGAGACCGAGGGACCCGTAGAGACCACGCTGTGGCGGATGCGGACCACCGTCGCGGACACCCCGGGCAGCCTCGCCGCGCTGTGCACGACCCTCGCCGGACTGCGCGTGGACATCCTCACCCTCCAGACGCATCCGCTCGCCGACGGCACGGTCGACGAGTTCCTGCTGCGCGCCCCCGCCGACCTCTCCGCCCAGGACCTGGCCCGCGAGACGGCGGCGGCCGGCGGGCGGAACACCTGGACCGAACGGGCCGACGCCCACGACCTGGTGGACACGCCCACCCGGGTCCTCGGCCTGGCCACCCGTACCGCCCTCGACGCAGCCGAACTGCCGCTCGCGCTGCGCCAGCTCCTCGGCCGCTGCACGCTCCACTCGGTGCCGGCCCTCTCGCTCACGGGCCGCCCCACCGGCGAGCCCGCCCCGGTCGAAGGGGTCCTGGAGGAGACGGTGATGCGGCTGCGCGACCCCGACGGCGGCACGCTCATCGTGGAGCGGCCCTACCTTCCCTTCACCCCGACCGAGTTCGCCCGCGCCCGCGCCCTCGTGGAGCTCGACGCGCGGCTCGGCCCGCGCGTCCCGCGCAGCCAGGACGTGCTGACCCTGCCCGAGGGCAACGAGATCACCGTCCGCCGCGCCGACCAGCGCGATCTGCGCGCCGCGCGCGCGATGCACGACCGCTGCTCGGCCCGCACCCTCGGGCTGCGCTACCACGGCCCGGTCGGCGACGCGGACCGGTACCTCGACCATCTGCTCAGCCCCCGCTTCGGCCGCACCCTCGCCGTCCAGACGACCTCCGGCCGTCTGGTCGCCCTCGGTCACCTGCTGTGGGACGGCGACGAGACGGAGGTCGCGCTGATGGTGGAGGACGACTGGCAGCGGCGCGGCATCGGCGCCGAACTCCTCGGCCGGCTCGTGGCCATGGCCGAGGAGGCCGGCTGCGCGAGCGTGTACGCCGTCACCCAGTCGTCCAACACCGGGATGGTGGCCGCGATGCGCGCCCTCAGCCTGCCCCTCGACTACCAGATCGAGGAAGGCACGCTGGTGATCACCGCCCGGCTGACTCCGGCACCTCGGCCGACCGGCCGGCCCCGGCAGGAACAGCGGAACCGGTAACGGCGGCGGAAGCGGCGGCCACGGCGAGCGGCTGCTCGGAAGGCGAAGGGCTGAGCGCCTGCGTGAGGTCCCGCCACAGGTCCTCGACGTCCTCCAGGCCGACCGACATCCGCAGCAGCCGGTCGCTGACGCCCGCCGAGCGCCGGTCCCCCTCGGCCACGATCCGGTGGCTGATGGAGGCCGGGTGCTGGATGAGGGTGTCGACGCTGCCGAGGCTGACCGCCGGGGTGATCAGCCGGACTCCGGCGATGACGTCGTGCGGATCGCCGTACACCTCGAAGGCGATCATCGCGCCGCCGATCCGCGGGTAGTGGACCCGCGCGATCCGTGGATCGGTGGCGAGCCGCCGTACGAGCTCCGCCGCCGTGGCCGACGCCGCCCTGACCCGTACCGGCAGGGTCGAGAGACCGCGCAGCAGCAGATAGCCGGCGAGCGGGTGCAGCACCCCGCCGGTGGCGAAGCGGACCTGCCGGAGGGTGCGGGCGAACTCCTCGTCGCAGGCGACGATCCCGCCCATGACGTCCCCGTGCCCGCCGAGGTACTTGGTCGCGCTGTGCAGCACGATCCGGGCACCCTGCTCGACCGGCCGCTGGAGCACCGGGGTGGCGAAGGTGTTGTCGACCAGGAGCGGCACGGAGCCGCAGGAGTGCGCCAGGGCGCGGATGTCCGCCTCGGCGAGGGTCGGGTTGGCGGGCGACTCGACCATCACCAGGCCGGTGTCGGGCCGGATCGCGTCCGCGATGCCCGCCGGGTCGGTCCAGGTCACCTCGGTGCCGAGCAGCCCGGCGTCGAGCAGGTGGTCGCTGCACCCGTACAGGGGGCGTACCGCGACGACATGGCGCAGGCCCTGGCTCGCCCGTGCGAGCAGGACGGCGGTGAGGGCGGCCATGCCGCTCGCGAAGGCGACGGCGGCCTCGGTGCCTTCGAGGCGGGCGAGGGCTTCCTCGAAGCGGGCGACGGTGGGGTTGTCGAGGCGGGCGTAGACGGGCGGCCCGTCGAGTCGCGCGCCGGTGGTGGCGAACTCGTCGATCCGGGCGGCCTCGGCCCGGGCGTCGTACGAGGGGTAGGTGGTGGACAGGTCGAGCGGCGGGGCGTGCAGCCCGAGCGAGGCGAGGTCTTCGCGGCCGGCGTGCACGGCTTCGGTGGCGAGGGCCCTCGGGGTGGCCGAGGGGCCGTAGTCCATGGCGTCCATGGCGGCACTGTGAACGGATACCGGGACGTAGGGGGGAAGGCCCGTGTTACGTTCGCCGAATGGCTGATTCTGTCGTACTGGACGCGGTCGATCTGCACATTCTTCGCCTCCTGCAGAACGACGCCCGGACCACCTACCGGGAACTCGCCGCCGAGGTCGGGGTGGCCCCCTCGACCTGCCTGGACCGGGTCGCACGGCTGCGGCGCACGGGTGTGATCCTCGGACACCAGCTACGACTGGATCCGGCCAAACTCGGCCGTGGACTGGAAGCGCTGCTCCTCGTCCAGGTCCGCCCGCACCGGCGGGAACTGATCGGCCCGTTCGTCGACCGGATCCGCGCCCTCCCGGAGTCCCGGGCCCTCTTCCATCTGACGGGGCCCGACGACTACTTGGTGCACGTGGCCGTGGCAGACCCCTCCGACCTGCAACGACTCGTGCTCGACGAGTTCACTTCGCGCCGCGAGGTGGCCCGTGTGGAGACCCGGCTGATCTTCCAGCAGTGGGAGTGCGGGCCGCTTCTGCCACCCTCGGCGGGCCCTTCCTTGTCAGCCGACTGAGGCCGGACGAGGGTGACGCGGGCCCGCCGGAGGCGCCAGGATGGCCCCCATGCCAGAGACTTCCAGCAGCCCGCTGCCCCGCCAGGTCGCCGACGACCACGTCGACGCACTCATCGCCCTCGACCCGATCACCGGTACGTACCTGGGGGTCAAAGAGAGTGCCGGACTGCTGCCCGACTTCTCGCCGGCCGGCCAGCGGGCGGTGGCCGACCTCGCCCGCCGTACGCTCGCCCGGCTCGACGAGGCGGAACGCGCCCCGGGCGCGGACGACGCGGCGGAACGCCGCTGCGCCCGGCTGCTGCGGGAGCGTCTGACGGCCGAACTCGCCGTGCACGAGGCCGAGGAGGCCCTCTGCGCGGTCAGCAATATGCGCTCGCCCGCGCACAGCGTCCGCATCGTCTTCACCGTCATGCCGACGGAGACCGAGGAGGACTGGACGGCGGTGGCGTCCCGGCTCCGGGCCGTCCCGGCCGCCCTCGAGGGCTACCGTGCCTCGCTCGCGCTGGGGCTCGGGCGCAAGCTGTTCGGCGGGCCGCGTCCGACCGCCACCTTCGTCGACCAGCTCACCGAGTGGGCGGGTGCCGGGGACGGAAGGCCGGGCTGGTTCGAGGAGTTCGCGGCCACGGGCCCCGCGGATCTGCCGGAGGACCTGCGCGCCGGGCTGGTGAAGGCCGGCCGGGGGGCGACCGAGGCGGTCACGGCGCTGCGGGACTGGATGCGGGACGTGTACGCCCCCGCCGTCGCCGACGCCCCGGACACGGTGGGCCGCGAGCGGTACCAGCGGTGGACCCGCTACTTCAACGGCACGGAACTGGACCTCGACCAGGCGTACGCGTACGGCTGGACCGAGTACCACCGGCTGCTCGGCGAGATGCGGACCGAGGCTGAGCGCATCCTGCCCGGCGCCGGCCCCTGGGAGGCGCTGGCCCACCTCGACGAGCACGGCGCGCACATCGAGGGCGTGGAGGAGGTGCGGGTCTGGCTCCAGGAGCTGATGGACGAGGCCGTCGAGGCGCTCGACGGCACCCACTTCGAACTGGCCGAGCGGGTACGGCGGGTGGAGTCGCGGATCGCCCCGCCCGGAGGCGCCGCGGCCCCGTACTACACCGGTCCGTCCGAGGACTTCTCGCGCCCCGGCCGCACCTGGCTGCCGGTGGACGGCACCACGCGCTTCCCCGAGTACGACCTGGTGTCGACCTGGTACCACGAGGGCGTTCCGGGCCACCACCTCCAGATCGCGCAGTGGGTACACGTCGCCGACCGGCTCTCCCGCTACCAGGCGACGATCGGCAAGGTCAGCGCCAACATGGAGGGCTGGGCGCTCTACGCGGAGCGCCTGATGGACGAACTCGGCTTCCTGCCGGACGCCGAGCGGCGCCTCGGCTACCTCGACGGCCAGATGATGCGCGCCTGCCGGGTGATCGTGGACATCGGTATGCATCTGGGCCTGGAGATCCCGGCGGACTCGCCGTTCCACCCGGGCGAGCGGTGGACCCCGGAGCTGGCGCAGGAGTTCTTCCAGCGGCACAGCAGCCGTCCGCCGTCGTTCGTGGAGAGCGAGATGACCCGGTATCTGTCGGTGCCGGGGCAGGCCATCGGCTACAAGCTGGGCGAGCGCGCCTGGCTGCTCGGCCGGGCCAACGCGCGAGCCGCGCACGGGGAGGCCTTCGACGCGAAGGCCTGGCACATGGCGGCGCTCTCGCTGGGCCCGCTGGGCCTCGACGACCTGGTCGAGGAGCTTTCCCGGCTCTGAGGACGCACTCGGTGGGATTCCCGGCCGATCACTTGATCGGCCGGGGATTCCCCTGCTATTCCTGCCGTATGACCAGCGAGTACACCCCCGACGCCACCGACTGGCGCATCCTCGAAGCCCTCCAGTCCGAGGGCCGCGCCAGCTTCGCCGACCTGGCCCGCACGGTGTCGATGTCACCGTCCGCCGTGACCGAGCGGGTGCGGCGCCTCGAAGACGCCGGGGTGATCGCCGGATACACGGCGATCGTCGACCAGGACCGGCTGGGGCTGCCGATCCTCTCCTTCGTACGGCTCCGCTATCCACACGGCAACTACAAGCCGTTCCACGACCTGATCGACACCACGCCCGAGGTCCTGGAGGCACACCACGTCACCGGCGACGACTGCTTCGTGCTGAAGGTCGCGGCGCGCTCGATGAGGCACCTGGAGGAGATCACGGGGAAGATCGCCACGCTGGGCGCGGTGACGACCAGCGTGGTCTACTCGTCGCCGCTGCCCCGGCGGTCGCTGAGCCGCTGAGCATTCCCCCGGCGGGCCCTCAGCCCCCGAGGTCCGCGCCGCCGGTCCGCGGCCGTACCGCCGAGCCCTGCCGTCCCTTGACGACCTCCAGCTGGGCCGGGATGCGGCGGCGCAGGTCCCCGACGTGGCTGACGATGCCGACGCTGCGGTCGCGCTCGCGCAGCGAGTCCAGGACGTCGAGGACCTCGTCGAGGGTCTGCTCGTCGAGGCTTCCGAAGCCCTCGTCGATGAAGAGGGTGTCGAGCCGAATGCCGCCGGCCTCCTCGGTGACCACGTCGGCGAGGCCGAGGGCGAGGGCGAGCGAGGCGAAGAAGGTCTCGCCGCCGGAGAGGGTCGCGGTGTCGCGTTCGTTGCCGGTCCAGGCGTCGACGACGTGCAGACCGAGACCGGCCCGCTTGCCGCCCGCGCGCGCGTCGGAGTGGACCAGGGTGTAACGGCCCGCGGACATCCGCTGGAGGCGGGCGGTCGCGGCGGCGGCGACCTGTTCGAGACGGGCCGCCAGGACATACGACTCCAGGCGCATCCGGCGCTCGTTCTCGGCGGAGGTGCCCGCGGTGAGGGCGGCGAGCCGGGCGACCCGGTCGTACTCCTCGCGCAGCGGCCCGAGGCGGCGGACCTCGGTCACCGCCTGCCGGGAGAGACCGCCGAGGCCGGTGACGCGTTCGCGCGCGCCGGACAGCACGGAGTCGGCCTCGCGGAGCGCGCGTTCGGCCGCGGTGTGGGCGGCAGCGGCGGCCCCGGGGTCGGCGGGCGGCAGGGCGGCGGCGGCCGCGGTGCCGGGCTCGGCGAGCCGGTCGGCGACCGCCGCCGCCTCGGCCTGCCAGGCGTCCACGCGCCGCTGGTGGTCGCGGCGCTCGCCCTCGCCCAGGAGGGCGGCGGCGGCCTCGGCCGGGGTGGCGAACCCCGCGCGGTAGGCGGCGTCGGCGAGCCGGTCGTCGGCCTCCTTGAGGCGCTGGGCGGCGAGTTCGGCGTCGCGTACGGCTCCGGTGGCGTCGATCAGGAGGGCGATCCGCCGTTCCAGCCGGGTGGCGTGCTCGGCGGCGCTGGCGAACGCCCCGCGTCCCCGGGCGATTTCCTCCTCAAGGGCGGCCGTCTCACCGTCGAGGGCCTCGCGCCGTGAGGTACGGGCGGCGACCCGGCGTTCGGCCTCCCGCTGCGCGGCGACCCGTCCCTCGTACTCCCGCTCGGCGCGTGCGAGCGCCTCCCGCGCGCTGTGGGTCTGCGCGGCGAGCGCGTGCGCCTCGGCATGACGGCTGCTCAGTTCCTCGACCTCTCGGGCGAGTTCGTCGACACCGGGTTCGGCGGTCGAGCCCGTGCCACCCTCCTCGGCCGGGCCGCCCGCCAGTACCTCGGCGCGCGCCGTGGCCCAGGACTCGCGGAAGACGGCGAGTTCACTCTCGGCGGCCGTACGGGTCTCGTCGGCGCGGGCGTAGACCGCGTAGGCAGTCTCCTCGGCGGCGCGGTCGACGTGGTCGGCGGTGGTGCGGGCGGGAGCCGGGTGGGCGGTGGAGCCGCAGACCTGACAGGGGTCGCCCGGGGCGAGGGTGACCGCCAGTTCGGCGGCGATGCCCTCCAGACGGCGGGACTTGACGTCCAGCCAGTTCTCGTGGGCGGCGTTCCGCTGCTCGCGGGCCTCCGCGAGGCGCGCCTCGGCGGACCGCGTGTCCCTCGCGAGGGTGTCCCGGCGGCGGGCGGCGGCGAGCCTGCGCCGGGCGGGCTCCAGGCGGCCCGCGAGGTGCTCGGCGCGGGCGGCGGCGTCCCGCGCGGCCTCGACCCGCTCGCCGAGCGCGGTGCGGCGCTGCTCCCAGCCCGCGAGCCAGTGGGCCGCGTCCTGGAGGGCGGCGTCGTCGGCGCGCGCCTCGCGCGTGAGGTGGGCGCGCTCCTCGGCGATCACGGCGGCGCGGCGCTCGGCGCGGCGCGCCGATTCGAGCCCGCCGAGCTCCTCGCGCAGCCGGTGTTCGAGGGCGGTCAGCTGCTCGGCCCCGGCCTCGGCCAGTTCGGGGTGCAGCAGGGCGCGGGCGCGGTCCCGGGCGGAGTGCGCGGCGGCGTGCGCGTGGTCGGCCTCCTGGCGCATTCCCAGCGCGGGGGCCACCCGGTCCGCCCTGAGGCTGCGGTCGAGGGCGGTTTGGAGGTGGTCGCGCTCCGGGGCGTGGGCGGTGAGCCGTTCCTGACGGCAGACGGCGTCGGCGTGCCGTGCCTGGCGGGCGGCGAGGTCGTTCTCGGCGTCGAGCGCGGCGCGCGCCGCGCCCTGGCAGGCCTCGGCCGCGTCGAGCCGCACGCGCGCGATGTCCAGGGCCTCGCGGGCCTCCGTACGGGCGACGGCGGCCCAGCTGAGGACCGCGTCGGCGAGCCCGGGGTCACCGGGTCGCCCCTCCACGGACGTACGGGCGATGCCGAGGCCGCCGGCCGCCTGGCCCATGCGGTGGGCGAGGGCGAGCAGCCGCTCGTCCCCGTCCTCGACCTGCTGCTGGGTGGAGCGCCTCAGTTCGGCGAGGCGCTCCTCGACGGCGGCGAAGCGCCGGGTGTCGAAGAGGCGGCCGAGGAGGCGGCCCCGGGCCTCGGCGTCGGCGCGCAGAAAGCGTGCGAAGTCGCCCTGCGGGAGGAGGACGACCTGACAGAACTGGTCGCGGCTCATGCCGACGAGCTGGGTGATCTCCTCGCCCACCTCCTGGTGGGAGCGGCTGAGGCCGGTCCACGCGCGCGTGGCGGGGTCGTACGCGCGCAGCCAGGTCTGGGCCTTCTCCGTGGTGAAGCCGCCGCCGCGCTTCTTGGGGCGCTGCTGGGCCGGGCGCCGGGTGATCTCCAGGCGCCGGTCCCCCACGGTCAGTTCGAGGACGACCTCGGTGGTCGTGCCGACGGGCGCGTGGTCGCTGCGCAGGGACGCGCCGGGGGTCTGGCGGACGCCGGGCACGCTTCCGTACAGGGCGAAGCAGACGGCGTCCAGGACGGAGGTCTTGCCGGCGCCGGTCGGCCCGTGGAGCAGGAACAGCCCGGCGGAGGACAGTGCGTCGAAGTCCACGGTCTGCGTGCCGCCGAAGGGGCCGAACGCGGTGATCTCCAGGCGGTGCAGCCTCACCGGTCCCCCTCGCGCTCGGCCGTGTCGACCCGTACGTCGTCGAAGGCGCCGTACAGCACCGCCCGTTCGGCGCCGTCGAGGCTCGCACCGCCGCGCACATGGGCGACGAAGTCCTCCGCGATCTGCTGGTCGGTGCGGTCCCGGAGCCGGGAGGCGTAGGAGGCGCCGGGGGTGTCTTCGGTGCGTTCCGGATCGAAGACCAGGTGCAGGGTGTGCGGGAAGCGCTCGGCGAGCCGGGCCATCGGCTCGGCGGGGCGTACGGGGTCGGTGAGGGTGGCCTCCACCCAGGAGTCCTCGTGGGGGGCGAGCGCCGGGTCGGCGAGGAGGTCGTCGAGGTGGCCCCTGATCCGGGCGAGGGGGCGCGGGACGGGGCAGTCGAGGCGTTCGGCACCGATGAGCGCGCGTGTGACGGCACCGTCGGGGGCATCGGGGCCGTCGTTCGGGCCGAGGTCGATGAGCCACATGGTCTTGCGGTGGTCGGTCTCGGAGAAGGAGTACGCGAGCGGGGAGCCGGAGTAGCGCACGCGCGGGGTGAGCGTCTGGCTGCCGTGCAGATGGCCGAGCGCGACGTAGTCGACGCCGTCGAAGACACCGGTGGGGACGGCGGCGACCCCGCCGACGGTGATGTCCCGCTCGCTGTCGCTGGCCGCGCCGCCGGCCACGAAGGCATGGGCGAGGACGACGGAGCGGGTGCCCGGGGGCCGGGCGGCGAGGTCGGCGCGGACCCGGTCCATGGCGGCGGCGAGCACGGCCTCGTGACCGGCCTTCGCTGCGCCGAGCTGCTCGCGCACGAGGGCCGGTTCGAGGTAGGGCAGGCCGTAGACGGCGACGTCGCCGTGCGCGTCGGTGAGGACGACGGGGGTGCCGATGCCGGCCGGGTCGGTACGGAGGTGGATCCCGGCCCGTCCGATGAGTCCGGCGCCGACGCCGAGGCGGCGGGCGGAGTCGTGGTTGCCGGAGATCATGACGGTGGGCACACCGGCCTCGGCGAGGCGGTGGAGCGCGGTGTCGAAGAGTCCGACGGCGGGCAGCGGGGGCACGGCCCGGTCGTAGACGTCGCCGGCGACGAGCACGGCGTCGACCTCGTGCTCGTGGACGGTGGCCACGAGGTGGTCGAGGAAGGCGGCCTGGGCGTCGAGGAGGCCGACCCGGTGGAAGGACCGGCCGAGGTGCCAGTCCGAGGTGTGCAGGAGCCTCACGATGCCGTCCCACCCCGCATGTGCGTCGCTCCTCGCCGCCGGTACCCGTCGTGTGCGCCCTCCACGCTATCCCGCCGGGGAGTGTGGTCGGGGCCGCACGGGGAGGGAGGGCCGGGGGCACGGGGCGGGCGGCGCCGGACGGTGTCGAGGGTCACGCCGTCGGGTCGCCGGGGGCTGTGGGCGTCCGGCGTCCGGCGTCCGGCGTCCGGCGTCCGGCGTCCGATGGTCAGCGGTCCGTGACCGTCACGCGTCCCCGTACGCCTCGCCGCCGAGTTCGAGCGACGCCGCTCCCGCGGTGGCGTCCGCGAGCCAGGCCCGGAAGGCGGGGACGTCGGCGTCCGGGAGGCCGATCTCGATCGTGACCTCCTCGGCGTACCGCACGTCACGGACGGCCCGCCCCGTCGCCCGGAGGTCGTTCTCCAACTTGCCCGCGCGCTGGTGGTCGACGGTGACGGTGGCGAGCCGGAAGCGCTGCCGGGTCACCGTGCCGAGCGCGTCGATGGCCTCGCCGACGACACCGCCGTAGGCGCGGATGAGGCCGCCCGCGCCGAGTTTCACACCGCCGTAGTACCGGGTGACGACGGCCACGACGTACCGCATCTCGCGGCGCAGGAGCATCTGGAGCATGGGGACGCCCGCCGTGCCGCCGGGCTCCCCGTCGTCGCTCGCCTTCTGGACGGAGGCGTCGGCGCCGAGGACGTACGCGAAGCAGTTGTGGGTGGCGGTCGGGTGCTCCTTGCGGACGCGCGCGACGAACTCCTGCGCCTCCCGCTCGTCGGCGACGGGCGCGAGCGCGCAGAGGAAGCGCGAGCGGTTGATCTCGGTCTCGTGCACGCCCTCACGGGCCGGTGTCCGGTACTGCTCCTGCATCCGACCAGCCTACGTTCCGCGGGAGCGGGTGATCTCCGGCGGTCTCGGCAGGCCCGCCTCGGGCCGGACCCGGAGAGCCCCGGCGGACGCGACGGACCCGCTTTCACCGGCCCCGGTGATCCCCGGGCGGGCGCGACACGTCTACGTTCCGTCGGCCTCGTTCTCTCCGGCCGCCGGTTCGGGTGGGGTCCCGAGCCCTGCGTACGGCAGGGCGCGCAGCGCCAGCGCCCAGCCGAGGCGGGCCTCGCCGGACTCGCTGGAGCGGCCGGTGAGCTCGGCGACGCGGCCGATGCGGTTGAGCACGGTGTTGCGGTGGCAGTACAGCTGCTCGGCGGCGCGGGAGGCCGAACAGCCGTGGTCGAGCCAGGCCCGGAGCGTGGTGAGGAGTGCCGCCCGCTCGCCGCCGGTCGAGAGCACCGGACCGAGGTGGACGGTGACGATCCGTTCGGCGATGTCGGTGCGGCCGCTCAGCAGCACCTGGGCGAGCCGGTCGTCGAAGACGGCGACCTCGCCGCCGCCGGCCGGGAGGGTACGGAGGGTCTGTTCGGCGAGCCGCAGGGCGCGCCCGGCTTGGGAGAGGCGCTCGAACTCCGGGGAGACCCCGGCGGTGGCCCCGGTCCGCTCGCGCAGCGCGGCGAGCAACGCGCGCGTGGCCGGGTCCGCCGGGTCAGAAACCCCGCCGGGTCCGACCGCCGACGAACGGCCGGCGGGCGCGTCGCGGCGGGGCAGCCGCACGATGCCGGCGTACCGACCGGAGCGCGGGCGCCAGAAGGACCACATGCCCTGTGCCTCCAGGACGGGCGCGGGGTGCGGCGGTGCGGCCGGGTCCTGGGCGGCGACCACGACGACGTACCGGTCGGACGCGGGGACGCCGAGCGCGGCAGCGGCGGCCGAGGCGACGGCCGGGTCGTCGGCGCGGCCGTCGAGCAGCGCTTCGAAGAGGGCGACGCGCCGGGTGTCCTGGCGGCTCTGGAGTTCCAGTTGGGCGAGCCGGTACGCGTCGGCCATCGCGACGGAGTAGCGGTCGATGGTCTCCCAGACGCCGCCGGCCATGTCCAGCTCGATGTCCCGGCTGTCGGACCCGCGCCCCGCGCGGACACGCAGGTGCTCGGCCATGACCTGCCAGAGGATCCGGCCGCCGCGCCGGTAGGCCTGGAGGACGGTGTCGAGGGGTACGCCCTGCTCGGCACGGCGGCGGCCGGTCTCTCGGGCCGCCCACTCGAAGTCGCCGCCGGTCGCTTCGAGGCCGCCGAAGTCCTCGAGGGCGCGCAGGAGGTTGTCGCGGCAGATCGCCCACAGGTCGTCGCGGGTGACGGGGGCCCCGGAGGCGTACGTACCGGAGTGGGCGTGGATGTCGGCGACGGCGCGGTCCGTGAGCCGGTCGATGTCGGCGAGGATCGCGGTGGCGAGGGAGCGCCGGAGTGCGCCGGAGCCACCGAGACCGCCGAGGGGGGTGTGGCTTCCGCCGGAGCGCGCGCCCGCGCGTGTCGTGGGTGCGGGGGGACCACCGGAGCGCGCCGTAGCTCGCTGCATGGGGCCGTCGTCCGGGCGGGTCGCCGCGGGCTCTCCCGGTGCGGCCGAGCTGTGCGTCATGGCTGGCACCGTAACGCCGGGATTTGGCGAATGCCACGGGTCGGGTGCGACGGTGGGGCCGCTGCCCAGCTCGGCGGGTCACATGGTGGGCAGCTGCACATGGCTTCCGGGCGGTGTCACGACGGATTCTGTGCCGTGTCAGCCGTTCGACACCCCGTCGTCAACAGAGTTGTCGACTCCGCCTTTCTGGAGCGTGCCATGTCACTGAGCGTCGCCGGCGTGCTGGGCGAGTCCGCCCGCCACTTCCCGGACCGGATCGCGGTCGTCGAGGGGGCGACCCGGCTCACCTACGGGGAGCTGTGGACGGAGGCGCTGCGGTGCGCGGCCGGGCTGCGCGAGGCCGGGGTGCGGCCGGGCGACCGGCTGGCGGTGCTGCTGCCGAACACGACGGAGTTCCTCCGCGTGTACTACGGGGCGCTCGCCGCCGGCGCGACCGTGGTGCCGGTGCACGCGCTGCTCGTCGCGGAGGAGGTGCGGTACGTCCTTGAGCACAGCGGCGCGGTGGGGATCGTGAGTGGCGGCCCGCTCTGGGCGGTGGCGGACGAGGCGGCGCGGGCCACCGGGGTGCGCGCGTTCCAGGGCGCGCCGTCGGCGGCGGAGCCGCTGGCCGCGCCGGAGCCGGCGAAGCCCTCGGACCCGGCGGTGATCCTGTACACGAGCGGCACCACGGGCCGTCCGAAGGGGGCACTGCTCACCCATCTCAACATCGTCATGAACGCGGCCGTGACCTCGCAGGACCTCCTCGGTCTCGGCGCCGGGGACGTGGTCCTCGGCTGTCTGCCGCTCTTCCACAGCTACGGCCAGACCTGCGCCATGAACGGGACGCTCCGCCAGGGCGCGACGCTGGTGCTCATGCCCCGGTTCAGCGGCCCGGCCGCGCTGCGTGTGCTGGCCGACGAGGGCGTGACGGTCTTCATGGGTGTGCCGACGATGTACCACGCGCTGGTGGAGGCGGCGGCCGGTTCCGAGCTGCGTCCCGAGGCCCTGCGCGCCGCCGTCTCGGGCGGTGCGGCGCTGCCGGTCGCCGTCCTCGAACGCTTCGAGGAGACCTTCCGCACCCAGGTCCTCGAGGGGTACGGCCTGACGGAGACCTCGCCGGTCGCCACCTTCAACCAGCCGCATCTGGGCCGGCGTCCGGGCACCGTCGGGCACCCGGTGTGGGGCGTCGAGGTGGGCATCGCGGACGCGGCCGTCGACCGGAAGACCGTGCTGCTCGCGGACGGGGAGGTCGGGGAGGTCGTGGTGCGCGGGCACAACGTCTTCGCCGGGTACCTGAACGACCCGGAGGCGACGGCGGCGGCGGTCGTGGACGGCTGGTTCCGTACGGGTGACCTGGGCGTACGCGACGAAGACGGCTTCCTGCGGATCGTCGACCGCAAGAAGGACCTGGTCATCCGGGGCGGCTTCAACATCTACCCGCGCGAGGTCGAGGAGGTGCTCGTACGCCACCCTTCGGTCTCGGAGGTCGCGGTGATCGGCGTCCCCGACGAGGCGAAGGGCGAGGAGGTGTGCGCGGTGGTGGTACGCAGGGAAGGCGCGGCCCCGCTGTCCGAGGAGGAGCTCGTGAACTGGTCGCGGGAGCGCCTCGGGCGCCACAAGTACCCCCGGATCGTGCGCTTCGTCGAGGAACTGCCGCTGGGCCCGACGGGCAAGGTCCTGAAGCGCGCGCTGGTGGGGAACGCATAGTCACGGAGTCGGGCCACGCGCGCGCGTGGCCCGGGAGAACCGGCCGGGAGAATCCGGTCGGTGAGGAGCGACCGGCAGGTCGGTCGGGGAGAAGGGGTTGCGGCGATGTCGGAGAGCGGTGGGCTCGGTCCTGAGGTCCGGACACGGGACGGGGCCCTGCGGGGCTCCCTGAAGGACGGAGTGGCCGCCTTCCTCGGTGTGCCGTACGCGCAGGCGCCCGTGGGCCCGCTGCGGTTCCGGGCGCCGGAACCGGCCGAAGCGTGGGACGGGATCCGGGAGGCCACCGCCTTCGGCCCGACGGCGCCGAAGCGCCCGTACGCCCCGCCGCTCGACGCCCTCCTGCCGGATCCGGAGGTCGCGGGCGAGGCCTGCCTCAACCTGAACGTCTGGGCGCCGTGGCCACGGGCCGGGGGCGCGGAGCCGGGCGCCGGCAGGGAGCGGGGTGACCTCGCGAGCCCCCGCCGGGCTGTCATGGTCTGGATCCACGGAGGTTCCCTCGTCCACGGTTCCTCCGCGGTCCCCGTCTACGACGGCACCGCCTTCGCCCGGGACGGGGTGGTGCTCGTCTCGGTCAACTACCGGCTCGGCTTGGAGGGTTTCGGGGTGTTCCCCGACGCCCCGGCCAATCTCGGTCTCCGCGACCAGATCGCCGCGCTCGGCTGGGTCCGGGACAACATCGGGGCCTTCGGCGGGGACCCGGAGCGGGTGACGGTGTTCGGCGAGTCGGCGGGCGCGATCTCGATCGCCGCGCTGCTGGCCTCGCCACTCGCCGAGGGCCTGTTCCGGCGGGCGGTCGTGCAGAGCGGGGCGCCGATGGCCCTGCCGCTCGCCGAGGCCCGCCGGACCACCGAGGCGGTGGCCGCGCGGCTCAAGGTGCCGGCCACGGCGGAGGCCTTCGCGCGCGTGGACCGGGACCGGCTGCTGGCCGCGCAGACGGAGGTGACCGGCAAGGGGTCGCCGCTGTCCGGCGGGAAGTCCTTCCAGATCGCCGTCGACGGGGAGGTCGTCCCCCGCGACCCGGCGCGGGCGCTCGCGGGCGGGGCCTCCGCGGACGTGGATCTGCTGATGGGCACGACCACCGAGGAGTACCGGCTGTGGTTCGTGCCGAGCGGGGTCACGGACCGGGTGGGCCCCTGGGTCCAGCGGCTGCTGCTGTGGAAGGCGAAGGTGCCGTCGGGTACGGCCCGGGTGTACCGCGCGGGGCGTCCGCTGGAGAAGCCGGGCGAGGTGCTCGGCGCGCTGGCCACGGACAAGCTGCTGCGCATCCCGCTGAACCGGCTCGCGGACGCCCGGCTCCGTAGCGGCGCTCCCGGCGGAACGTATCTGTACGAGTTCGGCTGGCGCTCCCCCGTCCTGGACCTCGGCGCCTGTCACGCGCTCGAACTCGGCTTCGTCTTCGACACGCTCGGCCTGCCGGAGACGCGCGCCCTGACGGGCCCGGACGCGCCCGGGGAGCTGGCGTCGGCGATGCACGCGGCCTGGGTGGCGTTCGCCTCGACCGGCGACCCGGGCTGGCGCGGGTGGGACGCGGCGCGGCCGGTGATGACCTTCGGTCCGGGTCTTCCGTCCCTCGTGGAGGGGCCGCGGGAGGCCGAGAGGCTCGCCTGGGAGGTCTGAGGCCGGGGGCGGGAATCAGAGCGGGGGGCGGCTCGTTGACCGGGGTGGACGGGCCGCGCCGAGGAGAGGCAGCACAAGCGATGAGCGTCGACATCACGACCACGGGGACCGGCGAGCCGGCCGGGTACTCCGCTGCGGAGGCGGTACGGAAGATCCTGACGTCCACGGGCGACACCTGGGCGGTGGTGGGCCTCTCGTCGAACACCGCGCGCGCGGCCTACGGCGTGGCGGCCGTCCTCCAGCGCTTCGGGAAGCGGATCGTGCCGGTCCACCCGAAGGCGGAGACGGTCCACGGCCAGCGGGGTTACGCGTCCCTCGCCGACATCCCGTTCCCGGTGGACGTCGTCGACGTGTTCGTGAACGCCGAGCAGGCGGGGGCGGTCGCCGACGAGGCGGTGGCGATCGGGGCCAAGGCGGTCTGGTTCCAGCTGGACGTCATCGACGAGGCCGCCTTCGAGCGCACTCGCGCGGCGGGCCTGGACATGGTCATGGACCGCTGCCCCGCGATCGAGCTTAATTCCCTAGGTTAGCAGCGCGGGAAGCCCCGGCCATCCTCCACGGGGGAAGAGGACGACCGGGGCAGCTAGGGGGCTACGCCGGCTCGACGTCGCACGGGTGGGACGCACAGCCGACCTCTATCGACGTGCGTCCCGCCCGCTCTCCGTGCAGGGGTCTCGCGAGGACCCACCGCACGGGCTTGGCTCCGCCTCCCTCTCCCGGGACAGTCCCCGCAGATGAGGCCGTGGAAGGGAGGCGGAAATCTAGGCAACAGGGACGACGACCGCGACGGTCTCGCACGTGCGGGAGAAGATCGCGTGCCCCGTCCGCCCCTTGTGTTCCATGCAGTCGATGTCAGCTTGCTCCCCGTCAGCCGTGGGAGCGACGGACCACCGGCAATCCGGGTTGAGGCACCGAGCGGTGAACGTCGGCTCAGAGTCGGGGTGCCGCATGATTCGGTGAGTGACGAACCGGAGCACCGCCCTGACAGTCATGACTCCACCTTCGGCACGGGCGTGGTGAAAACCCGCACCTGCGTCATTTCGTCGGAGGTCGGCTGACGGAGCGTCTCGGGTGCCACCGTCCACTCCCTGCCACCGCCTGGCGGACGAAGATAGACGCTGCCTTCATCCCGGTCGACGATCCGCCCGATACGGCCGTCTCCGTCGACTGCGTATCGGCTCTTCGCCGGCTGCCACTGCTCTTCCGACATTGCACACCGTCCCCTCACGTCCCCTGAGCGTCGCTCAGTGCGTTGGGACGGCGGAACCACGTACAAAACCCACTTCGGGACGTCCCGGAGGCTGTAGAACGTCCCTAGCGACGTCTCGCGTCCTAGGGAGAGACTGGCATGCAGAACGAGCGGCTACGAGTGGCCATGACAGGCGACGGGTGGACTCACGCATCACTCGCGAACGCTGTCGGGGTGGACCCGAAGAGCGTGGAACGTTGGGTGAACCTAGGCAGGACGCCCCGCCGCGAGACGGCACTCAAAGCCGCAGAGGCACTGGGGGAAGACGTGCACGCACTGTGGCCGGCTCTTCGTCAGGCGCGCGCTGCACGGGCCATAAGCCCTGAGCTCGTCGCGGTCTACGACCAGCGTGCAGACCTACCGGTGTCCACGTTCGTCGACCTCATCGCCCCCGCACGCGAGCACATCGACGTACTCGTCTACGCCGCTGTATTCCTCCATGAGGCGTATCCGCGGCTGAACGAGCTACTCAGGGAACGCGCCGCCGACGGCTGCCGGATCCGTATCGCCATTGGCGACGCCGACAGTGAGAACGTTCAACAGCGGGGCCAGGAAGAGCGGTTCGGTCACGGCATTGAGTCGCGGTGTCGGTTGGCACTCATGCATTACCGGTCGCTGATCGGGATGGAGAACGTCGAAATCCGGACGCACGGTACGACGCTCTACAACAGCATCTATCGCGCTGATGATCAGTGCCTCGTCAACGCCCACGTTTGGGGTGCCAACGCATACGCCGCCCCGGTGTGGCACCTCCGCCGGAGTGGCGATGGCGGGATGTTCGACACCTACGCCCAGAGCTTTGACGCCGTATGGGCCACCGGGGCTCCCGTGGCAGGCTGACGTCATGGCCCGCCGCGAGTACTACGACGACCCGACCGCCCCGAAGCCCAACAGCATGGTTGTGGCAGCTTCGGCCTTCGTCACTGACGATGAGGGGCGCATCCTCCTCCAGCGTCGTGCCGACAGCGGACTGTGGGCACTTCCCGGGGGTGGGATGGAGCTGAGCGACAGCCTCCCCGGGACAGCCGTCCGAGAGGTCAAGGAAGAGACCGGACTCGACATCGAGGTGACAGGTCTCGTCGGCACGTACACGGATCCTCGTCATGTCATCGAGTACAGCGACGGGGAAGTTCGGCGCCAGTTCAACGTGTGCTTCCGTGCGCAGGTGACCGGCGGCACGCTGCAAATCTCTGACGAGTCCACGGAGCTCCGGTTCGTGGCGCCGTCGGACGTCGATAGCCTGCCCATGCACCACACTCAGCGGCTCAGGGTTCAGCATGCCCTCGACGTCCGTGCAGCGCCGTACCTTGGCTGACCGACGCTAAAGCCACCCGAAGAACCGCGCGCGACGTCGCCACAGTCGTCCGTGTTCTGCTGAGCAGTAGCGCTTCAGGCGCCCAGCTCCAGCCACCTGTGGGACGTCGGCCCCGCAGTGACCGCACGTCGTCGACTGAGCCTTGACCGCCTTCGTGGTGTCCATGGTTGTACTGCCTCTCGAAGTAAGGGGGCGCCCCGCGCTCCATGTCGGAGCTGCGGGGCGCGTGGGGTTGTGCACTAGACGTTGCGTCCGTAGGTGAGTACGCGCGCCGTGTCGGCGTCGCGGATGTCGATCTCTGTGCGCACGATGTCGGTCAGCTCGCGGTCTCCCAGGAAGGTGCGGGACTCCACGACGATGTTGGGAGTGCCACGTCCTCCCCCGGGCTGAACCGTCGCCATCTGCCGGGACATGGCCATCGAGTCGCGGTTGTTGTAGACCTGCGTCGGATGGAGGAAGCGGACCAGTTCGGGCCCGTTCTCGCCCACCCACGCCAGCTCACCGACGCCCGGGAAGCCGCCCGTTGCATAGCCGCCCGGACGGTTGTAGGCCGTCGGGAGCGAGCCGTAGCGGCTCATGGCGTAGCGCATCGACGAGTAGACGTTCGCCAGGGGGTTCGTCGAGACGCCGTGGAGCTTCGGGCCGACGCCGCGCATGTGGCCGGCGAACGCTTCGAACGTCGGCTTGATGAGCTGCATGAGGCCCACCGACGGCGTGCCGTTCTTCGCGTTGATGTCCCAGGAGTTCACGGCGTTGGGGTTGCCACCAGACTCCTGGTTCATCCGCCGAAGCGTCAGGTCCGCGTACTGCTGCGGGTTGCCAGTCATCTGGAGTGCCTGTCGGACTACGCCGCGCCAGCGCTCGACGCCACCCCGCGCACTACCTCCCCCGCCACCGCCCGTCAGGAACTGCATGGGGTCGATGGAGGTCCCGTTTCGGCGTGCCTCCAGGTGGAGGTGAGGGCCGGTGACGTTGCCTGTGTCGCCCACTCGGCCGATGACCTGGCCCGCGGAAACTGGCGCGCCCACGGCCGTGAGCATCTGGGACATGTGGGCATACAGGGAGGACAAGCCTCCGCCGTGGTCCACCGTCACGTGGATGCCGTACGGACCGGTGCTGCCCGACGAGCTGACTCGTCCGCCGGCCACGGCACGGATCGCGGTGCCGATGGCTGCGGGGAAGTCGAGACCGGTGTGTCGGCCGGACGACCACATCGAGCCACGCTTGCCGAACGGGGTGCCGAACGGAACGTCGACGGGCTTCGTCCACGCGCCGCCACCGCCTCCGCTCCCGTCGGCACCGAAGCCGAGGAAGTCGAGCGCCTTGCTCTTCAGACCGTCGAGCATCTTCCCGGGGATCTTCGCCAGCGAGCGCGCCCACGGATTGGTGAGGATGCCCTTCATCTGATCCGTGATGAGGCGCTGCGCCTTGCCGAAGACGTCGAGCGGGTTGGAGAAGAAGTCACCCGCGTCGCCGGCCTTGTCCTTCAGCCAGCCGACGATGCCACCCTCCGCGTATCCGCCCTGGAACTGGCCGAGGGACTGACCGCTCATGGCCGCCTTGTTGACGGCGAAGAGACGGGCACGCTCATACGGGTCGCGCATCGCTTCGGAGACGTAGACGCCTTCGCCACGCCGCATGGGAGTGAGCTGATCGTCTCCCTGCCTCCACGTCGACTGCCCGGGGAGAATGCCGCCCCGCGCGAAGCCCTTTAGGCTCATCGGCTTCAGGTCGTCGACGCCCGTGATAGCGGCAACCCGATTCCACAGCGGAACGATCCCGTTGTTGTAAACCTTGTCGATCACAAAGCGAACGGGCTTCTTCGCGATCTCCGCTACCTGATCCCATGCCTTCTTGATGGAATCCTTTCCGAAGCCGAAGGAGTCGGCCACGGACTTGATAGCAGACTTGATGCCGTCGAAGGCGGGCTTCAGGGCGACTTCGTAGAGCCACTTACCCTTGTCGCCGATCCAGCCGAAGACGGGCCGGAGAACCTTCTCCCAAGCCCACATCGCCATATTCGCGACGGCCTTGAGGATCTGCACGAAGTTGCCGAAGGAGGGCTTGATCCCCCGCTCCCACAGCCAGATCGCGAGGTCGCCAATCCACCGGAAGACAGGACGGACTACCTTCTCCCACAGCCATAGGCCGATGACGCCCAGCACCTTAAAGGCAAGGTAGGCCGGCGTCAGGACTCCCACGACGAGGATCGTGAATAGGATCTTCGCGGCCTCCCAGATGAACCGGAAAGCTGGGCCGATCGCGTGCTCCCACAGCCATACCGCGATGTCACCGGCTTTCTTCAGCACCCACCAAATGGCGCCGAAGACAGGCTTCAGGATAGTCTCCCACAGCCACAACACACCTGTTGAGATGGCGTTTACCACCGTGTCAACGGTGACACGGAACCAGGTCCAGTGTTCGTATGCATAGATGACGCCTGCGACGAGTGCGGCCACCACTACAACGATTGCCATGATGAGTGGGATAATTCCCGTCGCTGCAAGCGCCGCGGACCAACTCCACGTTTCCATCGCTGCGAGCGCAACGGCCGTGTTGAAGATGCCCATAGCCACACCGAATGCGGCCATTCCGACGCTGATTGCCTTACTGGCAGCCCAAAGCCCCCACAACGTCTGAACGAACCCCGGCGTGTTCGTTGCCAACCAAGAAACGGCGCCGAATAGGGGCTTAACGACAGCGATCAACGCGGCTGAAACGGGGGACATTGTCTGCGACGTCGTGATAAGCGCCGTCAAAACGCTCCCGATGAGCGCTCCAACGGATGGAGCGCTCTCCTTCACATAGTTGAGGAACCGCTCAAACTCCGGAGAGCCCTTGAGGCTCGTCCCCCACTTCGCGAACTTCTCCGTGATGGAGTCCGACCGGGATGCGATGCCATCCATCTTGGGGAGGAAGGCGTCAATGATTCCCGCTACGCCCTTCAGGATGTTCCCGAAGGCCACGCCGAAACCGACGATCGCCGGCTCGACGTTCTCCTCCAGGTCCTTCTTGAAGCCCTGCCAGAACGGCGTCTTCAGCTGGGCGGACGCCTTGTCCATGAGCGTTTGAACCGCCGAAGAAGCACTAATGACTAGCGGTGTCAGGCCGGGAAGAGACGCCTTCGCGCCGTCCACGCCGCGGGTGAAGATGGGGAGGACGTGCGGCTGAAGAGCCGTCGACCAGTCCTTGAAGGCGGTTTTGATGCCCTTGGGGCCCGCGATCGAGTCGAAGAGGTCCCGCTGCGCCGGCGTCAGCTTCGCGAGAGCACGTTCATACTCCTGCGCCTTCGTGATCGCCGTCGACGTCGCAGCAGCACCCGACAGGCGGGCAGACGCTACGCCACGCTCCGCGGACGCAATGGACTCGGCTGCCGCTACCTGAACGTTCGCCGAGTTCTCCACGGCGTCCGCCACACGGCGCTGGGCGTCGGCAAGATCCTGCGCCACCTGCACCTGAACGCGAGCCGCGTCCCGCTGTGCGCCGGCGAGCGCCTTCGCCTCGTCCTTCACCTTCTGCTGCGCATCACCGACACGCTCGTGTGCGCGCTTCACCTCGTCGGCGCCGTCGACGGTCGCCTTCGCCTGGACGAGGATCTCCTTACGAAGATCCTTGATTTCCTCCCGCTGCCGCTTGAGTGCGTGCTCCGCCTCGTCGGCCGCGAGCTGAGCACGCTCACGCTGAAGGGCTGTCGCCTTCGGGTCCTTCATGACGCGGGAGAGTTCCTCCTGCGCCTCCGTGACCCGGAGAACGGCCGCCCGCTCGTCGAAGGATGAATCCTCCAGACGATCCGCAAGTGCCTTACGTTCGTCGGCCAGCTTCTTCGCTGCGTCCTCGCGCGCCTGCGTGAGATCCTGTTCCGCCTTCAGCGCGTCGCGCTTGGCGTCGGAAAGGGACCTCTCCGCACGCTCGACGCTCTCGGCCGCCTGGCGGCGCTGCTCAGCGGCACGCATGCCGGTCTGCGCGAGGGACCGTTCCGCGTCCTCGATCGCCCGGCTGGACTGGACGATCTGCCGCTCGGCGTTGCGGTGAGCCGTCGCAAGAGAGGCCTGCGCGCCAGCAAGCTGGAGCGCCTGAGACGCGGCCTGTTGCGCAGCTCGGGCCGACGAGGCAGAGCCACGCTGTGCGGCGTTCGCGGCGTCGTCCTGAGCGGCCGTCTGCGCCTTCAGTGCCTCCGTCACACCCTTCACGGCGGGAACAGCCGCCAGGGCGAGAGCACCGAAGCCAGCACCCGCAGCCGTCGCCATCGCGACCACGGAACCGAGGCCGGCAGCAATGACCGGACCGACGGGGATGGCCATCAGGACGGCCATCTGAATCCCGAGCGCCATCAGCGACGATCGGGCACCACTCGTGTCTACGTCGACGTCCAGGTTGATGTCAGCGGCGTCAACGGCTGCGATCTCGGCGCGGATCTCCGCAAGTGCCGCGCGGGCCGTAGCCGTGTCGGCGCGCACGGCGATGTTCGGGTGCGACGCTCCAAGCCGCTGAAGCTCGGAGTCGATCGCCCGGATCTCCGCTTCCGCGGCCGTCGCGTCGACGTCGATCCCGATGCGCTTTCCGGAGAGGGTCTCCATCCGGGCACGGAGGCGGGCAAGCTCGGCGTCTACCCCGGTATCGGAGAGACGGACATCGAGCTTCGGCATGGCCTTGAAGGCAAGCTCTAGCTTGCGGCGGAGGCTGCTCGCAAAGGCGCCACCTGTGTCCGATCCCTGACGGGACGCGGCTCGCTGTGCTGCCTGCCCACCAGCCTGAACGGCCTGAGGCAGCGCAGCCGCGACTCGTCGAGCGATCTCGTCGCTCATGCGGTCGCCGATGATTCGTCCGGCCTCGTCGCCCACGCGCTGAGCGGCGGGCAGGACGATGCGCTCCAGCTTCTGATGGAAGGTTGGTGCGATCGGTACAACGTCGACGCCGGCGCTACCGACGATGTCCAGGTCTATCGCCATCAGAGCTCCACCAACGGGCCGATATCGGTGGGCTCACGCCGTGCGTCGAGCGCGTCGCGCAGCTTCTCCATGCCTGCCTCAGCCATAGGTGTCAGCGCTGTATCCGGGGCGGTGGCAAGGGTGCGCTCCAGCCACGTGTA
The DNA here is from genome assembly GCF_036634195.1 of Streptomyces sp. P9-A4. Classification (NCBI taxonomy): domain Bacteria; kingdom Bacillati; phylum Actinomycetota; class Actinomycetes; order Kitasatosporales; family Streptomycetaceae; genus Streptomyces; species Streptomyces sp. P9-A4. The sequence goes on from NZ_JAZIFY010000001.1 coordinate 878,842, forward strand.
GTCAGCACACGCGTGACTGCAATGCACGGTCGGCAACCCCACGTCGCCGACCATCGTCAGCATGGGGAGGAAGGTGCAACCGTCGCGTGCGCACGGCTCGTTCGGGTCAGCGGGCATCGGTACCTCTCAAAAGTCTGGGAACGCCGAAGGGCCCGCAGCGCATCGGCTACGGGCCCTTCGGGATGTAACGGCTATATGGGTTCTGACCTGCGGCGATGTCACACTTTCTCGGGCGTCGACGCAGGGTCCTTGATCGTCGAGCGGGCTCGATCCACCGTGCGCGAACGCTGCCGGAGCCCCTGACGGGCGCCTGGAGGCCTCCACGGGGCCCCTGTCGGACTCCCTCGTAGACCATCTGCGTCGCAGATACGGAGCGAGGACCAGCACCTCTTCGGTCAAACTAAAACGGCCCGATGGGGGTCATGGGGTGGGTATGTGCAGGTCAGAGCGCTGCTACCGGCGTCGCGTGTGCCACGGCTGTCCTAGCTCGTCGCGCCACACGGGTCGGCTCGTCGGGCCGCAGAGCTGAGTGGCGCGGGCTCGCAAGTGGCGCGTGTCCTCGTCGATGGACATCGCATACGCGTCGCGCGCGTCGTTCCACCGTCGGCGAGCGCGGATGATGGCGTCGACGTCGGCTAGCGCGTCCAGCTCCGACGCCGTGAGCCACTCCTCCACCACCGCAGGCGCCAGGAGGCGGGACGGACACGCATACTCCGGGATCTCTCCCGTCTTCGCATCCACGCCCCGCGCCTCGTCGCGCTTGCGCTGCGCGCGCTGCTCACGACGTCCCATCAGTCACCCCGCACCGTGGAGGGTGGCTCACCGACGACCCACCGCAGACGCTCCATGGACGCCGGCGTCAGACCTAGGTCGTTCATCAACGCCCTTTGTTCGCCGATGAGTTGAGCGCTTATGCGACCGCCTCCGAGGATTGTCGACGTCGCCACGACAAGCGCGGCGATGGCCGGGTAAGTGCTGTCCTCCCATACGTCGGCCGCCGGCGAGGACCACAGCTCGCGCCAGTGATGTTCCTCCGCCTCCGACCACGCGCGCCCCGGAGGCAGCGGGGGCGGTTCGTCCTGACACCCGTCGGGCGGCAGGTACGTGATGGGCCGCTCGTCCGGGCGGTGACGAGACCGCGGAGCGTTGGGGTTTGGCCGTGGGCCAGGTCTGCCACGTGACGGCATGAACGACCCCCTCTCTGTTAGTGTGTTGATTGCTGAGGTGTATCTCAGCCCCGACCACGCGTGGACCCCCGTGGACGCTCGGACGCACCGAGCCGCAACCATGTCCGCTGTTGCGTATGGGGTCCTCGTGGAATTCCTGGTCACCTTTCTCTTTGAACTGCTCGTCAACCGCGCAGGCGCCGCACTATGGCAGCGCGCACGCCTGCGTTGGCTCGCTCGCCGTGACGACAGTGCGGATCCGTCAGCCCTGACCGATGGCGTCGATCCGGTCAACCCGGACAGTCTGAGCCTTCGTCGAAACTGTCACTGTCAGCACGTCCGGGTACTTCTCGTAACCGGCAGCGTCAGATGTGACGGCGTAAGCCAGGGTCCCGACGAGAGTCTTCCCACCGCTGAGCTCGACGCTCACGGTTGTGCCATGGAGCGCGACGGCGCGCGCCTTGATGGCCTGCACGTAGTCGTGCACGTTGATGTTCACCGGGACCCCATCGTGTAGCCGCTGGTCTGCCAGGGGTTACGGCGCTGCTGCTCCTCGGTCGGCAGGGGTCGCGGTTCGCGCTTCGGGTGCTTGCGCCGGTACTCCTCCGCGCCGGCCGCCACGGTGCCGCCTCCGCCTCCCACGTCGGATCCACGGTTGCCACCGACGCGCGGGGCGGGCGGTGTCTGGTTGGCGGCGCCCAGTTCCGCGGCAAGCGTCTGAGCGTCTGCCGTCAGCGCCTCCACGGTGTCACCCTGGAGTCGGGCACTCTGCTCGAAGGTCAGGCCAGCCGCCATGCCGGCGCGCACCTTCATGAGCTCCAGCTCTGCGGGGTGCGGCTGCTGCGGGTTCTGTTCGGGTTCCATCTCTCGGTACCTCTCTTGTTCAGTAGCGCCAGGTGGGCGTCACAGGGTCGCCCGGGGTCGCATTGGGCTTGGGGTTCTTGGGAGTGGGGGCGCTGTGGTCCATGTGCGGCGTCCTGGAATGCGGGTACACGTCCGGGGCCTTCGGCGTGGGGATAAGCGTCTCGGTCACCCGGAGCGTCACGGGTCCGTGGTCGTCGTAGACCACCGGGGCCGGCGTGGCGGCTTCGACTTCTTCCGCCAGCTCCTCGAACGACTCTGGGACATAGGCGGCGCCGCTCTCAGCGAGCCAGAGCACCGAAGCGACGGAGTAGGCCTTGGACCGCGCGGCGTCCCGCACAAACTCCGGTACGTCGTCGGTTCGGGCCCTCCGCACTTCACCGTGGCCGGCTGTGCGCCAACGCGTCGCTAGATTGCGCGCCTCGTTGCTTCCTGGCAGCTCTCCGCGCCGCATCTTCGGCGTCAGCAACGCCCATTGCGCCGCACGCACGTTGGCGACGTCAGAGACGCACCCCTGAAGCCGCCCCCACGCCTCTACGGCGCCGCCTCCGGCCTTGATTGCCTCCTCCGCACTCCTGGCTCCGCTGAGCTTTTCGGAGGCCGCGAGAGCCTCGCTCAGGACATCAGCCAAGCGCCCCGCAAGGTGCGCGAGTGCGTCGGGTGCGAGGGTCTCGAACGCATCGGTTGCACGGTCCTCCGTGAACTCGACGGCGTGCTTCAGCGCGCGTCGCTCCGCCTCCCACGACATCCCGTCCGCGTAGGCCGTCGCCGCTCGCTCGCCAATGTCAGATGGCCATCGGCCGGTAGCCGCGAACGACTGAACCGCCTCGTCGATCACGCGGTCTCGTGCGCGGTGGGGCTCCTCGCCAGCACCGTGCCGCGCGAGACGTCGCTTGGCAGCCTCGTGAAGGTCGGCGGTGCGCTTGATCTCCGGGACCGTGGCGAGCGCGGCCTCCAGATCAGGATTGATGGTTGTCACTGTTGCCTCTCTGGGGATACACAAAAGCCCCACCGGGCGGCAGGGGCTTGGGAGTTGAGCTGTGCGCCTCTCAGACGGCCTCGTAGCGGCCTATCGACTCGAAGTGAGCCGTGCGCTCCTGGCGACGCTCACGGACGCGCTGAGCAAACTTCTCGGGGTCCTGCGCGTAGGTGTTCCGAGCCGCCGTGTTGCGGCAGTCGGAGCACCGTCGGGTGAAGCCGTCGACGCGAAGGCTGTCCTTGTGGAAGTGGTCAGACGTGACAGGAAGGCTGCGCTTGCAGTCGGGGCACGTCCGATGTGGTGGCGGCTGCACTTCGCGGTATCGCATGGGGTCTCCGGGTGTTCTGTCGTCCCGCCGTTCTGTCGGGTGCGGGCAAATGAAGAAGGCGCCACCCGGACATGGGTGACGCCTGAAGTCGTCGCCCCCTGCGACGGAACCAGCCGGACCACGGAGGAGATTCGCGGCATGCAGCGGCTCAACGTCGCAGAGGGCGGAGCGTCAGCCGGGAAAGGCAGCCGGCGACGCAGCGCGACGGGGGAAGGGCGACTGTGCGACACCCTTCCCCACTAACACCTGTAAAGCGAACGTCAGGCGGCATCCTCCGCCCGCAAAGTCCGCATCCGCTCCCGGGCGGTCGCCTTGCGCCACTCGGTAGCGCACTCGTCTCCGCACAGCCGGCGCCAGCGTCGACGCTGACTCGCAGGACGACGCTGGACGAACTCCTCGTCGCACCGCAGGCACGTGCCGCGCCAGACCTTGAAGGACCCCTCTACGGTGACGTGCCCGCCGTCCGTATTCCAGGAGGCCCCTTCAGTCGCCCGCGCCTGACGTTCGGCGAACTCCTCCGCGATCGAAGGGTCTACGCGAACCGTCACCTCCCCCACGACAGGCGGAACGATGTCGTAGGCGCGACCCGTCGGCCGGTGTCGCTTCGGACGGTCTTCCTCGTCGCACCCCGCGTCCTCCCAGTCCTCGAAGTTTCGGGCGCCGAACTCCTCGTCGGACAGGTCGTCAAGCGGGTCGTACCCGCTCAGGCCACGCCACGGCATGCGTCCGGGAGATACGTAGGCGCCGTCCGCCTCCATCTCCAGTGCCAGGTGTGCCAGTTCCTCGGCCTCGTACCCACGGCGCGCCCGGCGGAGCGCGGGGGCTCCGGTGCTGTCGTACACAGTGATCCTCACTTCGTCGCGGAGCGACGCCCTACGCGTCGCTCCCGAAGTAGTTATGTGGGGGTAGAGCGCAAATGTTTGGTGCGACGTGTGCAACCACGCTGCGTAACGATGCTCCGAAGGACGTCACGGGCCGGCCTACTGGGCCCCCGAAGCCCCGAACGCCTGCGTGCACCCCTCTGCGGCTTCCACGACCTGGAATGGACCCGGTTACCCGGCGGACCCCCCAGGCCCCCTGATGGCCCTTTACGGGATCCCTCGGGCCTCCGCCGCCCCGCCTCCGCCTCGCCCGCCGCCCGCGCTCGACGTCGAATCGGCGCCCGTGCCAAACCGGGGTCCAAAGTGGCGAACTAACCAGTACTTTCCATTTCTCTTAAGACGCGTTAGAGAAAAGTTGAAGTAGGGGCCAGAAACGACACTTCCGCCCCCTTGGGGAACGAACGTGCAGGTCAGGGCCATGCCAGTCTCGACGAGGTTTGGCGCGAACTGACCCCGCCGGACGACGAGGACGCCGCTCGACGTCAACCCCAGGTCGACCGGAACGCCAACGAGCGGCCTCCCGGTCGACGGAAGGCCGCTCGCTCGACTACGGAGTGTTACGCGACGAGGGGGGTAACCCGCGCCGTTCCGGCGAGCGTCACGGCCACGCAGTCGTCACAGACGCTGGTCGTCCAGGTGTCGCCGACAAGGTAGGGCTTGGCACCCTCCGCGAGGCAGTGTCCGCACATGTCGTCGATGGGGTGCGTAAAGAGCTCCCGAACGTCGAGGCAGAACATGTCAGCCTCCCGGGCCTCCGTAGCGAGCACCGCACTCGCGACGCTGTCCAGGTAGCTATCCAGGACCACGGCACCCTCGTACTGCCGGACGTCGTAGTCGATGCCGAAGGCGATCCGCGCGGGGATCCTCAGCCGGTCCGCGACGTCAGACGCGAAAGCGGTCGTCTCGTCGAGCGCCTCCGGCGTCGTCACATCGCCAATAACCAAGATGCAGTCCTCCGTGATCCCGCCAGCGACGCAGGAGGGGTGGGCGAAGAGCTGTCCGCCCTCCAGGACGCCGACGGGGATCATCTGGCCCCGCTCGTCGCCACAGACGGCGCAGGCCACGCCGTCGCGCTGCGCGGGGGTGAGGGTGGCGACGTCGATACGAGGGTGTGCCATGCTGGACCGCTCCTTCACTGGAGTGCGCAGCCCCGGGGACTCGGCCAGAGGAACACCGGGGCTGCACTCTTTCCCGCTACTCACGGGTGGTTGACCACCTCGAATATGGCACACGGTCGACAGGTGGTCAACCACCTGTCATCATCGAGTCATGGCTAACCAACACAAGCATCCGGTGCGCGGCCTCCGTGGCATCGACGACGACCTCTGGAACGACTTCGACAGGGCCGTCCAGGCATCGGGGAGCGACCGTTCCGCAGTCCTGCGCCGGTATATGGAGTGGTTCACCGGCCGGCCCGGCGCGAAGCTGCCAGAGCGACCGCCGAACTCCTGAGCAACGCAGAGTGGCCCCGTGATAGCGGGGCCACTCCTGTGTCTAGCGTCAGTCCGTGTCGCTCGGAGCGTCGACAGACACCCACTTCACTCGGAGGCGGTCGTGGATTGGCCGACGGTCACCCTGTCCCGTGGAGGACAACAGGACGAGTTCGTCGATGGCGCAGCGCAGCAGCATTCGCTTATCCGCGAGTGTCGCAGCGTGCCACGCCTCCGCCAGGAGAGACCCATCGAGTAGCGGCGTGAGGTCCGTTTGCCGCTTCAGCTCCTTCAGCTCCGTCTGGAGCGATGAGATCTGCTCGTCGAGCGCCGAAGAGATCCGGGAGTAGCGCTCTTCCGGCATGCGCCCCTTGACGAAGTAGGCGTCGTCCAGTTCCGCAAGCCTCCGTTCCGCATCCTCCAGCGCCGCCACGACGTGACGCTTACGCTCGGCACGCTCAGGATCCTGGTAGGCCAGCCATCGAGCCCCGATCTCGTGAAGAACAGGGTCCTCTGGCTCCAGTGCGGAGACGTGGGTTACCCACATCTCCCCCACCGCGAAGTCAACCCGCGCCGCCGACGTTCGGGCTCCGGGACAGGCGGTCTCGCCGCCTTCCATGCGCGTACGGCACCTGTACGACTCGCCGCCGGAGACAAGCCCCACCTTGCAGTGCGGACACCGCAAGATCCCGGTGAGGATCTTCCCCGCAGACCTAACGCCGTGCCCACGCTTGATTCCCCGGACAGTCCGGCTCGCGATAAGGGACTTGATTGCGTACCACTCCGTCACCGACACGACGCCAGTCCCGCAAACGACGGGCTTACCTTCTACGTCAAGTAGCGGCTCCGCTTTCCATCCCCACTTGTCCAGGGGGTTCCCGTACTCGTCGGTTTGACGCTCCCGGAACGGGACGAGTCCAGCCCACAGGGGAGAGTGCGCCATTCGAGAGATAGCGTTAGCCGACCAGTGACGTCCGGTGCGTGTCTTTTCCCCTTCGCTGGTCATCCGGTGGGCGATGGCGGTTCCAGCATCCCCTTCAAGAAGTGCCTCCGCGATCTTTCGCGCCGTCGGATACTCCTCGGGATTCGGGCCGACCTTCCCGTTCCCCAGATGTTTCACGCCGTATGGCGGCTTCCCACCGGGCGCTCGTCCGATGATCCGGTGAGAGTCAAGTCCGGTCTGTACCCGGAGGGCGATGTCCTTTGCTTCGTCTCGCGCTCGCTCAGAGAGGATCGCGAACACGATGCGTCCGCCCTTGTTGCTGTCCAGCCCCTCCGTGATGGACACCAGGCGAGCGCGCCGGCGGTCCAATTCGTCAAGGAGCGTTCCCACTGCGCCCATACCGCGACGGTCAAGGCGGTCCGTCTTCCATACCGCAAGGCACTGCGACCGACCGGCAAGGACAGCCGCTTTGGCGTTCTCGAACTCGTCGCGACGGAGGTGCTGCTTGCTCGCACTTCGCTGCTCAAACCACACGTGCCGGATCTGAAGCTCTTCCTGGCGAGCCCAGCGCACGGCGTCAGCCAGGTGCTTGCGGAGGGTGGTGAGGTCTTCCATCTTCTTCGACCGGCGAAGGTACAGGTCGACGAGTTCGCTCGGGTCCCCCGTTGCAGGCTGACTGAGCCCCAGCGCCACTAGATCTTCGGGTGACAGCCCTAGCGCGGCTAGGGCGTCTGCGTCTTCACGCTGCATGCCACTCCCCTGGTGAGGATCCTCCCCGATCGCAGTATGACATGGGGAGTTACACCCTCGCTGCCCCGCCATCGAGATCCCGCGCCTGGGCTGAGCCGGTTGGTCCGGGGCCGCTGTCGCGGGCCCCGGATTCCCGCCTCCCGGTCCGGCGGTGTCAGCCGACGGGGACGCCCAGGCCCTCCAGGACGACCGCGCCCGGCAGTTGGGCGAAGGCCTTGCCCGGGAGGATGAGCTTGCCGCGGCGGCGGCCGCTGCCGATCAGGACCCAGTCGGTATCGATGACGGCGGCGTCCACGAGGAGCGGCCAGGAGTCCGGGAGGCCGATCGGCGTGATGCCGCCGTACTCCATGCCGGTCTCGCCGGTCGCGGTGTCCATCGGGGCGAACGAGGCCTTGCGGGCGCCGAGATGCTTGCGTACGACCCCGTTGACGTCGACCCGCGTCGCCGACTTCACGACGCACGCGGCCAGGGTGGTGGTCTCGCCGCGCCTGCCCGCGACGACCACGCAGTTCGCGGACGCGTCCAGCAGATCGGAGCCGTGGTGCTCGACGAACGCGGCGGTGTCGGCGATGGCCGGGTCGGTGTCCACGTACAGCAGCTGATCGGCCGGTACGGGGCCGGTCCAGACGCGGACGGCGGCGGCGACGGGCCCGGTCAGCAGGTCGAGGCAGTCGGGGGCGGGCCGGGCGTCGTCGAAGGCTCCGATGGGTGCGCGCATGCGCGCCACGCTAGCAACGCCGCCCGGCGGTCGTCTCAGCGTACGGGCGGGATGGAGACAGCCATCGTCATCTCGACGGGGTCGGCTCCGTCGTTGCGGTAGGCGTGCGTCGCGTTGGCCTCGAAGACGGCGGACATGCCTGCGGGCAGGGTGTGTTCCTCGCCGTCCACGACGAGGGTGAGGACGCCGGCGGTCACGCTCAGGAGTTCGACCGTGCCGTCGGGGTGCGGGTCGGAGGCGCTCCCGTCGCCCGGCATGAGCCTCCAGGACCACAGCTCCAGGGGGCCGCGGGCCTCGGTGCCGACGAGCAGGGTGGTGTGGCTGCCGGTGGAGGTGGACCACATGCGGACGGCCTGGTCCGGCGGGACGAGCCGGACCTGGGGGCCCTGCTCGTAGTCGAGGAGGGTCGTGATGGAGACGCCGAGGGCGTCGGCCAGCTTCACGGTGGTGCCGACGCTGGGGTTCGTGCGGGCCTGTTCGATCTGGATGATCATGCCGCGGCTGACGCCCGACCTCGCGGCGAGGGCGTCCAGGGTGAGTCCCCGCTCCTTGCGCCAGCGCTTCAGGTTCCGGGCGAGCGACTGCGTGAGCTGGTCGAGGTCCGACACATTCCGTCCAATATTCTGGATGACAGAGTTCAATGCAGTGAACTACGGTGAGGTGTACCCCATGGTTCACTGCACTGTACTGCCGTCTGTCCCCGCGAGGCCTCATGACCGCCCTGTTCGCCCTGGCCACCAGCCTTCTGTGGGGCCTCGCCGACTTCGGCGGCGGTCTGCTGACCCGCCGGATACCCGCGCTCACCGTCGTCGTGGTCTCCCAGGCCCTCGCCGTCCTCGTCCTCGGCGCCGTCGTCCTCACGACCGGCGCCTGGACCGAGGCCGGCCCCCAGCTCTGGTACGCGGTCGCGGCGGGCGTCGTGGGCCCCGCGGCCATGCTCGCCTTCTACAAGGCACTCGCGCTCGGCCCCATGGGAGTGGTCTCCCCGCTCGGCTCGCTCGGCGTGGTCGTCCCCGTCTCGGTCGGGCTGCTCGTCGGTGACCGGCCGGGGCTCGCGCAGTTCGCCGGGATCGCGGTGGCGATCCTCGGCGTGGTCCTCGCCGGCGGACCGGAGCTGCGCGGCGCGCCCGTCCAGCGCCAGGCGGTCCTGCTCACCCTGGTCGCGGCGTTCGGCTTCGGCTCGGTGATGGCCCTGATCGCCGAGGCCTCCACCACCGTCACCGGCCTGTTCCTGGCCCTGTTCGTCCAGCGGGTCACCAACGTCCTGGTGGGCGGCGGCGCGCTGTACGCCTCGGTGCGGCGCGGCGGCCGGGCGGTCCCTGAGGACGGCCCCCGGGTCATCCGCGCGGCGCTCCCGGCCCTCGCCTTCGTCGGCCTCGCGGACGTCGCCGCCAACGGCACGTACGCCATCGCGGCCCAGCACGGGCCGGTCACCGTCGCGGCCGTACTCGCCAGCCTCTACCCGGTGGTGACGGCCCTCGCGGCCTTCGGCGTCCTCAAGGAACGCCTCCGCGCGATCCAGGCGGCGGGCGCGGGCCTCGCCCTCGTCGGCACGGTCCTGCTGGCCACCGGCTGAGGCGCGTACGGGAATCGCACCGGCCCCCACCGACCTCCGTCAGCGGGCGCCTTCGGCCTCCGGGGTGGTGAGCGAGGCGAGCGCGGCGAGTTGTTCCGGGGTCACATGGTCCGGGATCGGGGTCGGGGCCGGGGTACGGAGCGGGGGCTGCCAGCCCTTGTCCCGGTCCCAGCTGCGGACGACCTTGGCCGGGGCACCCGCCACGACCGAGTGGTCCGGCACCTCGCCCCGTACGACCGCGCCCGCCGCGACGACCACGTTCCGGCCGAGCCGGGCGCCGGGGAGGATCACCGCTCCGGTGCCGAGCCAGCAGCCGGGGCCGATCGAGACGGGTTCCGAACGGGGCCACTGACGGCCGACCGGTTCGTCGGGGTCGTCGTAGCTGTGGTTGGTCGAGGTGATGTAGACGTACGGCCCGCAGTAGGTGTCCGAGCCGATGGTCACCTTCGCGTCGGCGATGACATGGCTGCCCCTGCCGAGGACGACGCCGTCACCGAGCGTCAGAACGGTGTCCGTCCCGAGGTCGAGGCCCGGCAGCATGCCCGCCGTCAGCGTGACCTGCTCGGCGACGATGCAGCACTCGCCGATCTCGATCCACGGCTCGCCGAAGACGGTGCCCTGCGGGAAGGCGAGCCGGGTCCCCGCGCCCAGCCGGCGGAACCGCAGCCCGCCGGGATGCTCCGCGGTGACGGAGCCCGTCTCCTGCACCCAGCGCCAGCCGCTCCGCACGGCGCGGGCGAGGACCCGGCGCCGCCAGGCGGACAGGGAGGAGAACGTGTTTCTGTTCCTGGGCACCCCGACACCGTAGTCGGCGCCGTCGTGCCTGTTCAGTGCGGTGCGCTGTGATGTCGGTCATGAGCACCGCATAGGGTGCGCCCGGGGGCATCCCCGGGCGCGACACCACCGCTGACGAGCAGGAGCGAACCATGACAGAGGCGTTGATCAAGGGTGTGGGCGGCAAGGAGCCGCAGATCGATCCGACCGCCTTCACCGCCCCCACCTCCGTGGTGCTCGGCGAGGTGACCCTCGGTGCCCGCGCCAGCGTCTGGTACCACGCCGTGCTGCGCGCGGACTGCGGACCCATCGCCATCGGCGAGGACTCCAACATCCAGGACAACTGCACGGTGCACGTCGACCCCGGTTTCCCCGTCTCGATCGGGGCGCGGGTGACCGTCGGTCACAACGCGACCGTGCACGGCTGTGTCATCGAGGACGACGTCCTCGTGGGCATGGGCGCGACCGTCCTCAACGGCGCGCGGATCGGCGCCGGATCGCTGATCGCGGCCCAGGCCCTCGTCCCGCAGGGCATGGAGGTTCCGCCCGGTTCGCTGGTCGCGGGCGTCCCCGCGAAGGTGCGCCGCCCGCTGACCGAGGAGGAGAAGGCGGGCATCCAGCTGAACGCCGAGATGTACCTGCTGCTCGCGAAGGGCCACGCCGAGGCCTTCGAGGGCTGAGCTGCCGTACGGCCTCCGGCGACGCGAAGGGGGGCGGCTCCCGTCTACGGGTGCCGCCCCCCTTCACCCGCTCGTACGTTCCGGGCTCGCGCTCAGTCCGCGACCGGGACCGGTTCCGCCGGCTCCGCCGTCTGCGAACGGGCCGCCGCCGCCTTCTTCGCACGGTTCTTGACGATCAGCATCGAGGCCAGGCCAATCAATACGGCGAGGACCAGGCCGAGCCAGGAGAAGCGCTTGAGCCAGGCCTCCGCGACGACGCCCACCGAGTAGATGACGGCGGTCGTGCCACCGGCCCACAGGATGCCGCCCAGCACGTTGGCGATGAGGAACTTCCAGTACGGCATGTGGAGCACGCCCGCGAGCGGTCCCGCGAAGATGCGCAGCAGGGCGATGAAGCGGCCGAAGAAGACCGCCCACATGCCCCACTTCTGGAAGGAGTTCTCGGCGAGCCCGATGTTGGCCTCGCTGAAGTGCTTGGGGAACCTCTTACCCAGCCAGGCGAGCAGCGGTCGCCCGCCCTTGCGGCCGATCGCGTAGCCGATCGAGTCGCCGACGATCGCGCCGGCGGTGGCGCAGGCACCGAGCACGTACGGGTTGATGTCACCGTGCTGCGACGCGAGCAGCGCCGAGCTCACGAGCACGATCTCGCCCGGCAGCGGGATGCCCAGGCTCTCCAGCCCGATCACCACCCCCACCAGGACGTAGACGGCGACCGCGGGGATCGTCTCCAGCCACTCCTGGACGTGCAACGCGGTTCCTCCCGTATCAGCAGCTCAGCTGCTCGTTCGCCCGGCGCGCACCGCGGCGGGCGCGCTGGGGAAGCCTACCGGGTCGGGACGGACGGACCTCGACTCCGAGGAGGCGGTGGCCCCGGAACACGGCCGCCCCCGCACCCGGTGGAGGGGCGGGGGCGGCGCGTGGCGTCCTGGTCAGGCGTTCGGGCGGAGGGTCCAGACCACGGTCATCTCGCCGGTGACGGCGCCGTCCTCGCGGGTGATGTCGATCCGCACGGGGAACTCGGGCCGCTGCCCGGCGTCGAGTTCGGCGACGACCTCGGCGGCCGGGCGGCCGAGGGTGGCGGTGGCCGTGACGACGCCCATGGCGAGCTTCTTGTAGCCGATCTCCGCCTTGACGGCGAGCGGTACCGCGCGGCTCAGCTGGTCGCCGAAGGCGGCGAGGACGATGGCGCCGCTGGCGGACTCGGCCAGGGTGAACATCGCTCCGGCGTGCGGGCCGCCGACGTGGTTGCGGTAGGCGGCCTGGTCCGGCAGGCGCACGACGGCCCGCTCGGCGGTGGTCTCCAGGAACTCCAGGTTGAGGGTTCCCGCCATGGGGACCGTGGCGGCGAGCATCTCGCCGACGGTCATCTGGTCTGCGCTCATGGACCATGATGTTACCCACGAGTAGCAGCCTTGGCCATCCCCCGCGGACACCTTCACGCGCGCGTGCTCCGGGGGCGGGCGTGGTCGAGCCGCCCCCGCACCTCTATGGTTACTGGCCATGTGGCCAGGACAGCAGCCGCCCGGGGGCGAGCAGAACCCGCAGGACCAGAATCAGAACCCCTACCAGCAGTCGGGGTACCAGCAGCCGAACCCGTATCAGCAGCCGCCTACGCAGCCCGGCTACCCGCAGCAGCCGCCGCCCGCGGGACCGGGCTACCCGCAGCAGGGGTACGGCCAGCAGCCGGGTTACGGGCAGCCGAACCCGTACCAGCAGCCGACCGTGGCGGCGCAGTACGCGGTGCCGGGACCGGGTCAGCCCGGAGGCCCCGACGGCCCGAAGAAGAAGCAGACCACCCTGATCGCGATCGTCGCCGCGACCGCCGTGGTCGTCGCCGCCGGTGTCACCGGGTTCCTGGTGCTCGGCAAGGACGACGAGAAGAAGCCCAACGCCGACGACAAGAAGCCGTCCGTGACGGCCTCGACGGACCCGTCCACCGACCCGTCGGCCGACCCCTCGGCGGATCCGAGCGCCTCGCCGACCATCGCCAACCCGCGCGACGGCGCCGCCCAGCAGCCGACGATCCCGGGCTGGAAGGTCGTCTACAACCCGAAGTACGGCACCCTCTTCGACGTACCGCCGGATTGGGAGGTGCTCAAGCCCGGGTCGATCACCTTCTTCGAGGACGAGAAGAAGAACGACGGCAGCCCGCTCGTCACGATGTCGAGCCCCACCCGCCTCAAGAGCGAGTGGTGCACCTTCGACACCGACAAGAACGGCACCAACGAGACCTGGGGCCTCAGCACCGCCGGCACCAAGGGCGGCCAGGGCGCCAAGAACACCTCGGACGCCGCGTTCAGCGAGGCCGGCACCTGGGTGTGGGGCGGCTACGCGCAGCACATGCCGCAGAGCACCATCAAGATCACCAAGGCGGTGCCGTACAAGACGAAGTCGGGTCTCACCGGCAGCATGGCGACGGCCAAGGCGCCGAACGTCAAGAAGCGCAACAAGTGCGAGACGGACGGCAAGTCCATCGCCTTCACCTTCAAGAACGCCAAGGGCGACTTCTCGACCTTCGTGCTCTACGCGGCCGACGGCGTCGCGGACGAGCTGCCGGACGCGACGATCATGCAGATCCTCTCCACGGTCCGGCTCTCCTCGGGCTCCTGAGGCGGAGGGTTCCCGGCGCGCGGTACACCCGCGTGCCGGGGCCCGGCTGCCGGGGGCCCGGCTGCCGTGCCGAGAGCAAATGACCCGTCCGAGGACGGCCCGTCCCGGTATCCGGTTGGCGTCGCACGCCGTCGGCAGGGATAGTCCCCGGGTGACCAGACCCGCCGCCACCCCCCGCCGCAGCCCGCTCCACACCCGACGGCCCGAGTGGGCCGGCCGGAACTACGTCCTCCTCACCGCCGCCACGATCGTGACCAACCTCGGCACGCACGGCGCGCTGATCGCCACGACCTGGGCGGTCTTCGAATCCGGGGGCGACGCGGGCGACGCCGGTCTCGTGGCGATGGCCCGGTTCCTGCCGCTCGTCGTCTTCCTGCTCATCGGCGGCGCCGTCGCCGACCGGGTCCCCCGACACCGTGTGATGGTCGCCGCCAACGCCCTCAACTGCGTCTCCCAGGCGGCCTTCGCGGCCCTCGTACTCACCGGCGAGGCCCAGATCTGGCAGATGATGCTGCTGACCGGCCTGTGCGGGACCGGGCAGGCCTTCTTCAACCCGGCGGCCGAGGCCATGCTGATGTCCAGCGTCACCGGGGAGCAGGCGAGCCGGGCCTTCGCCGTCTACCGGATGGCCATGCACGGCGCGGCCATCGGCGGCGCCGCGCTCGGCGGTGCGCTCGTCGCCTTCGTCGGGCCGGGCTGGGTCCTCGTGATCGACGCGATCGGGTTCGCGGTCGCGGGCGGGCTGCGCGCCTTCCTCGATGTGAGCGGCACCCCGGACCGCGCTCCGGGCGGCGGGCTCTTCGCCGATCTGCGGGAGGGCTGGCAGGAGTTCATCGGCCGGCCGTGGCTGTGGTCGATCGTCGCCCAGTTCTCCGTGGTGGTGGGACTGATCGGGGCGGTCGAGTCGGTGTTCGGGCCGCTGGTGGCCCGGGACGAGCTGGGCGGGTCGCGCCCCTGGGGCATCGCGCTCGCCGCGTACGGCGCGGGGACGGTCGCGGGCGCCGTCCTGATGACCCGCTGGAAGCCGCGCCGGATGCTGTTCGTCGGGACGCTGTGCGTCTTCCCGATCGCCCTGCCCTCGGCGGCGCTCGCCGTACCGCTCGACGCGGCGGGGCTCACGGCCGCGATGTTCGTCAGCGGCGTCGCGATCGAGGTGTTCGGCGTGTCGTGGATGACGACGATGCACCAGGAGATCCCGGAGGAGAAGCTGTCCCGGGTCTCCGCGTACGACTGGTTCGGCTCCACGGCGCTGCTGCCGCTGACGACGGCGGTGGCCGGCCCCGCGGAGAGCGCCTTCGGCCGGAGCGAGGCGCTGTGGGGCGCAGCGGTCCTGATGACGGTCGTCACGGCGCTGGTGCTGCTGGTGCCCGACGTACGGAATCTGACCCGCCGTCCGCACACGAAGGAGACCGGCGGCGCTGTCCCGGCGCCGCCGGCGGCCCCGTCAGCCGATCCCGAAGGCGCCCTCGGGCGGAACGGGTGAGGGTACGGCCCCGGCGTCGAGGACCGGTTCCGCGGCCCCGGTGAACCGGTCGAGCGTCTCGCCGTGCTCCACGCGCGCGGGGAAGGCGTCCGAGGCGGCACGCCGCGCCAGGTGGGCGGTGTCGATCTCGCGGCCGGAGGCGACGAGGACGGCGTTCCCGAAGCGTCGGCCGCGCAGCACGGCCGGTTCGGCGACGAGTGCCAGCTCGGGGAAGACGGCGGCGAAGGTGGCGAGCTGGGAGCGGAGGAAGGCGAAGGGCGCCCCGTCGGCGAGGTTGGCGGCGTAGACGCCGTCGGGCCGCAGGACGCGCCGCACCTCGCGCGCGTACTCGACGGAGGTCAGATGGGCGGGCACGCGCGAGCCGCCGAAGACATCGCCGATGACGAGGTCGGCGGAGGCCGTCGGCGCGGCCTCCAGCCAGCTCCGGGCGTCCGCACCGTGCACGGTGATGCCGGACCCTTCGGGCAGCGGCAGGTGCTCCTCGACCAGGTCGAGCAGCCCCCGGTCGGCCTCGACGACGTCCTGACGCGAGCCGGGCCGCGTGACGGCGACGTAGCGGGGCAGGGAGAGCGCCCCGCCGCCCAGGTGCAGGACGTCGAGCGGTTCACCGTCGTCCGCGACACCGTCGACGACGTGCGCGAGCCAGCGCGCGTACTCGAACTCCAGGTACGCGGGATCGTCGAGATCGACGTACGACTGCGGCGCACCGTCGACCGTCAGCAGCCAGGCCCGCTCCCGGTCGACGTCGGGCATGAGGCGCGCGGTGCCGTGGTCGACCTCGCGAAGGACGGGAATCTGCTCGTTCACGCTCTCATTGTGCCGGGAGGGGTTTGAAGGCGGACACGCCCGCCCACGCGCGCGCGTGGTTCAGCCGTTCCACGCCGTCGGCATCGGGTCAGAGGTGCTTGAGGGCCTCGCGGACGGAGAGCGGGGAGAGGCGGTCGGTGTGGGCGGCGACGAAGGCGCCTACCTCGCCGGGGGCGGTCTTGCCGTATTCGCGCAGGCTCCAGCCGATCGCCTTGCGGAGGAAGAAGTCGGTGTCTGCGGCGCGCCGCAGACAGTGGGCGAAGAGCCGGTCGGCGTCGGTGTCCTCTTTGAAGCGGAGCTGGTGGAGGAGCGCCGTACGGGCCACCCACAGGTCCTCGTCCTCGATCCACTCGTCCATACGCGCCCCCAGGGCGGGATCGGCGGCGACGAGGCCGCCGACGACGTGGGCGGCGAGGTGGTCGACCGTGTCCCACCAGGAGGTGGTGGTGACGAGACGGCGGGCGACGGGCAGGAAGCCGGATGAGCAGCGCTTCACATGGCGGCGCAGGTAGTCGACGGCGAAGTAGTGGTACTCGCGCTCGGGCAGGGCGAAGCAGCGCAGGGCGACGGCGGCGCAGTCGCCCTCGTCGGGGCGGGGGGTGCCGTCGAGGACGGTACGGGACAGTGCCCGGCGCTCGGGGGTGCGCAGCCCGAGGAAGGGGGCGACGCCCTTCATGTACGCGACCATCTCCTGCGCCCGGAAGGGGTTGCCCGCAGCGGGGTAGACGGTGGTGAGCCGCTCCAGGACGGTGTCGGCGAGCTCGCTGGGCGGGATGCCACCGGCATCGGCATCGAGGGCGTCGGCGGCCACCGCGCGGTCGGTCTCGGCGGTGTCGGTCATGGTGCCTCCCGGTCCTGGAGCGCTCCGGGTCCGGCCCGGACGGACATGACGCACGTTACGGCGATCATACGGACGCGTCCGTTACTCTCCCCGAATGCTCGCTCCCGTGCCCCGGCCGCCGGGCTCCTTCGCCGTCCGCTGCTCCCGGGTCCTGCTCTCGCCGCGCTCGCGTCTCTCGCTGCTCACGCTGCTGCTGCTCTCGGCGGCGGCTCTCGTCCTGCTCTACGAGCCTCAGCGGCTGCTCGCCTCGGGCTGGCCGCCGCACACGAACGGTGCGGGTGCCGTCCTGCTGTTCGGTCTCGCGTACGGCGCTTGCACGGCGGCGCTCGTGCCGCGCCCGGTGCTCAATCTGGCGGCGGGCGCCCTCTTCGGTTCGGCCATGGGTCTTACGGCGGCGCTCGCGGGGACGGTGCTGGGCGCCGGTATCTCCTTCACCCTCGGGCGGTTCCTGGGGCAGGACGCGTTGCGGCCACTGCTGCGGGGGCGCTGGCTGACGGCGGCGGACGGGCAGCTGAGCCGGCACGGGTTCCGGTCGATGCTGGCGATCCGGCTGTTCCCGGGGGTGCCTTTCGCGGCGGCGAACTACTGCGCGGCGGTCTCCCGTATGGGATACGTGCCGTTCCTCGTGGCGACGGGACTGGGTTCGGTGCCGAACACGGCGGCGTACGTGGTGGCGGGCGCCCAGGCGGGGTCGCCGGGGTCGCCCGCGTTCCTCTTCTCGGCGGGGTTCATCGTCCTGTCAGGCCTCGCCGCGGCGGTGGTGGCCTGGCGCAAGCGGCACGCTCTGCGGGCACCGGCCTCGGCACCCGCACCGGCCTCGGCGTCGGCTCCGGTGCCGGCTCCGGTGCCGGGTGCGGGACCGGCGCCGGAGCCCGTCGGCGGGCCTCACTGAGGCATACGGGTCAGAGCGCCTCGACGATCATCGCGTTGGCCAGGCCTCCCGCCTCGCACATGGCCTGGAGCCCGTAGCGGGCGCCCCGGGCCCGCAAGGCGTGCACCAGGGTGGTGGTGAGGCGGGTGCCGCTGGCACCGAGCGGGTGACCGAGGGCGATGGCACCGCCGTGGACGTTGACCTTGGCGGGGTCGGCGCCGGTCTCCTGCTGCCAGGCGAGGACGACGCTCGCGAAGGCCTCGTTGATCTCGAAGAGGTCGATGTCGGCGAGGGAGAGGCCGGACCGGCGCAGGACCTTCTCGGTGGCGGGGATGACGCCGGTGAGCATGAGCAGCGGGTCGGAGCCGGTGACGGCGAAGCTGTGCAGCCGGGCGAGGGGGCGCAGCCCGAGGCTGCGGGCGGTGTCGGCGGCCATGACGAGCACGGCGGAGGCGCCGTCGTTGATGGGGCTGCTGTTGCCTGCGGTGACGGACCAGTCGATCTGCGGGAAGCGTTCGGCGAAGTCGGGGTCCTCGAAGGACGGCCGGAGCCCGGCGAGGATCTCGGGGGTGGTGGCGGGGCGTACGGACTCGTCACGGCGGGCGGTCCCGTACGGGGCGACCTCGGCGTCGAAGAGTCCGGCGGCCCAGGCACGGGCCGCCTTGGTGTGCGACGCGGTGGCGAACACGTCCATGGCCTCGCGGTCGATCGACCACTTGGCGGAGATGAGTTCGGCGCTGATGCCCTGCGGGACGAGGCCCTCGGGGTAGCGCTCGGCGACGCCGGGGCCGAAGGGATCGGCGCCGGGCGGCACGTTGGACCACATGGGAACGCGGCTCATGGACTCAACACCGCAGGCGACGGCGATGTCGTACGCCCCTGAGATGACGCCCTGGGCGGCGAAGTGGACGGCCTGCTGGGAGGAACCGCACTGCCGGTCGACGGTGGTGGCGGGTACCGACTCGGGGAACCCCGCGCCGAGCCAGGCGTAGCGGGTGGTGTTCATGGCCTGCTCGCCGACCTGGTCGACGGTGCCGCCGATGACGTCGTCGACGAGGGCGGGATCGATACCGCTGCGCTCGATCAGGGCACGCAGGGTGTGGGAGAGGAGGGCGACGGGGTGGACATGGGAGAGAGCTCCGCCCGCCTTGCCCTTCCCTATGGGGGTCCGGACGGCTTCGACGATGACGGCGTCGCGCATGACTGGCTCCTGAGTTGGAGAACTGGACCAACACTCGTCAGTAACGTAACCCAGTGAGTTGGATTTTCAAACCGACCAGGCCCGGTGCTGCCCTACTCTGGGACCTATGAAGGCCTCCCCCCGCCCCTGCTCGATCGCAGACACCCTCGCGCTCGTCGGCGAGAAGTACTCGCTGCTGGTGCTGCGAGAGGTCTCCCTCGGCGTGCGCCGCTTCGACCGGATCGCCCGCAACACCGGTGCCCCCCGTGACATCCTCACCGCCCGCCTCAAGCGCCTCGTCGAGGCGGGCGTTCTGGAGAAGGTGCCCTACAGCGAACGCCCGCAGCGCTTCGAGTACCGGGCCACGCCCGCCGGCGAGGAACTCCAGCCGGTCCTGGTGACCCTGATGGCCTGGGGCGACCGCCACCTCAACGCGGACCACCGCCCGGTCGTCCTGGAGCACCGCTGCGGCGAGGTCCTCAGCCCCCGGGTCGTGTGCGCCCACTGCGGCGGCGAGGCCGATACCGAGTCCCTCCGCGCCCACGTCCGGGCGCCCGGCTGGACGACCACGGGACCGACGACCCCTCAGGAGGCCTGAGCACGGGCCCGTCATCTGGGGAAGGTACGCTGCGCACGACCTTCTGACCGCACACGTACATAACGGGACGGCCCTAGCCCCATGAGTTGGTTCGAATCGTTCATCCTCGGACTCGTCCAGGGGCTGACGGAGTTCCTTCCCATCTCCTCCAGCGCGCACCTCCGTCTCACGGCGGCGTTCGCCGGCTGGGAAGACCCGGGTGCGGCGTTCACCGCGATCACCCAGATCGGGACGGAGGCCGCGGTACTGATCTACTTCCGCAAGGACATCGCCCGGATCGTCACGGCCTGGTTCCGGTCCCTCACCGACAAGACGATGCGCTCCGACCACGACGCCCAGATGGGCTGGCTGGTGATCGTCGGCTCGATACCGATCGGTGTCCTGGGCGTCGCCTTCAAGGACCAGATCGAGGGCCCCTTCCGCGACCTGCGGCTCATCGCCACCACCCTCATCGTCATGGGCATCGTCCTCGGCGTCGCGGACCGGCTGGCCGCCCGCGACGAGATCGGCGGGCGCCACCGGGTGGTCCGCGAGCGCAAGACGCTCAAGGACCTCGGCGTCAAGGACGGTCTGATCTTCGGCTTCTGTCAGGCGATGGCCCTGATCCCGGGCGTCTCCCGCTCGGGCGCGACGATCTCCGGCGGTCTGCTCATGGGCTACACCCGTGAGGCCGCCGCGCGGTACTCCTTTCTCCTCGCGATCCCGGCGGTCCTGGCCTCGGGCGTCTTCGAACTGAAGGACGCGGGCGAGGGCCACGTCTCCTGGGGCCCGACGATCTTCGCCACGCTGATCGCCTTCGGCGTCGGCTACGCGGTGATCGCCTGGTTCATGAAGTTCATCACCACGAAGTCCTTCATGCCGTTCGTGATCTACCGAATCCTGCTCGGAATCCTGCTGTTCGTGCTGGTGGGAGCAGGTGTCCTGAGCCCGCACGCGGGCGAATCCGGCGGCTGAACCAGGGCCGCACAGGTAGCGCTATCTAGCATTTCCTAGCGCCTGATTGCAGCACCACGCCATGATCATCTCCCACTTGTCTCCCACTCATCTCCCAACTGGGAGCCGGGATACGCCCCACTAGTGTCCTGAGTCGGTAATTCGTCGGCAGTACGAGGCGAGGGATTCGAGGATCTGGTCGGCGGTCTTGGTCCAGATGAACGGCTTGGGGTCTTCGTTCCATGAGTCGATCCAGGTGCGGATGTCCTTCTCCAGCGCCTGGACCGACTTGTGGACTCCTCGCCGTATCCGCTTGTTCGTCAGCTCGGCGAACCACCGCTCGACCAGGTTCAGTCAGGACGAGCTGGTGGGCGTGAAGTGCATGTGGAACCTGGGATGGGCCAGCAGCCACTTCTTGACCGCCGCGGTCTTGTGGGTCGCGTAGTTGTCGCAGATCAGGTGGACCTGGAGTCCGGCAGGGATCTCCTTGTCGAGCTTGTTCAGGAACTTCCTGAACTCCTCGGCCCGGTGCCGGCGGTGGAGGGACCCGATCACCTTGCCGGTGGCCGCGTCGAAGGCCGCGAACAGCGTGGTGGTGCCAGCGCGGACGTAGTCGTGACTGGCCCGCTCGGGCACCCCGGGCATCATCGGCAGCACCGGCTGGGACCGGTCCAGCGCCTGGATCTGCGACTTCTCGTCCACACACAGCACCAGCGCCCGCTCCGGCGGATCGAGATACAGCCCCACCACGTCATGGACCTTGTCGACGAAGAACGGGTCCGTGGACAGCTTGAACGTCTCGGACCGGTGCGGCTGCAAGCCGAAAGCCCGCCACACCCGGGAAACGCCCAGGATGTCCCCCGCGTCCAAGAAGGGCCCGAGCACCTCGTACAGATGCAGGTCCGATCCACACAGGCCCGTCGTCGTCACTCTGATCACGGCGTCCATGGGATCGGCGATCTGCGGGTCCGGAACGGTTGCCACCTCGATCTTCCGGCGGCCTTGCCAGGTCACGGCCTTCATCACGCCTCTCGGGGTCACGTATGCGTCGTGCGGGTCTCCCGGCCGGCGCCGCAGGATCGGTGCGCTCTGCCTCCGCGACAGGATCCCTGGAGGGCGACGCCGGTGACGGCGGCCGCGTCTCTGATTCCGCTGGGGCGACGGCCGTGCCCATGGCCGGTGCCGGGCGGCATGCCCTCGTCTCCCCTGCAGACCTTGGCCTACCGCTCTCCCGGGCGGCCCCCATCGTGGGGTATCCGGGCGCCTTCCCCCATCCGGATCCGCCAAGCGGCCCATGCCCGGCTCATGTGACACGGCACGGTGAATTCATCGGCGAACACCTCGTCGACACCGTCCCGGCAATTCTCCCGACGGAATGGCGCCCGCTCTCCGCCCCCTACGCCGTCCGCGCCCGCCCCGGCGCCGCCCCACTGTCCTGGCACGATCTCGACGATCCGGACGTCACCGCCCGCCGCTGGACCCCAGGCCCGTCGGCGACTGCTTGAGGCGCGACGCCGCCACAGGCGTCTGGCGCGGCAGGCTGCGGCCTGCGGACAGCACCCAGGACACGCTCCGCGGCACTCGCGCTCCCCCTCCCCCGAACGACCGGGCCCCTCAACCCGGGGCCGCTGCCATCCGACCCGGGCGAAGCGCCCCGCGGCTGAGCGCGGAGAAGGAGCCCCCGTTCTTCCCGGCCTGCGACGGCGAGGGTTCCCCCGTCGTCGCAGGCGTGTCAGGCACCGGTTCGCGCCGCTCAGGAGTCCCCCACATCGTTCGTGGCGGCCGACAGGACACCGAGGAGCACCAGGACGAACACGGCGCACAGGAACACGAGGACGACGACCACAGGCGTGGGGTAGCTCCACAGGACGAGGGCGAGAGTTCCCGCCGCGATCACGGTGGCTGTGGTCAAGGGGCGGTGCGCGCGCAGCCAGTCGCCGGCCCGGCCACTGTCCCACCCGGTGCGGGCCAGCGCGTGACCGGCGGCATCGACGCCCCGGCCGGTGGCCGAGCGGACGGCGTCGGCTCCGCGGCCAGGCCCGTACAGATAGGCCGTGATCACGGCGATCAGCGCGATCACGAGCGTCGCCACCGTCGACTGCCGCAGGAACCTCACGAGGGTGTCATAGACATCCGCCGCGGCCTCTTGCGACTTCGCGACCGGGGCCACCGCGTCCAGGTACACCTGGCGCAGGACGGAGAGCACCACAAGCAGCGCGCACATCATCACACCGATGCCGACCCCCAGGGCCATCACCGCTTTGCGGCGCCGAGGCGCTGCCCAGACCCCGAGGCCCGCAAGAACAACGACTGTCGCGGGCAGCCAGGGACCGAGCACACCGAGCCAGCGGGCCGCGTTCCGAACCTCACCCAGCTGGTCGTTCCTTGTCAGCACGATCGATGTGTCGGCCCCGGGAATCTGAGCCGCATCGACGATCGTCGTGCCGACGAACTGCTTCTGCATCTCCTCCACCACGACCCCCACGTTCAGCACGAGGGCGTCTCCCTTGACCTCGATCGCGCCACCGCCGTCGCCGGTCAGGACGTTCGTCGCGGCGGTGTGGGCGCCCCGGTTGACAGTGTCCCAGGCCTCGGCGAAGGCGTCGCTGGTGACTACCTTCTTCACCACGTACCGCACGCCGGTCGTCAGGCCGCTCTTGAGCTGTTCATCCATCGATCTGGCCGCGTCGACCAGGAAGGGGGGTGCGTCGCGGTCGGCCAGGATGTCGGCGAGGGCGTCGGTGATCTTGCGGACGTCGACGCGCGCGACCACTCCGTCGGTCACACGGTCGATGACGACGTCCTGGACGGCCGGATCGCGGGCCAGCGGCGCGACCGTCTGTTCGTAGCGGTCGACGTCGTTGATCTGCGAGCTCGCCCATGCTGCCACCACGGCGACGGGAGCCAGCAGTACGGCCAGGGCGAGAAGCCCGGAGGCGACCACCATGCGCAGCCTGCCGTGACGGAGGTCGGCGTCCTTGCGAAGGCGCTCGTAATCCGAGCGCTCAGATGCATCCAGAGGGCGCCCCGGCTCGTCGGGCGAGGGCCTCCGCGGACCGAAGTCGTGAGGTGCGCCCATGGGGACTCCCTCCGGGTGCGGCACTCGGCGCGCCAAGGCACTCCGCCCACGTGGTGAGACGGCCGCCGATCATCCGGCGCCTGACTCCATGGTTCCCCATCCACCCACGACCCGCAGCTTGCCTGTGTGTCCCACCGCACCCGTGCAGGCGCCGACGGCCGCGGCGAGGCACCCCTGATCATGCAGGCGCCGCGCTCAGGCCCTTGGCCGGATGGCCGGAGCCCTCCGTTCAGCCGTCGCGGTCTTGCCTCCTGTCCGTGCCCTTGGTCTCATCGTGCAGCAGCCGGTGCGCAGCTCGCTGAGGATGCGAGCGAGGAGGCGTGAGACGTGCATCTGGGAGAGGCCGACGCGTCGGCCTATTTCGGCCTGGGTCAGCTCCTGTGCGAAGCGGAGGGCGAGAATCTCTCGGTCACGCTGGTCGAGTCGGGCGATCAGCGGTCCCAGCGACTCCAGGTCGTCGATCAGCTGGTACGCGGGTTCCGTGGCGGCGCTGCGGCTGAGGGCGGCGCCCTGTGAGGTCTGGGGGTCGTCGCCCGCGAAGGCGTCGAGGGAACGAACGGTGTAGGCGTTCACGGCCAGCTTCGTCTCGGCGACTTCGGCCTCGGTAAGGTGAAAGTTCGCCGGCGAGTTCGCTACGGCTTGGACGGTGCCCCTCGCGCTGTTCCAGCGCGTCGACGGCTTTCGCCACCTCCATGCGGAGTTCCTGCAGTCGGCGGGGAACATAATCAGCCCAACCGGTGTCCGGAAGAAGCGCTTCATCTCACCGACGACGGTGGGCAGAGTGAACGTGCAGAACTCTCAGTGCCGGAGTCGTTTGACATGCCGGGTTCGGCGCTTCCCCCGGTCGCATTGAGGCTGTTCTGACTCTCTACCAGTAGTGCCGACGCCCGCCGACCTGGTGACCGACCGCGCCGAGGATCCAGAGGATGGCACCGATGACCACGAGGATGATCCCGATTGTCCAGAGAATACCGATGCCGGCCACGAGGCCGATCACGAGCAAGATGACGCCGAGGACGATCATGGTGTCCTCCGATTCTGCTGATTGCTTCCATATCAGAGTAGGCGTCCCTTCCGCTCATGGCCTCCGGGAACGGAGCTTGAGCAGGGAGGTTCTGTCCCGTGATCTCAGGCCGGGTGCCCTGGCGGGAGGTCCGCGACGTCACTGAACCGGAGGAGTGGCGGCCTTGCAGGGCCGGGTGGGCTCTGCGTGACAGGTGCGAGCAGGAAGCCGACGTGGTCTCCTCCGTCGACGCGTTCCCGAACTCGGCCCACGAGCCAGGCGCAGGAGTCCTCCAGTACCGGCGCTCCGCCTTCTCCTGGCCGCCAGGCCACCCTGCCGAACTTGTCGATGTCGTCGCCGGTCCGCCTGCCGAACAGCTCGGCGACCTGCGTCTGGTCGCGGCGCAGGGCGTGTACGGCGAGGTGGGAGGCGTGGCGTGCGATGCGGTAGGTGCGGTTGGCGGTGGAGATCCACACCATGAAACGGGGTGGGTCGATCGAGCACTGTGACGCGAAGCCCACCAGGCAGCCACCCTGCTCGCCGTCGGCCGCCGCCGTGACGACGTACATCGGGTAGTCGAGCACGTCGGTGAAGCCGTCGAGGCCGGCCACGGTCAGCTCCTCGGGTCCGGGTCCGGGGGCGGGGGCGGGGGCGGGGGGCTCTCCCGTCGCAGACGCAGCAGGTCCGGGTCCCACTCGCGTGCGTCGTCGACGCCCTCGAAGCCTCGGTAGTGGAGTTCGTACAGCAGGTACAGCGCGAGCTGGAGGTCCTCTCCCCAGGGGTCCGCCCTTCGGACGCTGGCCTCGGTGTACGCGGGTGGCCGGTCGCTCCGCAGGGCCCTCTCCACGGCGCCCGACAGGTCACCCCGCGCTGCGACGAGGCGGGGGCCGGATTCCGTGACGCTCGTGCTGGACGGGGTCATCTGAGGCTCCTGTCCTCGGAGGGTGCTACAGCTCGTTCCCGGCGGCGGTGGCTGGTGTCGCACCAGGGATACGCACGGCTGCGGCGACACGTGCACAGCGCGACCATGAACCGATCGGATCGGGCGAGGGTCCCGTCGTCCAGCACGAATTCCACCGGGCCCTCGACCAGGATCGGGCCCTGCGGGTCGATGGCCACCCGGCGTGCGGGTCCGGGTGAGGGCCGGGCCGTCGTAGAGGTGGCCGCCTGCGTCACGCCGTCAGGGGTGCTCGGCACGGATGATCACCAACTCCTCGCGCTCGTCGCCATCGCACGCCAGGCCCTGCCTCCGCAGCCAGGTCCGCCGCGCACGCAGTACCGGACCCCATGGGACGGAGGCCCGTGCGGTCACCCCAGCGGACAGCCCGGCCGCTTCCAGACGGGCAAGAGTGGCCGGTGGACCGCACATCCCGGAGTGCACCATCAGCAGGACCCCGCCGGGGCGCAGCAAGGCCGGCGCGCACGCGCAGACGCGGTCGATGACCGCCCGCCCGTCGGGGCCGCCGTCCCAGGCGCGGGCGGCCCCGTGCGACGGCGGGCGCGCTCGGGCCGAGGGCACGTAAGGCGGGTTGGTGAGGACGACGTCGAAGCGCCGGCCCTGGGCTCGGGTCTCGAAATCACCGTGCATCACTCTCAGTGGCAGTCGCTGCCGGAAGGCGTTCAGGCCGGCCGCGATGACCGCGGGCCACGAGACGTCGACGGCCTCGACCCGGGCCCCGGTACGCGCCGCGGACAGGGCGAGAGCACCTGTTCCGGTGCCGATGTCCAGGATGTCGCTGTCCGCGCCCATGGGTTCATGGGATAGGGCTTCCGCGAGAAGCCAGGTGTCGGCCTGCGGGCGGTACACGCCGGGCAGGGCGATCAGCCGCCTGGGAAGCGGGTCGAAGGCCAGAGCCGTACTGGGCACCATGAACCTCCGGATCTCTGAGTTCGCGGAGAGGATCCCGTTGTCGGCGAGGGAACGCATGTCCGGGATCTCGACCCCAATCCTGGCCCGCCGTTTCCGATGAAGCCGGAACGGGATTGTCTCCCGCTCGGCGACTGTGATGCGGGAGGGGCTCCTTCCAGTCGGAACACGCTCCATTGTGGCGCCGGGCCGCCTCGTCCGCCGCTCGACGCATCCGGGCTACTCGGCCGCGGGACGGCGGGCTGCGGAGTGCGCGAGAGGAAGAGGTTGTCGGTGACTTGGCGCCGCTGTCGACTCGTGAGAACGGGGGAAAAGTAAGAAAGTGGTGTCTATGGCGCACTTCGGTTACACGATGATGACCGAACAGGCCGGGCCCCGCGAACTGGTCGCCCACGCGATAGGCGCGGAGAAGGCCGGCTTCGACTTCTCCGTCATGTCCGACCACAGCTTTCCCTGGCTGGAGTCGCAAGGGCATGCGCCGTACGCATGGAGTGTTCTCGGCGCGGCCGCGCAGGCCACGTCCTCGCTACCGTTCATGACCTTCGTGACCTGCCCCACCTTCCGGTACCACCCGACAGTGATCGCCCAGAAGGCCGCGACCATGCAGATGCTGTCCGGCGGCCGTTTTCGGCTCGGCCTCGGCTCGGGCGAGAACCTCAACGAGCACATCATCGGCGCCGGCTGGCCCGCGGCCCCGGTGCGTCTGGAGATGCTCGAAGAGGCCGTCGGCATCATCCGTTCCTTGCTGGCGGGGGACACGGTCAGCCACCGCGGCCCTCACTTTGACGTCGACAACGCCAAACTCTGGGATCTCCCCGAGGACCCCCCTGCGATCGGCATCGCGGTGTCCGGGGAACGCTCCTGCGAAATCGCCGGCCGGTACGGGGACCTGGTGATCGCCACGGAGCCCCGCCGGGAGCTGTTGGAGGCGTTCGACACGCACGGTGGGGCAGGCAGGCCGCGTATCGGCCAGCTGCCCGTCTGCTACGACACCGACCGCGACGCGGCGATCGCACGGGCACACGACCAGTTCCGCTGGTCCCTCGGTGGCTGGCAGGTGAACGCGGAACTCCCCGGTCCCGCCAGCTTCGAACAGGCCGGCACGCACATACGTCCCCAGGACGTAGCGGACGTCATCCCCTGCGGGGCAGACGCCCACGCGTTCGTCGAAGCGGTACGTCCGTTCCGCGACGCGGGGTTCACCGAGATCGCCCTCGTCCAAGTCGGCGGCGACCAGCAGGAGCCCTTCCTCCGTTGGGCACAGGCAGAGCTGCTCCCTGCTCTGCGGGAACTGTGAAGAGGGAAACCATGGACCGTGCCGCGCTTTTCGATGTCGACGGGACCCTTACCGACACCAACTACCTTCACGTGGTGGCATGGTGGGAGGCACTGCGCCAAGCCGGGCACCAGGTACCGATGCACTCCGTCCACCGGGCGATCGGCCTGCCCGGCGAGGACCTGCTCGATCACCTCCTGGGAGACGACCGCGACCCAGCGCAGGACGACCGACTGAGCGCCGCGCACCACACCCTGTACGCCACCTTCTTCGACCGTCTGCCCGCCCTGGCGTCGGCCGCCGACCTGATGCGCACGCTCGCCGGCAGCGGCTGGCGGGTCGTCCTCGTCACGTCGGCGAAAGGCAGCGAACTCTCAGCCCTGTGCCGAGCCATCGACGCGGACGACGCCATCGCCGAAACCAGTACGTCCGATGACGTCGAGGAAGGCAAACCCGCACCGGAGCCCGTCCGGCACGCCCTCCGACTGGCCCAGGTGCCACCCGAGCGGGCCGTGTTCGTCGGCGACACCGTGTGGGACATGAAGGCGGCCACCCGCGCTCGTGTGACTGCCGTGGGCCTGCTCTGCGGCGGAATCCCGCGGGCCGACCTGGAAGAAGCCGGTGCCGCCGCCGTGTACCGCGATCCCGCCGATCTGCTGGCCCATCTCGCTGACAGCCCGCTCGCCGCCGTGTCGGCCAGAGCCGGGTGATCTCGTGATCGGGTATTTCGGCGCCCCCAGCAGTGGTCGGACTGCGCGCGTGCGAGATGTCCTCGGGCCGGTGCAACGGTCAGCGGCCGAGGGACTTCTTCAGCTCGGACTTGTTCATGGACGATCGGCCAGATGTTGCGGCGCTTGGCCTCTTCGTACAGTCGGTCGTACGTGGGGCCGCCGCGCCGCTTCCCGCTCTCTGGCCTACGCGCTTCGGCGGCGACTCGCCCTCAAGGGATCGTACTGTCGCTCCCGCTTCGGACTCGATCCACGAGGCATGTCGCCTTCCCTTCCTTGTGCTGCCAGGGCTGCCGCGTACTCGCGTCTGATGAGAACAGACCGTGCTGACCGTGCGGCGGAGCGGAACCATCCGGTGGGCGCTGAGGGGGCGGCCATGGTTACTGTCCGTTCCGCCCGTCGAGAGGCGTCGAGAGCTTCCCCAGGTTTGCCGGTCGGAATGCCGGTAAGAACTTATATGTACCGTTTTGATAATACTTCCCAGGGAGTGATCGATCGTGTCGAGCAAGGAAAAGGGCCGAGCCAAGGCCGAGCAGGCCAAGGGCAAGCTCGAGGAGACGGCGGGCCGTGCGGTGGGCAACGAACGCATGACCGCCGAGGGACGTGCGGAGAAGGCGAAGGGGGACGCCCGCCAGGCCAAGGAGAAGGTCAAGGACGTCTTCAAGGGCTGACCCGCCGACGGTGAGCCGTGGTCGAGGAGCCGCGGTGGGTGCCGAGCACGATGGGCCGGCGAAGAGCTGTTGCCCACGAACACATCAGGGGCACCCATGTGAGACAGCAGGTCTTCCCGCTCATGGAAAGGGGCGAACGGCGGTGGCCGAATGAGAAGCGTGGGTGTGGAGGAAGAGCTGCTTCTCGTGCATGCCCGCAGTGGGGAGTCCCTCGCTCTGGTCGGCGCTGTCCTCGCGGCTGCGGACCGGTCCGTAGGTCGGCAGCCGCGAGGGTGACGGCGCGTCAGAACACGCCCTCGAGAAGGAACTGCAGAAGGAACAGGTGGAGTTCGCCACCAAACCGGTGACGGAGATGGGCGAACTCGGGGATGAAGTCACTCGGTGCCGTGCCGAGGCCTGTCGGCACGCCGCATCCGCAGGCGCCCTCGTGGCAGCCCTTGCCGCCTCGCCGCTACCCGCCCAGCCCTCGCTGAACCCGGGCAAGCGATACGCGTGGCTGGGCGAACAGTTCGGCCTGACCGCGCAGGAACAACTCACCTGCGGCTGTCACGTCCATGTCTCGGTCGAGTCTGACGAGGAAGGTGTCGCCGTACTGGACAGGATCCGGCCCTGGCTCTCCGTGCTGACCGCGACGAGCGCGAACTCGCCCTTCTGGCAGGGCAGGACAGCAAGTACGCGAGTTATCGCAGCCGGGTGTGGAACAGGCTGCCCTCGGCCGACCCCATGCACGTCTTCGGTTCCGCCGATCGCTACCACGAGCAGGTCCGTGCCATGCTCGACACCGGAGTCCTGCGAGACGAGGGGATGATCTACTTCGACGCCCGGCTGTCGGCCACCTACCCCACGGTGGAAGTCAGAGTGGCGGACGTGTGCCTCGAAGCGTCGACGCCCGTACTCCTCGCCGCCTTGGTCCGCGCCCTCGTCGAGACCGCCGCCAGGTCCTGGCGCGGAGGGGATCCGCCCTCCCGCGTCAGCACGGACCTGATTCGGCTGGCGGCATGGCAGGCGGGCCGATCGGGCCTCGACGGCCCCCTCCTCCATCCCGGAACCATGCGAGAGGCGCCGGCGGCAGAGGTCGTCCAGGCGCTGTACGCCCATGTCCGAGAAGTCCTGGTCGAGTGCGGCGACGACGAACGGGTCCGCGGAGGCATCGCCGGTCTGCTGGAAGGGGGCAACGGGGCTCGCATCCAGCGCGAGCTCCTGCGCACTCATGGCAGTCTCACCTCGGTGGTCACCCAGTGCGCGCGAATCACGAGCGACTCCCGAGCCTGATGCCAAGACCGACGAAGGAGGCGGGCGGGAAGAAGGCCCCGGCCACGAAGTCGGCTACGTGGAAGCCGGCGACGTTCCGGCGTCGGAAGTCCGCTTGAAAAGCGAGGAGAAGGACGATGGCAGCGAAACGGACCGTCTACCACGTCGCACCGTCCGGCGAGCGGGCGGCGGCCGCGGGGGTGAAGTGGCAGGTCGAGGGCAGGGAAGGCCGCCGGCTGCTGCACGAGCCGCACCGGACCCAGAGAGACGCGATCGACTCCGCACGCCGGCATGCCAAGGAGCACACCCCCGCACAGGTCATCGTCCATGCCCGCGACGGGCACATCAGAACCGCCTACACGTACGGCGACGCTCCCATGACGTCCCCCGATGAACGCGGCCGCAGGACAGGCGCGCGCGGGGGCCTCTTCTAGGAGTGTCTTTCCGGTCATACTCAGGGTGCCAGTTGATGGGACCCCGCGACTGAGGCAGGCGACGATGCGTGATGGGCGCTCGGCTTCCCGGCCCGTGGGGCTCTTGGCCTTCACAGAGCGTGCTGCCACTGCACAAGGCAGGAACGGAGAGTGAACGCGAACAGCACATGGGCGACCCCGCACGAGCGGACTCGCCCCGCTGGGCGGGCACGAAGGACTGCGCACGACGCCGTCGGCGTCGAGGGCTGACAGCCTCTTGGGGCGGCGCTCATCCGTCCATCGGCCTACCCGCCTTCCCAGTGGGGTTCGTTGCCGCATTGGTCTGCCCGGGGTGATGCGGCCGCGCCACCCACCGGTTTCCTGCCCGCGTTCTTCGATGAAGCCTTTGAACCCCCGCGGATCGCCCTCGACCCTACGGTCGCACCACTTCTCACGAGCACTCTCCTTGCTCGGCGTGTAGTCAATTTCCGATGAAGTAGTCGCTTGCCCGACGTACCTGGCAGTCAGTCCGCAAAAACGCCCTGTCGATGCGTTGGTGAAGGTGGACGCCCACCAGACCGGGCAGCGGCGGGGTGGGGGTCCTCCCCCGCGTAGGCTCGAGGGAGGCATCGAAGGGCATGGTGGGCATGTGTCGCTGGCTCGCGTACTCGGGTTCGCCCCTGCTGTTCGCGCCGTGCTCTACCGCCCCGAGCACTCACTGATCAACCAGAGCCTCCACGCGAGGATGGGTGTCGAGTCGACGAACGGCGACGGTTTCGGCGTCGGCTGGTACAGCCCGGACGGCGACGGAACGCCGGCGGTCTTCCGCGATGTCGGACCGGCCTGGAACAACCGCAACCTGCGAGAGCTCGCCGCGCATGTCCGCCCCCCCTTGTTCTTCGCTCACGTCCGTGCCTCCACGGGCTCCGCGGTCCAGCAGACGAACTGTCACCCGTTCCGCCATGGCCGCTGGCTGTGGATGCACAACGGGGCCATCGCGGACTTCCCCCGACTGCAGCGCGACCTCTGCTTTGCCGAGCATGCGCATCGCTGCACTGCGGATGAACTCTGCGGGGGTAGGTTTCGGGCGACCGTTCAGGAGGGTCCCGTAGGTCGCGCCGCCCTCCCTTGGGCAGGCCGGCCGTGCGCTGCTTTCAGCGGTTCCGCCGACTGCGGCGCACGAGGAGAAAGACGACGAGGGCGATCCCCGCTGTAAGCAGTGGGGTCCATTTCGATCCTGCCGCGTGCGCCGTGCGTACAGTCTTTTCACGGACTCCGTCGGGGGTTTTGTCGGCTGCGAGGTGGCCGGCTCGGGATGCGGTGTCGCGGACGTGCGCTGCGGTTTGTGTTGCTGCGTGCAGGATCTGCTCAGGTGTCTTGCCCTTTGCCAGCTCAGCTGTATGGCCAGCCTTCTCACGGACTTGCGTGGTGGCCTGCTTGGCTTTCGCGATGGTGTGTTCCTTGACCGCGGCGGCCTTCTCTTTGGCAGTGGACTTGCCGTCGGCTCGGGCCGATGGCTCGTCGACCTGGCCGGGTTCGCCCACTGTGTACACGCCCTCTGGCGGCTCTCCAGAGGGGAACAGGAACTCGTTACCGTCATGTCGACTGGTCATTGGTGTGCTTCTCCATCCCGGCCATAACAGCCACCGGCTTCGTTGCTGGTGCGAGCTGGCCCCGATCCTCAGGGTGAGCCAGCGGTCGAAGGACCCCCACCACAATGATCGCGCGGCGAGTGGCTGAACGCGCGGCGCCGAGCTGGGGCTCTACTCCGGTCGGGCATAGCAGACACGGTGAGCCCGACAGCCACGCCTGCGGCCGCCGAACGGGTGGCGTCGGCCGTTCGCATGTCGGAAAGGGCCGGGAGGCGGCATGGAGGCGTGCTGTGCTGCCTGCATGGCCCGACAGCCACAGGCGGGATTAGCCGGACGCGCGGGGCTGGTCTGACCGACAGCGAAGGAGGACTGATGTCTCGTTTCCAAGAGAGCCAGCGAACCGGAAGCACCATCCTGGCCCTGCTCTGCGCAGTGCTCCTATGTCAGGCAGCAATGACCGATTCCGCCGATGCGGCCGCCCACTCTTCGAGACCTCGCGTCGACTGGGACGCGATCGCCCAGTGCGAGTCCGGTGGTAACTGGCGTGCCAATACGGGCAATGGGCACTACGGCGGCTTGCAGTTCACCCCGTCGAGCTGGAGGGCCGCGGGTGGCCGTAGGTACGCTGTCCGAGCCGACCTGGCTACGAAATCGGAGCAGATCGCCACGGCCAAGAGGCTGGCTGCGTTGCAGGGTATGGGTGCTTGGAGGTGCCCGCCGGTAGGGAACCGGTAGGGAACCGGTAGGGAACCGGTAGGGAACCGGTAGACGGCCTCACCGGCCTCGTACCCGTGGGATGGAACGGGGGCGTGCATGTGGCACCGGGAGATCCGGCCGGGCACCGTCAGCGCGCCAGGTACGAGTTCTCGACTTCGGGCAGGTGAGGCTTCAGCGAACCTGCATGTCGCCATAGGCAGTGGATCTGTGAGGTGGATGGTTGGTGTTCGCCGCGCTGCGGTGGAGGCCCTTGTGATCATCAGGCCCGGTGAGAGCGGGGACCACCCACTGGGCGCAGGCGGGGTGGCGTTCGCGGTGTCCACCTCCGCCATCCCGAGCTATCCAGTCGGTCGGCTGGGCAGTGGTGCGTCCTCCATGCAGAGTTGGGACCTGACGGGTACTGCTATCCGGGCTGGCTTTGGTCTGTGAGTTTTCAGGTCCGGGGTGGAAGGAGAGGTCCCAGTGGGCCGAGGTCGAGGTTGAGGTCCTCCAGCGCGTAGCCGTGCTGGGCGCACAGCTCGGCCAGCCGGTCGTGGAGTGCCAGGAGCGTGGCTCCCAGCTCCTCCTCCTGTTCGTCTGTGAGGTCTCCTGCGTCCACGCGGCGCAATGCCTGGCGCTCGATGAGCTGACGCAGGAGTTCGACCAGGGTGAGGACAAGTTTGAGTAGGTCCTCTTCCACTGTGTCGCGGTCGGTGTATATACGGTGAGCTGCGCGCGGGGGTGTGTTGTTCGGCGTGGGAGGCGCCTGGATAAGCCGGAAGGCTTGCGACATCGAGTCACCGACGTCACGGAGGCCGGGACCGGGATGCGGTGACGGGGCGCTGTGCCGTTCGGGGTGTTCTTCACTCATGCTGGCCGCCCCCCTGGGCCGCCCGTGCCTGGGCGGTTCTCGGAGCTGACGGACACGATGAGCGCGCGCAGCGAGATCCGGACGAGATCGATGTCGGCGATTGACAGAACGATGTCGCCGGTGATGACCACGCCGCCGCTGAGCAACCGGTCGAGGAGGTCCACCAGCGCCACTTGGCGCCCGGGAAGCGGTTCTCCGTGCTCCGCGAGAGTCATGAGCCGTGCTCCTCGCCAGGGGCTGAGTGCTGGCGCTCGACCGTCGGCATGGCGAAGGAGTAGGGCGCCCAGGGCCCGGTCACTTCGACACGAATGCCATCGAAGACGCCGACGGCCGCTTCGATCGCGGCCCGGAACGGCTCCGCGTACGCGTCGGGGACGAGGTAGGCGTCGTTGAGCACGTTTTCGACGGGCCCGGTCAGGGTGCCGCTCTGGGCGGGGTGTCGCACGTGCTGCGAGGCGTATCGGGAGGCGACGGTTTCGATGATTCCGGCGGCCTCTTGCGCTTGGCTGTACACGGCTTCCTTGGCGTTGTGCTGAGCCTTACGGCGCTGGAGGTATGCCTTGCCCGGAGTAGTGGCAGCGCTGGCGTCGGGGACGGGTCCGGTGCCGGCCGGGGCTGCGGTGGGTGCGAGGTAGATTTTCACGCCGAATTCGGTGTGGGCGGTGAGCTGGGCGAGTCTTTCGGCGAATGCGTCGTGCTGCTCTGCAAGAGCTTGGCCGGCGCGGTCGTCGTCCTGGTAGACGGTGGCCATGCGTAGGGGAAGGACTGTGGCGTGGATGGAGAGGGCCTGTACGACGTCGTGGTGGGCGCGGGCGACATCCTCGAGCCACTCCAGGTCCTCGAAGTGGTTCTTCAGCGCGCTCTCGTTGAAGTCACGCCGTGGTACGTGGCTGGTGGCGAAGGCCAGGGGCGGCGCTGGGCCGCCCGTGCCGGGTGGTGCGGTGACGAACAGGACAGGGGATCCGTAGATCCCGTGGAGGCCCATCAGAGCTTCTCGGAGGCCTGTCGTGAGCGGGGCTGCAGCGTAGACGTAGGTGAGGGCGTCGTTGGGTGTGGTCATGGCCTACGCCCCCGTGCGGTCCCACCGCCCGTATCTCCCTCGGATTCCTCACTGGTGGTGTGGGGTGGGAACTCTTCACCACCGAGGCGATCACGGCGTAGGGCCTCCAGCTCGGCGCGCAGTCGCCGGTTCTCTTGCTCGAGTGGGCTGCCTGTGTGACGCGAGGAGAGCGAGGGGTCGTGCTCCCACCAGTCGATGCCCATCTCCTTCGCCTTGTCCACGGAGGCGATCAGGATCCGGAGTTTGATCGTCAACAGTTCGATGTCGAGAAGGTTGATGCGAATGTCCCCGGCGATGACGATGCCCTTGTCCAGGACTCTCTCCAGGATGTCGGCGAGGCTGGAGGTGCTCTGCCCGTATGGCATCGGGGCGGCTCGGGACGGGAAGGATCCGAGTCGGCTGGGTAGTGGCTCAGACACGATGACGGCCTCGCTTCCCCGTCAGGGAGATTGTCGGCGGAACTCTGCGATCTCCTCGAGCCGGTCGATCAGCTCGTCCTCCCGGCGGTCGAATGTGTCCTGGTCGATCTCGTCGTTCAGCAGTCGCCGCTCCAGGTCGGCGAGCTCGCGCCACACCGGGGCCGGGTCGTAGTACTCGTCTTCGGCCTTCTCCGCGACCTGCTGGGCGGCCCACACGACTGCACGCACCGGCGCGATGGGAAGGGTGAGCAGGCCTGTCAACAGTCCCATGGTGAGTGTCCTCCTTCCTTTCTCCGTTCGGAGGTCGCCGGGTCACTGAACGAAGCTGTACGGGGGCAGTGGGCCGGTGAGCCGGAAGTCCACGCCGCTCTCGATCTGTTGAGCGAGACTGGCCTCCGCCGTCAGGAAA
Source organism: Streptomyces sp. P9-A4 (assembly GCF_036634195.1). NCBI lineage: Bacteria > Bacillati > Actinomycetota > Actinomycetes > Kitasatosporales > Streptomycetaceae > Streptomyces > Streptomyces sp. P9-A4. Next base: position 914,586 of record NZ_JAZIFY010000001.1, read on the forward strand.
TCTTCTGTCCGGTCATGGGGCACCAGCAGCGACAGATTGAGGAAGTCGGGGCTGGAGGGCGGATGGGTGGTGTGCTCTCGGCCGTAGGGAATCAGCGCTTGTACGAGTCCGGCGGCCAGCGAATCCTGGCGTTCCTGTACTTCGCGGGCGATCAATTCCCCAAGGGTGAGGGGCAGCTGCGGGTCCTGCGCGCCGGCACGGATCTGCTCGTTGAGTTCCCTCGCCTCGGGGGAATCCTGAAGGATCTGACGCAGCAGCTCGTCCTCGTCCGCCTGGGTTGCCCTCACGTGATACTCGGCGCAACCGTCAAGTCGCGCAAGGGTGGCGATGTAGCTCTCCGTGTTCTCTTCGAGGGCCTGTTGGACGGTTTGATCGTCGGAGGCGAAGTAGCCGAACTGTAGCGGCAGGACCACGGCATCGGTCATGAGAGATTCCAGCACCTCCTGATGGACTTGGAGGTCCCTGCGCTTGGGCCGGATCTCTTCGGAGATGTCGCTGACCACCGCGCACAGGCGTCCGGCGGCGATGGTACGTACGGGTGAGGGCTGGGAGCCCACTCCGGTCAGACCGTCAAGGCGGTGGGGATGGTCCTTACCGGTGATCGCGTACACGTAGAGCGCCATCGGTTACTCCCTTTCCCGGCGGACGGGGCGCCGGGCGGGACGCCGCTTCTTGGGGGCAGGCTCTTCTTCTGGCTCTTCCTCGGGTTCTTCCTCCGGTTCCTCCTTGGCGGAGCGGCCGGTCAGCGATTCAGTCACGGCTTCGACAGCCCCGCCGATCGCACCCTTGGTCTTGCCGCTGGCCCCGCCTTCCATCATGGTTCCGACGACCTCGGGGAGCTGGGCGGGTGCCTTTCGGCCTGCTTCGAGATCGAGCCGGTTGCATGCCTCGGCAAACCGCAGGTAGGTGTCGACGCTGGCCACCACGATGCGGGCGTCGATCTTGATGAGTTCGATGCCCACCACGGAGATGCGGACGAAAATGTCGATGACCAGACCGCGGTCGAGGATGAGCTCCAACACGTCATAGAGGCTGCTGCCGCCTGGGCCGCCTCCGCCCCTGCTTACGCTGCTGCCGCTCTGCGGCACCATGGTCATGGCGCCTCCTTTCCCGGGCGGCCCGTCTTCAGGTCGGCCGGTCGATCATGCCTCGGCTGTACCGGCGGGTTCGTTCGTAGGACACCAGCTGCCCCTCGGGATCCAGGGCGACCTTGTAGCTGGCCATCACGCTGGTCGTGTCTGGGATGCGGTCCAGTTCCACCACTTCCACCTGTGCCTCCCAGCCGTCCTCGGTGGGCTTGAGCGACGAGACGGAGTCGGGGGGCCTCCCGAGGAGTTGGGCGAGTTGCCCAGCTGCGGAACGCATCGCCGAAGACGCGTTGAGAGCCCCTGACGGCCGCCTGGCGGAAGCGCGGCGTGACGACGGCCGCTTCTGTTCCTCGGCGTCCTCAGCCGGGCGGGGGCGGGCTCTCCTCGGACGGGTCGGTTCTGCTGCGGCCATGTGGTCACTCCACTGGGGGAACACCGCTCGCTGAAACTACAATGTCATCATATAGCGACACATCTCCCGTGTGGGGGTGGGCGGTGTAGAGACCCCCGAGCGGAGCCGCTTCTTCGGCTGCCGGCGCAGAACACCGCCGCACGGTCCGCAGGCCCGGACGGTATTCCTGGGCGGCGACGTACAGCCCGCAAACGCCCTGATGAAGGGATACAGCTCATGCAGGACACGACCAAATACGCGCTCGCGGCCGCTGTGGCCGGGGGCTACGTACTCGGACGCACCAAGAAGGGCCGCCTCGCGCTCACAGTGGCCACGTACCTTGCCGGCCGCCGCTTCGGCCTTGAGCCGCGTCAGCTCATGATGGAGGGCCTCGGCAAGCTCAAGGAGACACCCCAGTTCGCTGAAATCAGCGAACAGTTGCGGGGCGAGGCCCTGGACGCGGGCAAGAAGGCTCTGGGAGCCGCGGCGAATCGCAAGCTCGGCGACATCGCCGACTCGCTCCACCACCGCACCCTCGAACTGACGAGCGCGGGCAAGAGGGAAGACGAAGAGGAGCCCTCCGAGTACGAGGACGAGTACGAAACCGAGGGCGAGTACGAGGACGAGGACGAGGACGAACAGGGCTACGCGGAGCCGGAGGCCGAGGAGGAGGAAGAAGAGCCGGAGGAGGAAGAGGAAGAAGCGGAGGAGGCGTACGAGCCGGAGGAAGAGGGGGAAGAAGAGGAAGAAGAAGAGCCTCAGGAAAAGCCCCGGCCCCGAAGGACGCGGAGGCCGAGCGCCTCGAAATCCGCAGCGCCTGCCAAGAAGACGGCGGCCAAGAAGACCGCGGCGAAGAAGGGCTCAGCGGAGAAGCCTTCAGCCCGCTCCGCAGCCGCCAAGAAGGCCCAGCCGACCAAGAAGGCCGCGCCTGCCAAGACCGCCGGCAAGAAGGCGGCCAAGACGGCGCCGGCGAAGAAGACCGCAGCTCGCACGTCGGCACGTAAGACGGCGCCGGCGAAGAAATCCGCAGCGCGCACGTCGGCACGCAAGACGGCGCCGGCAAAGAAGACCACAGCGCGCACACCCGCACGCAAGACGGCGGCCAGGAAAACGGCGGCGAAGAAGACGTCAGGCCGCAAGCCGTCCACGCGGAGGTAGGTCATGGCACAGTCAGAACGCGCCAGCGCGAAAGAACCGAAGTCGGGACTGGACCAGCTGCTCGAAGAGCTGACGTCATTCCTGGGCGCCCAAGCCGAGCAACTTGCGGACAAGGCGTCGGACAAGTTGGGGGACGTGACCGATCAGCTCACGGACGTGGCGCAAGGCAACGGGAAGCTCTCCGACGTCGCCGGTGTTGGGGGGCGGATGCTGCAGGGCGACTCGCCCATGAAGGCGATGATGGGCCAGGGCCTCAGTGGCCTCAAGGACAAGGTGACCGGCGCCGCCTCCCAAATCTTCGGCAAGGGCAAGAAGGGCCGTAAGAGCGGCGGGAAGGTCATCAACATCGTCGAGTTCATTGATGTCGGCCTGCCGCTGCGCACCGTGTATGACCACTGGTCGCAGTACGAGGACTTCAGTGGCTTCGCCAAGGGCGTTCGCGACGTCTCGCGCAACGATGACACCACCAGCGACTGGAAAGTCAAGGTCGGGCCTTCGACGCGCGGCTGGAAGGCCACCGTTCAGGAGCAGGTACCCGACGAGCGGATCGTCTGGACTTCCGAAGGCGCCAAGGGAACCACCCGTGGCTGCGTCAGCTTCCACGAGCTCGCTCCGTCGCTGACCCGCATCGTCGTGGTGGTGGAGTACTACCCCTCCGGATTCTTTGAGAAGACCGGCAACCTGTGGCGCGCTCAAGGCCGCCGCCTGCGCCTGGACCTCAAGCATTTCCTGCGGCATGTCTCACTCACCACCGACGAGCCGGAGGGCTGGCGTGGCGAGATCCGAGACGGCGAGGTGGTCGTCACCCACGAAGAGGCGCTGGAGGAAGAAGGGGAGTACGAAGACGACGAAGACCAGGACGCGGGCGAGGCGGAAGGGGAGTACGAAGACGACGAGGAGGGCGGCGAGTTCGAGGAAGGCGAAGAGCCCGAGGAGGAAGAGCCTGAGGAAGACGAAGAGGAACCCGACGGTAGTTACGCCAAGGGCGAGGAGGAGTACGCCGAGGAGGATGTTCCTGAAGAGGACGACGAGGGCGAAGCCGACGAATCAAGCCGTCCGCGCCGTCGACGGTAGCGGGGGCCGGGGGGCGGGGCCCGAGGGGTACGGGCCTTGCCCCTTGATCCTGGACACACGAGACACTGGATCCTGAGGGTCTGAGAACGGACATCTCGTGGTCATGAAGAACGGCGGGAAGTTCTTGTATTTGGCCACCGTCATCGACCTCGCCTCACGCCGCCTGGCCGGATGGGCGATCGCGGACCACATGCGCACCGGCCTCGTCACCGACGCCCTGTCCGCCGCCGAACGCACCCGCGGCAGCCTCGCCGGAGTGGTCCTGCACACCGACCACGGGGCCCAGTACACCAGCCGGGTCTTCGCAAACGCCTGCCGCCAGGCCGGCGTCCGCCAGTCCATGAGCGCGATCGGCAGCTCGGCGGACAACGGCTCGCCGAGTCCTTCAACGCAACGTTCAAACGCGAGACTCTTCAGGGCCGAAAGCACTGGTCCAGCGAACGCGAGGCCCGTCTCGACGCGTTCCGCTGGCTCAACCGCTACAACACCCGACGTCGTCATTCCCACCTCGGACAACTCAGTCCCATCGCCTACGAGACAGCCCTCGACACAACATCAACTACCCTGGCCCAAGCCGCATAGCCCGTGTCCAGGATTCCGGGTCAAGTCCCGAACGCGTCCTTGCCCTTTTCCTTTACATGACGGCCCTTGCCGCGGGCTTCCAGCGCGGCGCCTTTAGCCGCAGTGGTTTCGTTGCCTAGGGCATGCGCTGCCTTCCTGACTGCCTTCCCGATCACTTGCTCGGCCTTGGCCTTGACCTTCTCGCTGGCGCTCATGTCCGCCCCTTTCTACAGACGCCCCTACCCGGGGCGGGGAAGAACAGGCATACGGCACAGATTTCGGTTGCCTGCAGCTCGATTGACCAGGTCGTTGCCTGCGATGGCGCACCTGCAGGAGGCCGCCTCGGACGAGTGAGTGCGATCGCACATAGATCAACGGGTCTGCGGGATGGCAGACAGCGCCAGCCGATGATCGAGGCGACGCTGTACAGGGACTGCTGTCACGGGTGCCGCCTGATAGGTGGGCCGAAGGCGGGGACCCGCACCCGTCGCACCGAGCCGATGAGCGTCGCCGCGGAGATCCAGTGGTCCCTGCTGCCTCCCCTGGCCATGGTGATGCCCCGCGTCGCGGTCGCGGGGGTCCTGGAGCCCGCCTACAACGCCTTCATGGACCGGGCCGTTGCCGACCAGGATGTGGCGATCGTCGTCGTCGACCCGATCCAGGGTTACGGACAGGACTCCCGCCGGATCGCCGCCGTGCAGCAGCGGCAGGTGGCCCCTTACACCGTTGGGCAGGACGACCTCGACAGGGCTTGAGTCGAGGAAGCACCGGCCCGCTACGGAGCTGTCGACGGGCTGCGGATCGCCGGCCGCCAGGCCCTCGCCGGGCAAGGGGACCAGCTGCTGCTGTCCGTAGTCCTGGAGCAGGATCTGCGGGTCTCGGGCCCCCAGCCGGGCCACCGCGTCGGCGACGTGCGGTGCGACCAGATGGGGCGGCAGCTCGTGTGCGCGGTCCAGGAACACACCCAGGAGCTCCTCCCCGAAACTCTCGGAGCGGTCCGGGTCCCCACGCTGTCCGGCTGCCATCCAGTTACCTCCAACCGGGCGGCGGGCCGGCGATGTGGCCCTCTTACGATGCCGGCGCACCTGTTGGCCCGACTGTGCGGCAAACCTTCTCCCACCCGGTGCTCGCACGCGGCTTCCCGGTGCTGTCGCCGTCCTTCGCCGAGACGGTCCTGGCGGCGGGCTGTACCGCTACGCGCCTTCAGAAATGCTCCTCGGCGGCCGGGTGCGCCACGCGGGTTTCCGCGCGTGCCGACGGGCGCGCCGAGGGCGGCCGGCTCCCGGCCGGAGCTCAGCCGCGTTCTTCCTCGTCGGCCTCCATCCGCCTGATGCCCTGGTGGGTCAGGGAGACCATCGCAGGTGTGTTGCCCGGTTCCCAGTCGACGGTGAGTCGACGCGCTCTCCGCGCAGTACGGCACGCTGTTCGTCAGCCGCCGGCAACGCGGGCCCGGAGAGCATCTCCGCCCCGGGTGCGGCCGCCGCGGCGCTGACCGTGGCCGCCACGGACAAGCAGGACCGGCTCGCGTCCTTCTCCAGCACCAACCCGCTGGCCTGGTCCGGTGGCATGAAGCCGGACATCGCGGCGCCGGGCGTGGACATCACCGCCGCCAGGTCACAGGCGATGACCGATAGCGGGGAGGGTCTCTACCGCACCATCAGCGGCACGTCGATGGCCACCCCGCTCGTCGCGGGCGTGGCGGCGATCCTGGCCCAGCGGCACCCGGACTGGACCGGCGCGCAGCTCAAGGAACACCTGACGAGCACCGCGAAGGGCCTGGAAGGCGGGTACTCGCCGTACGAGGTCGGCACCGGCCGCCTCGACGTGGCCGCCGCCGTGCGGACCACGGTCCGGGCGACCGGGTCACTCTTCTTCGGCAACTACACCTGGCCGCACGAGCCGAGCGACGTCGCTGTCACGAAGGACCTGACCTTCACCAACGCCGGTTCCTCCGACGTCACCCTGAACCTGGCGCTGACCGATGACGACGTGCCGTTCACTCTGAGAGCGGCCGAGGTGACCGTCCCCGCGCGCGGCACCGCCACCGTCCCCGTCACCGGTGACCCGCGGACCGCCTCGGTAGGCCGTCACGCCGGCTACGTGACAGCCACCGACGCGGCCACTGGCCGGCAGGTGACCCGCACCTCCGTGGCACTGCTCAAGGAGAAGGAGCGCTACGACCTGAACATCAAGCTGGTCGGCAAGGACGGCAAGCCCGCCAGCGGCTGGGTCGGCGTCAACCTCGCCGGCGACCCCTGGCCGTGGAACGTCTACGTCGAAGGCTCGACCACGATGCGCATGGCACCCGGCCTGTACACCGTCGCTGGGTACATCGACGTGGCGGGGGAGAAGGCGGATCGCTCCGGTCTGGCCGTGCTCGTCGACCCGGAGGCGGTGCTCAAGGACGGCTCCGCGGAGGTCGTGCTGGACGCGAGCAAGGCACGCCTGCTCCAGACCGAGGCGCCGCAGCGCACGGAGGACCGCCAGCGCAAGGTCGACTTCAAGGTCCACTACAAGGGCCAAGCCGAGCAAGCGTGACCTCGCCCGGATCGACGCCCGCTACTACGCGGCGGCGGGCGGGCGGCTCGCGGAGGGCTACCGGTCCGACTTCACCCTCAGCCCGTCGTTCAACATGCCCGAGCTGGAGTGGCACCCGGGCACCCGCACGGAGTGGGTGACCCCGGGCCAGGTCTGGCGGGAGTTCCACACGTAGGGCGTCGACCGACCGCTGCCGTGGTCGATGGTGTCGGGCGACAACACGTACGCCAAGGGCAGCACCACCCGCCTGGACTGGTTCGCTCCGGCGACCCGGCTCGCACAGAGCGAGTCCTTCGGCGTGTACAACTCCCGCTGGCAGAACTACATGACCTGGAACGTGCAGGCGTGGGCCTCCGCCAGCGACACCCTGCGTCTTGGCGGCTACCTGCCGTGGGGTGAGACACCGTCCCACCTTCAGGTCTTCCAGGGCGACACGCTGATCCACGACAACCCGGTCAGTGGCGACATGCAGTGGGTGGAGGTACCGGCAGGCAACCGGCCCTACCGCGCCGTCCTCGACGTGGAACGGCCCGGTGACGTCTTCCGGCTGTCGACCCGCACCCACACCGAGTGGACTTTCATGTCCGACACCGTCGACTCGGACTTCTTCGAGCCGTTCTCGGTTCTGAACCTGGACTACGAGCTGGAGACGGACCTGCACGGCGACGTCAGGGCCGACACGACCCGGAAGATAGCGGTCAAGCCCGTGTCCATGGACCTCGGGACCGTGCCGGGCACCGTCACCAAGGTGACGCTGGACGTCTCGTACGACGACGGCACCGGCTGGCAGAAGGTACTCCTGGCCAAGCGGGCCGACGGCTCCTGGACGGGTTCGTTGAGAACACCCAAGAAGCCCGGCGGCTTCGTCTCGCTCCGCGCGAGCGCCGGGACGGACAGCGGCTTCTTCCACGAGGTCTTCCACGCCCTGACCGTCGCAGCCTTCACCGCGCACTACATCGCCATCTTCCTCGCCGCCTACTGAGAGGCCGTGTCTCAACCGGACATGATCGCTTGAGCACGGCTTCTGACCACGAGGATGTTCCGGCCGCCTCACCATGAGCACTGAAGCCAAGTTGACGACGGAGGGTGGAGGTAGGGCAACAGCGACCGACGGGCGGGAACGTACCCTGGCTCGGTCACCTTCCTCGGCGGCTGGGGAAGTCCTCTCACAGGAATCGGCTACGGAACCGTGGGGGCCTCAGGTGGGATCTGAGGGCCTCTCACGGACTTCGAGCGCGTGCTGGTAGTTGGCATGTGGTCCGTGACGCGGCCCGTCCCTCCATGTCGCAGCGGTGAAGACGGCGGAGAACTCTCCCAGGCGGGCGGATTCCGCCAGGACCTCCGAGACCCGCTGCCTCCACACCGCTTCGGTCGCAAGCCGACCGGTGATGACAGCGCCACCGGTGACCACCGTCAGGGACATCTGATTGCTCTGCCCGGACTCCACCAGCGTGGCGACGTCAACGAGCAGCTCGTCAAGCTTCGACTTGAAAGCCGATCCTATTCACGGGCCGTCCCGTCCCGTCAACCGGTCGTGCCACCGGGCGAGAAGGGCCGTCACCGCTTTCCCGTCAGAAATACGCCGCGTGAGCATCGAGGCATCCCACGGGACTGCCAGAGACCGCTCCGCGACCCTTCGCGTCACTGTTCGAGGTCGATTACCTGTCTACCGGACACACGGAAATCTGTGTCGGCCGGAGTAGACATTGGGTGGTGGCGTGGTTATGGTTTCTCTCGTAGCCCAGAGAGACAGCAGGGCCTGGCAGAGACGAACTGCCGGCAAGCAGTGCAGGTAGTTGCAGTGAGCAGGACGGTGCGGCGGTGGAGTTTCGAAGCCAGGTTGTTGCAGGACGGCGACGGGACTGACGGCCGGACCGGGTGGCCCGCAGTGATCAGGGGCCGCCGCGAGCGGGACCGCGGTCATGGCAGGTGCGGTACCCGTGAGTGCAGTGCGCAGCACCCAGCAGTGGAGTGTGAGCAGTAACCCCGGTGAAGGCGTCGGCTGCGGACGCGCGCACCGGGAAGTTCGGCAGTGGGGTTCTAAGCCAGAGAAGACGCAGGACGGGCAACGGGGCTGGCTGCCGAAGGGTGGCGCTGTCACAGGCCTCTGAGTGGTTCGCATCACCAGCAGTACCCGCAGTGAATCAGTACCCGCAGTACGCAGCACCCCGTAGTAAGTAGTTGATCACCGAGGAAGAACGGAGGAACCCGCGCCATCAGGATCGCCCGGGCGGAAGTCGTGAGCCCGGGTACCGCAGGACATCGATAACGAGGTGGTCTCCGGTCAAGCAACCGCGATCCCCGCACCCCCGACAGCAGCCAGGTCGGGTACGCGGACACAGAACGCCGGCGCAGTATCAGGGCCGGCAGGTGGTGTAGAAGTTCCTTCGGGGCCCTGGTGCCAGTACGGCACCAGGGCCCCTCCACGCGTTCCACGAGAGAGGTGCAATGACAGCAGACGACTCGTACGGCCGTCTCGACGACGACGACTACCCCGCCTACACGATGGGCCGGGCCGCCGAAATGCTCGGCACCACACAAGGATTCCTCCGCGCCATCGGCGAAGCCCGCCTCATCACCCCGCTGCGCTCCGAGGGCGGCCACCGCCGCTACTCCCGCTACCAGCTGCGCATCGCCGCACGCGCCCGGGAACTCGTCGACCAGGGCACCCCCATCGAGGCCGCCTGCCGCATCATCATTCTCGAGGACCAGCTCGAAGAAGCGCAGCGCATCAACGCCGAGTACCGCCGCGCCGCCGGATCATCCGGGCCGGCGCCCGCGGACTGAGACGGTGCGAGCCCGTCGGACGCCGGCGGGTCCCGCGCATACATACAGGCGTTTCCTCTGGTGACGGGGTGTACTGACGTGTAACCTCCCGGTTAGCTGTCGTGGTTCGGAAGTTCCCCTTGCCCATGCCTTCGGCGTGGGTTTTTTGCTGTGCTGTGCCGCAGGGACCAGGGCGATCACCTCCGTCTTCCGTATGGTGCGGGAGGCGTTCATCGACTGGAAGGCATGAGATATGGCTACGGGAACTGTGAAGTGGTTCAACGCGGAGAAGGGCTTCGGCTTCATCGCCCAGGACGGTGGAGGCCCGGACGTCTTCGCCCACTACTCGGCGATCAACTCCTCGGGCTTCCGTGAGCTCCAGGAGGGCCAGACCGTGACGTTCGACGTCACCCAGGGCCAGAAGGGCCCCCAGGCCGAGAACATCAACCCGGCCTGACCTTCCCCACCCCGCCCGCGGAACCGCGGGCACCGCGACTGGAGTGTACGGCTGCTTCGCGCGGCCACGACCCGAGCAGCGGGCACCGGGCTTTGCGCGGGCGGCGGTGGGATCTGCGGCATGTGGTGATCGGGGCCGCGCGGCCACAGCTGCGCGGCCCCGATCTGCGTCAAGCGCGGCGCTAGGCAGTGTCTTCAAATGATCGCTGCTGGTGGATCATGGTGTCGTGATACGTCGCCATGAACTGTCCGATGCCGAGTGGGAGTTCGTCCGGTCGTTGCTGCCCGAGTCGTTGCGGGGGCGGAAGCGGCTGGACGATCGCAGGGTGTTGAACGGGATCGTGTGGAAGTTCCGGACCGGGACGGCCTGGCGGGACGTGCCCGAGTGTTATGGGCCGTGGGCCACGCTTCACACGCGTTTCCGCAGGTGGGCGGCGGACGGGACGTTCGACCGGATGCTGCGGGCCGCGCAGGCGAAGGGGGACGCGGCGGGCGACATCGAGTGGCTGGTGTCGGTGGACTCCACGGTCGTCCGCGCCCATCAGCACGCGGCCGGGGCACGAAAAAGGGGCTCCGCGACCCGGCCCTCGGCCGGTCCAGAGGCGGCCTGACCAGCAAGATCCACCTGGCCTGCGACGGGCGGGGCCGTCCGCTCGCCTTCGTCGTCACGGGCGGCAACACCAACGACTGCACCCGGTTCACCACGGTCATGGAAGCGATCCGGGTGCCCCGGATCGGACCGGGACGGCCCCGGACCCGGCCCGATCACGTCCTGGGCGACAAGGGCTACAGCTCGAAAGCGATCCGCACCTGGCTCCGCCGCCGGGGCATCCCGCACACGATTCCCGAGCGGGCCGACCAGGCCCGCATCCGGGCCCGGCGAGGCAGCCGCGGAGGCCGCCCGCCAGGCTTCGACCGCGAGGCATACAAGCACCGCAACGTCGTGGAACGGTGCTTCAACCGCCTGAAGCAGTGGCGGGGCATCGCCACCCGCTACGCTCGTACGAGGTCCGGTGTGCCCGCAGGATGTACCGGATGCGGCTGGCTCAGCGCGTGGTGCCACAGCCGCTGTATACGGCGCCTCGCCGACGCCTGTCTCGGGGGCCGGCCGGTGTACATCAAGTTGTCCGTACGCCGTCGGTACTGCGAAAACCCGACGTGCCTGAAGGCGACCTTCGCCGAACAGATAGCGGGGCTGACCACGCGCTACCAACGGCGGACGCCTCAGTTGCAGAGTCTGGTGGAGGATGTCGGTGTGGTGCTGGCGGGCCGTGGCGGTGCCCGGATGCTGCGGATTCTGAACATCCGGCTCTCGCGGTGCACCGTCCTGTCCCAACTGATGCGGGTGCCGCTTCCGCCGCTGGAGACGCCGCGGGTGCTGGGGGGGGTGGATGACTTCGCGCTTTACGGCGACTCCAACGGCACCCTCTTGGTCGACGCCAGCACCCGCCTCCCGCTCACCCTCTGGGAAGGACGCGACGCCGAACAGCTCAGCCGGTGGCTTCGCGAGCACCCCGGTGTCGAGGTCGCCTGCCGCGACGGCTCCCTCACCTACCGGCAGGGCATCGCGGGCGGAGCCCCCGATGCGGTGCAGGTCAGCGACCGCTTCCACCTATGGCAGGGTCTCTCCCGCCGTGTCCAGGACATCGCCTCTGCCCACCGTGGCTGTCTGCCGACAGCGCTGCCCCCGGCCGGTGAGAGCGATCCCGCACCGGCCGAGAAACCTACCGAGAGCACTGCGGTCGACACCCGGGCCGGGCGCCATGCCCGCAGGCTGTTCGGGGCCGTCCAGGCCCTGGCGCGGACCGGCCGGAGCCACAGCTCCGTGGTCCGGGAACTCGGCCTGGACCGCCGCACGGTCGGCAAATACGCCCGGGCTCGCACCTGGCAGGAGGTGATGCGCAGACCACCGCGCAAGCCCTCCACCCTGGATCCCTACCTCGACTACCTGCAACAACGCTGGGACGAGGGACAACACAGCGCGAAAATCCTGCACGAGGAACTCCAGACCAAGGGCTACCTCTGCCACTACCAGCGCGTGAAGCTGGCCATCGCACCCCTCCGGCGGGGCCTGCCCCTCGACGGGCCACGCGAGCGGCCGCCCTCACCTCGCGAAGCCGCCCGCTGGATCACCACCCCACCCGCACCGACGCAGCCTCCCCATCAACGACCGTCTGCCCCGGCTCCTCGACCACTGCCCTGAACTCAGACACACCCACGACCTGGTCCGCCGGTTCGCCGCCATGCTCGACAACCGCGACGCGACACCCCTCCCGGGCTGGCTGAACGACCTCGCACACAGCGGCCTGCCCCCTCTCGTCGGCCTCGGCGAGGCATCGAGCCCCTCGGTCACTCCCACCGCGAGAACGCCGCGCCCTGGATCCACATCACCCTCGCGCCCGGTCCGATCGTCCTGATGTCCGACCCGCGGGTCGCTGCCACGATGATCCCGTCCATCACCTGAACCCCCCACCCCTCCGCGGAAGGTGAGGGGCAGCGCCTCGCCGGCGGAGGTGCTGCCCATCACCCGCGTCCGCCTACTGGCTCAACCGCAACGGCAGAGCCGCCGCGTCCTTCCACACCGCCAGCTGCGCCGGGTCCACCGGCCTCATCTCGCCCTGGAACAGCTGCGCGTGACCATCCCTCGACGCGTCCGTCCAGGCGTTGGTCGCGAACACGTACGTGCTGCCCTCCTTCAACCGCACAGCGGTCCCCTCGTCCAGGCCGTAGGTCACCCGGACCGCCCCCCTGACACTCCCCCGCAGCACCGAGCCGACCTCGACCCGGTAGACGTCCTGCGTCCACCCCTCGATGTCCCGCTGCTCCTCGAAGGCCGTCACCCGCCCCGTGAACACGTTCTCGCTGTGCTGCGCGGTGCTCACCGGACTCGTCGCGTCATAGCCCCGCAGCACATGGCCCTCCAGCGGCTCCGACCACTCCTGGTAGCCGAACCAGCCGCCCAGCGCCAACACCCCGGCGGCCACCACGCCCGCCACCACGGCCGTCGTCTTCTTGATCATGATCATCCCCACAGAGCGTGATACGCCTTGATGTCTTTCGCGGTCGGCCCGTTCAGCTTCTGCTCCGCGATCTGGCCGTAGTCGGCCCACAGCAGAGACCGGCCCTCGTCGTACGACTTGTGACAGAACCCCAGCGCGTGCCCCAACTCGTGCGCGGCGACCCGCCTGCGGTGCTCGTCCGTACCCCGCCGCTTCCCGTCGTCCAGGTAGGCGCGGTTCATCAGAAGATGGTCCGTGCCGTGCTGCGGGGACCACTTGCCGTACACGTCACGCCACTGCCCGGAAACGCTGCTGACGTCCCGGAACTCCAGATCCGCGTACGTCGTAGCCCCGTCGGCCAGGATCTTCACCTGCTTGAGCGTGCCCGCCCCCCATACCCTGACCGCGTACTTACGCGCGTCATCGAACTTCGACTCGTCGTCCCACGCGATCTCCGTGCCGTCCACGGAGGACCGGCCACGGGAGTCGACCAGCCCGTCCACGCACGCATACGGCCGGGCAGCGCCCGGGGCCGCGTGCGCCGGGGCCGGAACAGCCAGCAGCGCGGCGGCTGCCGAAGCAGCCGCGAAGCCTGAAGTGTTCGTCCTCATGTCACCGGACGATAGCGTTCCGTTACCACCGGGGGGAGCGGCAATCACCCCGCCAGGTGCTCCACACCACAATGCCGGCCAACGAGCTCCCCCTCACCTCCCCCGCGCGCCGGTTCACGCCCCCGCGCGGCTCTCTCCCGGTTCCCAAGGGTGCTCACTGCGCGTTGAGGGTGGCCGCCCAGCCGCTGCGCTCGAAGTGGCAGGTGCCGTCCGGGTCGATGCGCGTACGACTGCTCCCGAGGTGGGCAGGTCGCCGTCGATGACGAGCCAGGTTCCGGAGCCCGAAGCGAGGAGCTCTCGACGCGCGTGTCTTCCCACAGCGGCCGGCCACACAGTGTCCACTGCAGGGAGCAGTCCTTGCAGCCAGCCGATGAGCCGCAGGAAGAACCCCACTCTGGTGGAGGAGTGCCATGTCGTCCGTGGACCGCACGCTTTTCGATCTGGAAGCGTACGAGGCCAGGGCCCGTCTCGGGCCATGCTTCGTCTGCGCTTTCCTGAAGGGAGAACCCGACTACGAGCACGAGCTTGTCTATGAGGACGCTGACCATGTGGCGTTCCTGGACCGATGGCCCACGCTGCCGGGCAAGGTTCTCGTTGCGCCCAAGGCTCATGTGGAGGATGTCGTCAGCGGGTTCTCCGAGGACGGCTACCTGGGGATGATGCGGGCCGTGCGCCGTGTGACGCTCGCGGTCGAGGAGGTGCTGGCTCCGGAGCGGGTGTATCTGTTGTCATTGGGGTCCCGGCAGGGCAATCCGCACGTGCATTGGCATGTCGCTGCCCTTCCGCCTGGGGTCCCGTACGAGCAGCAGCAGTTCCACGCGCTCATGGCGGAGCACGGGGTCGCCGATGTGGCCCCGGCCGAGACCGCGAGGATCGCGGCGGAGCTGCGGCGGCGCCTGGCCTGACGGTCCTGGCGGGCGCCGGTTCAGGGGTGTTGCCGGCGGGTGGTGAGGGCGCTCTGGGCTGCGAATGCGGCGGTGAGGTTGCGGGCGGAGTCGGTGTCGGGCCTTGACCCCGGATTTTGAACACGTCTATGCGGCTTGGGTCAGGGTAGTTGTTGCTGGCTGGAGGGCGTTCTCGTAGGCGATCGGGGATCGTTGGCCGAGGCGGGAGTGCCGGCGGCGGGTGTTGTAGCGGGTCAGCCAGCGGAAGGCGTCGAGCCTGGCCTCACGCTCGCTCGACCAGGCTTTGCGGCCTTTGAGTGTCTCTCTCTTGAGAGCGGCGTCAAAGCTTTCCGCGGCGGCGTTATCGGCGCTGGAGCCGACCGCGCCCATGCTCTGGCGGACCCCTGCTGACCTGCAGATTTCCGCGAATGCCCTGCTCGTGTATTGAGACCCGTGGTCGGTGTGCATGATCGCTCCGGTCAAGTCTCCGCGGGTCCGCTCGGCGGCCGTCAGGGCGTCGATGACGAGCTCGGTGCGCATGTGGTCGGCGATCGCCCACCCGGCCAGCCGGCGTGAGGCGAGGTCGATGACGGTCGCAAGGTAGAGCGGCTTCGCGCCGCTGACCGGCAGATATGTGATGTCGCCGACGTACTTCGTGTTCACGGCGGTGGCGGTGAAGTCACGGCCGAGCGGGTCCGGTGCCTTCGCCGCGGCCTGGTCCGCGAGCGTGGTGCGGTGCCGGCGGCGTAGACGGACTCCCTCGAGCCCGATGGTCCGCATGATCCTCGCGACCCGCTTGTGGTTGACCACCGGGCCGCCCTCGTCGCGGAGCTCGGCGGTGATCCTGGGGACTCCGTAGGTGCCGTCAGATTTCTGATGGACCTCGCGTATCCGGGCCGCGAGCCCGGCCTCGACGGCCTGCCGGGCCGCCCTTGCCGCCGCGGTGCGGCGCCAGTAGGAGAAGCTCGAGCGGGCCAGGCCGAGGATGTCGCAGAGCCGCTTCACGCCGTGTCGGCGCTGGTGATCTTCAACGAACTGGTAGCGGTTCACCAGCGCGTCTCCGTCGCGAAATACCGGGCCGCCTTACGGAGGATGTCCCGCTCTTCCTCAAGCTCACGGATCCTCTTGCGGGCCGCGGCCAGCTCCGCCTGCACGGCGTCGCCGCCGGCCCGCGAGGCGGCCAGCGGCTCGGAGTGGGCGCCAGATCGGAGGCCGTCGGCGGCCCGGATCCAGTTGCGCAGCGTCTCGGTGTTCACCCCGAGATCGGCGGCGACCGACTTGATCGTCGCTCCCGGCCTGGACCGGTACAACGCGACCGCGTCCGCCTTGAACTCGGCGGGGTAATGCTTCATCCCCACGGGGACTCCGTTCTCCTGGACCATCAAGATCCAAGTGTCTCCGGTGTCCAAAACCCGGGGTCAAGGTCCGTTGTTCTGGTCTGTAGCCCTTTGCGCTGAGGCGGGCATCACATCTGCCGGGCGGATCTTGATTTCGTGGGGAGTCGCTGATCAAATCCAGCGTTCCGTTGAAGAGGGAGAGACTGTGGGATATCTAATCGCGGCGATCGCCACCGGGATACTGTGGGTCGTTATCCACCGGGCCAGCAGGGATGGTGCCACCTGGGGAGCCGTGGCCGACTGGGCACGCTCCCAGCGGTAAGGCGGCCGGCTGAGGTTCCCCCGAGATGCGGAGTCTTCGCTACTCGTTGGCTGCGTCCGGGTCGCGGAGGGGCCGGAGACCGCCGGGCAGTCAGACGCTGGACCAGCGTCGATGCCACCGACCGTGTTCAGGACGAGGGCCAGGACGCCGCGCTCGCGCTGGCGTGCAGCCTGCACGCAATGGAAATCGTTTGGACCTGGGTGGACTGGTAGCGAGTTCAGGAGGCCTTGCGCCCATCCCGGCGGTACACCGCCAACTCCTCGACAGCTGCTGGCTGCTCGACAACGCCGCAGCGATCCCGGCACAGCGCAAGGCCCACTGCGAGTACGCGAACCGCGTCAGCAACCTCGGCCAGTAACCAAGACCACCCCGTGGCCCCTTTTGGGCTTACCTCGGCGATACCCCTGCCTCACGCGTCATCACGTAGGTGTTCCCGATGTCGGGATCGCCATAGAAGAAGAACAGCTTCAACTCGTCGTGCTGATCGCGGTCCGCATAGAAGGACCACGCGTATGTCGATGGGGGCTCAAGAGTCAAGGTGTCAGTGGCCGGCGCGGGAGAACGGCTCTCCACCCGGGTCCGGGCTGTCAGTGCGATTCGGACGACCTGTCCGCCGTCGTCGTCAGCCAGTTGCCAGGTTCCTGTACCGGAGAGGCGCCAGCCGTCCTCAAAGTCGAAGCCCTGCCCGTCGAGCTCTTCGAAAAGAGCCGTACCGTCGTCGCGAAGCACCATGCGGGTCCCCTCGACGTTTTCCCAGCCCCCAGCGACTTCGGCCGCCACGGCGTCGTGGATCCCTGTTCCCTCATAGTACTGATAGGGGCCGGCGCACGCCGTCAGAGCAGCCAAAACCACCATCAAGCCACTGAGCCTTTTCCAACCTGGCGGTAGTGGGCACGAGTTGGACGCTCCTGCACAACGACGAAGCTCTTGGTAGACGGTGTCACGACCAAGATCCACCGTGCTGCCAGGAGCCTCGCGTGCTTACTGACTTCGGCTTGTCAGGGTGACGTTGGGGTGTCGAGGGTCAGGCCGGTGCCGGCTATGAAGCCGTCGAGGGTCTCGGGCCGGTACTGCAGGCGTTTGAGCCGGTTGCGGACGAGGGCCTCGAGTCGGTCGAGGGCGACCACGGCGAGGTTGGCCAGGCTGCGCTTGACGTGTGCCCAGACCCACTCCACGGGGTTGAGGTCCGGCGAGTAGGCGGGCAGCAGGAACACCGTCAGCCAGGCACGTTCGGCGATCAAGTCGCGCATGGCGTGGGAGACGTGGGTGTTCAGACGGTCCCAGACCAGCACGATCGGCGCCTTGACCAGCTGGTGGACGCCGTCGATCAGCGCGATGAAGTCGCGCTCGCCCATGCTGCGGCGCTTGCCTCTGCCCGCGGGATGGGATCGCAGACGGTGGCACAGCCGGGTACGGGAGCCGGGCCGCATGGCGATCAGCCCGGCCACCGACAGACGTCCCGAGCGCCGGCCGCTGACCGTCACGACAGGGGTGCGGCCCCGTCGGCCCCAGGTGCGTCCTTTGGGCGGCCGGCGGGTGAAGCCTGCCTCGTCCTCGAAGCAGATGTAGCCCCCGCAGGCCGCCCGCGCTCTTTTACCTCCGCCCAGGTCGCCTCCTTCCACGCAGTGACGGCCTGCTCGTCGCGCTCAGCGACCTTCCGCGCGGGGACCTGCGGGCTGAAGCCGAGCCGGTGCATCAGCCTCGTGGCGCCCGAGACGCTGTAGGAGAAGTGGAACTTCCGGCTGATCAGCGTGGCCACCCGCGCCGCGGTCCACACCTGGTCCTCCACCCAACCGTGTTCTGCTGGCCCTGTTCCAGGTACACGGCCAGTTTCTCCAGGCAGCGCGGGGACAGACGGCATCGAGATCCGCTCGGGCCGCGGGAGGCCAGTGCCCCGGCCCCACCCTCCCGCCACAATTGGTGCCACTGGTAGGCCGACTTCGGGCTCACCCGCAGTCGTCGCGCGACCTCCGGTGCCTTGACTCCCCGCTCGAACAGCTCGGCCGCCTGGATCCGTACCACTTCCCGACGCTCACGGCCCGCGGCGGTCAGCCCGCCCCCATTCGCATATCTCACACACCACCGGGTACAGCCACCGCTCCAGACCCATCAGGGCCTTCGCGAAGGTTCACCCTGACGAGCCGAAGTCAGGTAGTCAATCGTGATGGTTCGGGAACGGCGGCGGAGCGGTGTGGCCGGCGGGGAGGTTCCCGGTGAACATGAACTCCTCCAGGGCCGTCACGAGCGCGGTCCGGCTCCTGGTGGTCCAGGTGCCGAGAGGGGTGGGCTCGCGGGTGCTCCGTCCCTTCCGTCCGAATCCGGCGAGTCGGAGGAAGTCGACGCCGTAGGCCCCCTTGGGATCGCCCTCCGGCTCCCAGCGCGCGTCGAAGCAGAGCCCGTCGTGCACCCGGTGGCCGCTCACCAGCGCGGAGCCGTAGAACCACTCGATGGTCTCCGGTGAAGGGTCCACGGCGTAGAGGCTGTTGATGTCGATCCGCCAGCCGGGTGCCACGCGCAGGGGCTGCAGCCCTCGCCAGACCTCGCTCATGCCGTCCGCCGTCCGTTCGTCCGTCCGGCGGCGCGTTCGCGGGCGTCCGCCGTGATCGTCCCGTCCACGGGGACCACCCTCGCATGGTAGGCCGACTTCGGGCTCACCCGCAGTCGTCGCGCGATCTCCGGTGCCTTGACCTACCGCTCGAACAACTCGGCCGCCTGCCGCCGTACGGCCTCCCGACGCTGCCGCCCCTCAGCGGTCAGCCCACCCCCATCCGCATATCTCACACAACACGAGATACAGCCCGCACCCCAGGCCCATCAGGCACATCGACAAAGATCACCCTGACGAGCCGAAGTCAGTATCTACCCGTCGTCGATCGACCTGTCCAGTCGCACCCTGCGATATCTGGCCGGACATCTCACCTCCCGGCGGCAGGAGACCGGCACGCGGTGGCGACGACTGACACCAGGGCGCCAAGCCCTGCTCGCCCTCGCCCACCTGCGGTGTGGTGACACCTACGCCCAACTCGCCGCCGGATTCGGTATCAAGATCGCGACCGCCTTCCGCTACATACGCGAGGCCGTCGACGTACTGGCCGCCCTCGCCCCGTCCCTGGCCGAGGCGATGAAGACGATCCAGATGAAGGCGTTCGTGATTCTGGACGGCACCCTGCTGCCGATCGACCGGATCGCCGCCGACACCCCGTACCACTCCGGGAAACACAAACGCCAGGGCATGAACGTCCAGGTCCTCACCGACCCGTTCGGACGCCTGCTCTGGGCCTCGCCGGCTCTGCCCGGCTCGACTCACGACCTGACCGCCGCACGCCACCATGGGATCACCGAAGCCCTCGCCGAGGCGGACCTCAAATGCTGGGCGGACAAGGCGTACCAGGGAGCCGGCGGGCCTGTCCGGGTGCCCTTTCGCGGCCGTCGCCTCAAGCGATGGAAGCGTCGTCACAACACCACCCACGCCAAGATCCGCTGCCTCGGCGAACGCACCATGGCCACCCTCAAGGGGTGGCGCCTCCTCCGGAAGCTCCACTGCAGCACGAACCGGATCACGGACGTGGTGAAGGCGGTCGTCGTCCTTCACCACGCCTCAACGTGAGGTTGGAAAAGGCTCACTGACTCAGATCACTAGTTCAACCACCGATGGCGGCATCGGTCACCGGGGCGTCCTCGGCCGGGCCAGGCGCCGAGGCCTTCCCAGTTCGACAGCTCCTGCTCGGTGGGGCGCGGGGCGCAGGGGGGCCGGCCGCCCGGCTCTGCCGGGCCGACCTCGGTGAGGACTTCTCCGGCCCGGCCCGTACACGCACTCTGAGTTTGCGGCCCCCGGGGCGGTCTGTGTCCGGAGGTTCCGGTGCCGTTCCCGGGGCGGGGTGCTGTCGCAGGGGCTCAGAGTGCGTGGGTCACCGGGGTGGCGGCGAGTCGCTCTTGGTGCGGGCTCGGGAGCCGGGTGGAGCCTCTGGTCAGCAGGACACCACGGCCGAGACGGTCGCGGTCGACGGGGGCCAGCCCCACTGGTTCACGGAGAAGTTGCCGGTGACCGTCGAGCCGCACGGCGCGGTGGTGACGACGCTGCCGACCGAGGTCGTGCCCGCCTGCACGAGCACGGTCGGGTTGATGGGCGCGATCGGGGCGCCGCCGACGACCGTGCCGGAGACCGTGAAGCCGACCTGCTGGGGCTGCCACCCGGAGTTGGTCGTGGCTGCGACCCCGTAGAAGCGGACCTGGTTGCCGGTCACCTCGACACAGGCCCTGGTGAGGAGGATCCCGGGCGCACCGGGGGTGCCGCAGGTGACGACGGCGCCGACCGGCCCGGTCGGCGCGGCGACGGCTTCCTGGCCGGTGGCCAGGGTAGCCAGGGTCGCAGCGGCGACCGCAACAGTGGCAAGACTCTTCATGGGGTCCGTCCCTCTTCCGTTGCCCTCATCTGAGAGCAATGTGAAATGTCACATACCTTGCGGGTAGATCATGGCAGTGCACCGAGGTGGGCGCGCCGGATTCCGAGGGGAAAGGTGTTCTTCTACTGGTTCCGGCCACCGAACGGCCTGAATGCCGTGTCAGTGGCCACGCAAGAAGCTGCCGCACTCGCACCGATGTCGGCGGCGAAGGACGTAGCCGAACTCAGACGCGTTCCGGTGACGTGGCCGCCGGCCCGAGCGGTCGGCCTCCCGCGAGATCGGGAGGGTCTGGCCGCGCCGGCGAGTGGTGTGCATCGTGAAGTGGCAGGTCACGGGCCTGGTGCGATTCCGTGCCGGGGTGCTCGTGCCGGTCGCGCACGGCAGTCTGCCGGGCAGATCGTCGGGCAGGGAGTCTTCGCGGGTTCTGGCGCTCACCAGCACGCGGCGGGGGCCCGAAAGGAGGCTCCGCGACCCGGCCCCCGGTCCGTCCCGAGGCGGTCTGACCAGCAAGATCCCCCTCGCCTGTGAGGGCCGGGGCCGCCCGCTCGCCTTCGTCGTGACGGGTGGCAACACCAACGACTGCACCCGGTTCACCGCCATGATGGAAGCGATCCGGGTGCCCCGGATCAGACCGGGACGACCCCGCATCAGGCCCGATCACGTCCTGGGAGGCAAGGGCTACAGCCAAAGAGCCTTCCGCACCTGGCTCCGCCGCCGTGTCATCCCGCACACGATTCCCGAGCGGGCCGACCAGGTCCGCAACCGGGCCCGACGAGGCAGCCGAGGAGGCCGCCCACCGGCCGCGAGGTCTACAAGCAGCGGCAACGTCGTGGGACGGTGCTTCAACCGGCTGAAGCAGTGGCGCGGTATTGCGACCCCGTACGACAAGACCGCCGAGTCCTTCGAAGCAGCCGTCACCCCCGGATACGACTTCCCTGATGACCTGGCCGACCTCCAGGTCCGCCTGCACCGCGCCCGCGCCGAGCACGAGGCACTGGCCCGGACCTTGCCGTGGTCGGTTGAACCGAGCCCGGCCGGGAAACCAAGATCCACGGGACGACCGGCGCGGTCGTCGAGCCGGGCCGCGAAGCGTCCCCCGGCTGCACCCCCGATCAGCTCGCGGAGGACACCCGTCTGCGCACCCTGATCCTCGACCTCTCCGAGCAGGTCCTCACTCACCCGCACTGGGCGACGATCGAACGCGGCCCCGCCCTCGTCGACGCCCGGACCGCGCTGAAGGCCACGGCCACGGCTACCGTCGCCGCCGCGGCCTAAACCGGGACGGCCTTGCCTGACAAACATCTTGGACGGGTTCGCGTAGCCAGAGGATGAGTGCGGCAAGGTGGGCGTCAGCCTTGTAGCGGGCGGCGATCGGGCGGAACTGCTTGAGACGGTTAAAGCGGCGTTCGACCGCGTTGCGGGCCTTGTAGAGCCCGCTGTCGAAGGCCGATGGTCGGTCTGCCTCCGGCCTGTCCGCGCCGAAGACCGTTGGCCTTCTGCTCCGTTCGCTCCGGGCTCACTGCCCGGATGCCCCGCCTGCGCGGGACCTGGCGGATGGCCTGGGACGAGTACACCTTGCCTGCGATGACCGCGTCAGGCCTGACGCGGGGGCCGCCCGACGCCAGCCAGGGGCGCCACACCACGGCCGATACAGCTGCCGACCACGTCGGTGACAGGTATCGAGCTCAGGTGACAACTATCGCGCTCCGGCACAACAGCCACGGCCTTCCGGTCTGGCGCACCCCAGAGGCATAGAATCGAACATGTGAACGATGCAGCGGGGTGGGCTGCGCCGCTCACTCCCCCCGGACCTCCCGCGCCTCCTGGTCGTGGAGACCTACCAATCCGGGTCGTTGATGATCATCACGGGGCCGCCGAGCGCGCTTCCGGCCAAGGACGATCGACCGGCCTTGGAGGTCGCACGCCCGGACCGGTCACAGCCCGGGGATCCCGTTTCGCCGCATGTGCAGTTCGGAGCGGACGAGTTCGAGGAGACGGCCGGTCCAGTTGCGGCCGTGGCCGCCGTTCTCGCCCCAGAAGGCCGAGTTGATGTCGTCGTAGATCATGGTGGCGTCGTCCGTCGCGAGCAGGATCTCGGCCAGTTGGGGATGCTGGTCGTACTTGACACGGAGCAGTCGGGTCATGACGGCGGCGCGGACGTGCTCCCAGCCCTCACGGCGAGCTGCCGCAGCCGCGAGTTCGCGTGCCGCGAATGCCGTGTCCGCCGCCGCGATCGCACTGCGGACCTCCGGCTGAGCGACCGACAGGGCCCAGTAGGCGTGGGCGACGGAGGGGTAGACGACCTCCCCGACGGTGAGCGGGGCCGGGTAGTCGTTGCGCAGTCCGCGGTGACCGGGATCGGACACCGCCTCGTTCGGATACGACTCGAAGAGGTGGATCGCCGGGGCGTAAGCGACCTCCGGTCCGTCTGCCGGGACGCGCTTTTCGTGCTGCGCACGCCAGTGGGCGCGCTCCTCGAAGTACGCGAGGGCCCTGTCGTACGCCTCCGATGAGACCGGCGGATCACTCGGCACGTAGGTCCGACCGCCGGGCCCTGCCACCAGCACCCGCAGCGGCCAGTCCTTGCTGTCCATGTCGCCCAGCACGTAGCGGCGGTTGGAGGCCGGGACGGCCAGGAACGCGGTGTGTGCGGCGGCGCGGTTCTCCTCTGTCCGATCCGCGAGGAAGACGTCGACGGCGGCCAGGCAACGGTCGGTCGAGTCGGGCCGCTGGTTCAACTGGTCGATGGTGTCACGGACTTCGGCGACCACCAGTTCAGGGGTGAGCCAGCTCCGCGGCTCACTGAACTTCCAGCGCGCCAGATCGTGCGCGGATGCCTCGGCGCCGTCCGGGAGGGTGGTGGCCACCCGGCCGGTCCGCAGCTTCTCCTCGAACTCCTCGACGGTGACCAGGCCCCAGCAGTCGATGAGTCCGTCGGCGTAGATGAACAAGTCGGTGAGGAAGTAGCTGCCGTTACGGATGAAGGCGTGCCGCCAGGTCCCGGGTATACGGACGCCGTCCGCGGTGCGATAGGTGATACGTCTGCCGATCATCCCGCGATTGTGCCGGAGCGACCGCGGAGCGGACCTTGATTTCCCGGGGGACGAACCGCAGCGAGGCCTGCGCCGCTCGGGAGGCCCCCCGCCCGCGCGGGTGCCCCGGGCGGGCTTCCGGGTCAGGCCGTCCGGCGGCGGCGGGCGCGGAGCAGGCGGGCGCCCTTCACCGCGTAGACGGCGGTCATGAGCGCGAGACCGGCGAGGCAGAGCCAGGCCCAGGATGCCGTCAGGAAGAGGCTCAGCATCAGACCGACGAACATGAGCAGGCTGCCGAGGGTGTCCAGCAGGTCGAAACGCCCTTGGGAGCGCAGCGCGGGGTCGGTGTCGCGCATCCGGCGGATGACGGGGACGAGGCCCACGGACTGGAGGGCCGTCAGGCCGAGCGCGATCCATACGAACCAGTCGGGTATGTCCACGGCGCGCACTGTACCGCCCGCCGATCGCTTCCGGCCTTCGGGTGAACAGAGCCTGGCGCCGCCCGGACCCGGTGCTCATCCGGCCAACGCCCCACGAGCGAGAGCACATTCGGGGTTGGCGTGCCGTCGAAGGGCCCCCACCGCCTCCGCCGCGCGGGCCCTTCCTCCTCGCGGCCGGCTCAGACCGGGATGCCCGGGCCCCAGTACGGGCCGTCGTGTTCGCGGACCTTGCCGTCGTCGTCGAGGACCACGAAGCGGTCGAAGGTGCGGGCGAACCAGCGGTCGTGGGTGACCGAGAGGACCGTGCCCTCGAAGAGTTCGAGCGCCGCCTCCAGGGCCTCGGCGCTGTGCAGGTCCAGGTTGTCCGTGGGTTCGTCGAGCAACAGCAGCGTGGCGCCCTGCAGTTCGAGCAGCAGGATCTGGAAGCGGGCCTGCTGGCCGCCGGACAGCGACTCGAAGGTCTGATCGGCCTGGGCCTGGAGTTCGTAGCGCCGCAGCGCGGACACCGCCCCGCCGCGTTCCCGGCCGTCCCGGTCCCCGTCGCCCCGGCCCAGGATCTCCACCAGGGTGCGTCCGATCAGGTCGGGCCGCTGCTGGGTCTGCGCGAACCAGCCGGGCCGGACCCGCCCGCCGAGGCGGGCGGTGCCCGTGTGGGCGACCGGCTCGCCGTGCCGGTCCGGTTCGTGAAGCTCCAGATCGCTGCCGCCGGCCGCGAGCAGCCGCAGCAGATGGGACTTGCCGGTGCCGTTGGCGCCCAGCACCGCGACCCGCTCCCCGAAGAACACCTCCAGATCGAACGGCTTTGTAAGTCCCCGCAGTTCGAGACCCTCGCAGCGGACCGCGCGAAGTGCCGTACGGTCGCCGCGCAGCCGCATGCGGACGTTCTGCTCCACCGGGCGCTCCGGCGGTGGGCCGGCCTCCTCGAAGCGGGCCAGCCGGGTCTGCGTCGCCCGGTACTTCCCGGCCATCGACGCCGAGATCTTCGCCTGCTGCTGGAGGGTGCGGACCAGGTCCTTGAGCCGCTGGTGCTCCTCGGACCAGCGGCGGTGCAGCTCGTCGAGACGTTCAAGGCGCGCCGTACGGGCCTCGTGGTAGTCGCGGAAACCGCCGCCGTGCACCCAGACGCCCCCGGCCTCCAGGGTCAGCACCCGGGTGGCCGTCGCGGCGAGCAGTTCGCGGTCGTGGCTGACGTACAGCACGGTCTTCGGGGAGGCCGCCATGGTCTCCTCCAGCTGCCGCTTTCCCGGTACGTCGAGGTAGTTGTCCGGTTCGTCCAGGAGCAGCACCTGCGCACTGCCCCGGAACAGCGCCTCCAGGGCGAGCCGCTTCTGCTCTCCGCCGGAGAGGGTGCGCAGCTCACGGAACCGGGCCTGGTCGAAGGGCAGCCGGAGCGCGGCCTGGGTGACGAGGTCCCATTCGACCTCGGCGTCGTAGCCGCCGGCATCGCCCCACACGGACAGCGCTTCGGCATATCGGATCTGGACGGCCTCGCTGTCCGACTCCATCATGGCGAGTTCAGCACGTTCCATGTCCGAAAACGCTTGCCGCAATTCCGGCCGGGCGAGGGACACGAGGAATTCGTGCACCGTGGTCGAATCCCGCACCGAACCGATGAACTGGGGCATCACCCCCAGCCCGCCGACCACCCGGACGGTTCCGGATTCCGGCTTCAACTCGCCTGTGACCAGGCGCAACAACGTCGTCTTCCCCAGTCCGTTCGCACCGATCAGGGCTACCTTGTCGCCGTCCCCGACCCGGAAGGACGCATCGTGAAAAAGCATCCGACCGTCGGCCAACCAGTATTCAAGACCGGAAACCTCCAGAAATCCCATCGATCTCCCACCCCTCGCCGGCCGGTGTGACGCGTCTGAATCGGTTCAATCTCTCACGGCGGTCTTGAGCGAGAGAAATTGCCGTGACACCGTCGCCACCGACCGGCCGTTCGGGGCACCTCCCGTTCGGCTCGGCGACCACTGGGTGGTCGGAAACGGGCAACACCCGTGTTCCCGACCGCCCGTCCACTCGAAGAGAGGGGAAACACCATGGAGTCCAACGCTCAGCGTCCGGAGACCCAGGAGACCGCCGAACTGCACCAGGCGGACACGGCCGGCACGCCGGAGCTCGAGACCGACGGTCTCGTCTTCAAGCGTGAACTGCTCAACGAGTTCCTCGGCAACCGCGTCCGCAGCTGATCACCGCCGCCGGGCCCCGGGACCGTACACGGCCCCGGGGCCCGGCCGGCCAGCCGAATCGCCCGGCGCACCGCCGGCAGCCGACCGACCGGGGGGAGCCGTGACCGAAGTGGGCACTCCGTACGCCCGAGCCGAGGGCCGCGTCACCGCCCTCGTGGTGGACCTCGACGCCTGGCCGCTCAGCCTGGATCCCTTCCATGTCGTGGACTTCAACCAGGCCACGGTCCTGGACGCCCTGGTCGACCCGCTCACCCGCGACCTCGCCCACGGTCCCGGCACCGCGCCGTCCGCGCTCGCCTCGCTCACCCCGCTCGACGGGGACCGGGTCTGGCTGCTGCGGCCGGCCCCCGGACAGTGCTGGGACGACGGCAGCCCGGTGCGGACCGAGGAGATCGCCGCCGGGGTCCACCGGGCCTGGGGACCCACCGGTCTGCCGCTGCCCGCCGCCTACGATCCCGGCGGCACCGGCTCCCCAGTGTCCACCCGGGTCGTGCCCGACCCGGCGGACGGCTCTCCGGCCGTCGAACTGCGCTCCCCGCTGCCGCTGCCCTATCTGCCGCAGCTCCTCGCCTTCCCCGGCGCCGCGCCCGTCCGGGAGACGCCCGACGGCGGCTGGACCGCGAGCGGCCCCTTCCGGCCGGTCCTGGCCGACCGCGCCCGGGGCCGGATCGAGCTGCGCCGCAAGCCGTCCCGCCGTACCGGGCCCGGCACCCCCGAACGGCTCGCCTTCCAGGTGTACGCCGACCGCGCCGACGCCTTCGCCGCCCTGGCCGACGGCCGGCTCGACCTGTCGGTCAACACCGGCCTGAATCCTGATGAGTTCACCGCCGCGTCCGCCCGCCCCGGCGCGACCGTACGCGGCCTCTCCATGGCCTGCCAGCTCTGGGTGCGCCCCGGCCTCGACAGCCCCCTCGCCACCCCCGCCGGGCGCCGCGCCTTCTCCGCCGGGTTCGACCGGCGGTCGGCGAGCGCCCTCCTCCGGCGGGCGGCCCTTCCGCTCCCTCGCTACACGGACCTGTGGGAGCCGCGCGGGACGGACCCGGACGGCGAGGGCAGGCCCGTCGGGCCGCCGCCCCCCGGCCGCCTCCCGCCGCGAGGCCGGCGTGCCGAACTGACCTTGAGTTACGCCGACTTCGCACCGAACAGCGACGCCGCAGCCCTCGTCGCGGCGGACCTCCGCGAACGCTTCGGCCATCCCATAAGGCTGCGCCCGCTCTCGTACGAACACTTCGCGCGGGCCGCCGCCACGCTCGACTACGAGCTGCTGTACGGCATCAATCCGGCCCCGCTGGCCCATGTGGCGGGCTTCCTCACCGGCTTCCACAGCACCTCCGGGCAGGCCCGCGCCTTCGGGTTCGCCGAGCCGGCCGTGGACGCGGCGCTCGACCGGGCGCTGCGTACGGCCGGGGGGCCGGAGGCGGCGCGGGCCTGGCGGGAGGCGGAGGCGGTGGTGCTCGACCACGCACCGGTGGTGCCGCTGTTCCAGGTCAACAGCGTGACCCTGACCGGACCCGGGTGCCCCGCGCCCACCGTGGCCGCCACCGGCACCCCGCACCTGGACCACCCGCCCCGTACCGCCGTGCCCGACCGCGACCACTGAAGGGCCGTACCGCATGACGCACAGCCCGACCACCACCGCACCCGGCGCGGACGCCTCCGCGACACCCGGCACCGACGCCGCCGGCGCACCCGGCCATGCCCCCTTCCGCCCGGCCGACCGCTCCCCCGACGAACTCGCCGCCCTCGCCGCACTGCTGCGCGCCGACCCCGCCCGCCCCGTCCACCTCGACGGCTTCCTGCCGGACGAGCAGGCGTGGGCGCTCGGCGAGACGGTGCGGGCCCTGCCCACGTGGGAGGCCTCGGCCGTCCTGTGGAACCCTGACCGGCTCGCCACCCGACCGGCGACCCCGGAGGAGTGGCGCGCCGCGGCCCCCGAGGAGCGGGCCGCCGTCCGTGAGGTGGCCCGGGGCATCCCGGCCCTGTTCGACGACGGCTCGCCCTACCCGGCCGAGCACCGCGCCCGGCTCTCCGACTTCTTCGTCTTCGCCGGAATGGGCACGGTGCTGCGCGAGCTGCTCGACCGGTGGACGGCCCCGGGCGGGCCGCTGACCACCAACATCGAGTTCGCGCGCTACCGGTCCGGCGACACGCTCGGGGAGCACTCCGACGCCGAGTCGGACACCGTGTTCGTCCTCAACCTGTACCTGGACCCCGCCTACCGGGCGGGCGACGGCGGCGTCCTCGGCTTCCGCGACGAGGAAGGCCGCGAGCATCTGATGCCGCCCCGCTTCAACAGCGTGTCCGTGATGCCGATCCGGCCCGGCTGCGTGCACTGGGTCACCCCCTGGCGCGCCGACCGCGTCGGGCGCCACACGATCAGCATCGCCGCCGTTCCCGCGACCCCCGGTGAGGTGAAGTGACATGACACCCGGCATCGAATCCGGCCCCGCCGTGCCCGAGGAGGCCGTGCCCGAGGAGGTCGCGCCCGAGGCGGCCCTGCCCGTACCGACAGAACCCATGTCGCCGGCACCCGTACCCGCCCGGCCCGGCACCCCCGGCCCGAGCGCCGGCGGCTCCGTCGTCCTGGCCTTCCCCCCGCTGGTCGAGTCCAGCTTCGGCCGCTACTTCCCGTCGAGCGCCGTCCTCGCCGGGTTCCTGCAGAGCCGCAAGGTCCGCACCCACCAGTGGGACCTCAACGAGGAGTTCGCCCTGCACCTGCTCGACCCCGGCCATCTGGCCGAGGCCGGCGCGGGCCGACTCGTCGGCCTGGAAGGCTGCTACCCCGAGGAGATGAGCGCCGTCGCGGGCCGCTGGCTCGCCCGCCACCGCGACGCCCTCTTCGACGAGCTCGGCCGGCACATCTTCGCCGCCGAGTCCGGCCCGGCGTTCCTGCTGTCCGCGCTGGCGCAGCCGTACCTGATCGACCCGGAGGCCGAGTGGCTGACCGATCCGGCGCTGCTGCGCTCGGACCGCACGCTGGTCTTCCGCTCGTACTACGCCTCGCTCGGCCTGGCCGCCCGGCTGCCCGAGGACGCCCGCCTCCTGGGCGTGTCCGTCCCCATGGGTCCGCAGCTGGTGCCCGCGCTGCTGCTCGCGGAGGCCGTCAAGCGGATCCGCCCCGACGTACGGATCGTGCTCGGCGGCCCGACGCTCTCCCTGATGAACGAGGACGACCTCTCCCGCCTCCTCGACGTCCACCGTCAGGTCGACGCGGTCGTCCGTTTCGACGGCGAGGCCCCGCTGCTCGCCCTGTACCGGCAGGCCGACAGCGGCGACTGGCGGCCGACCGAGGTCGCGGGCGTCTCCGCCCTCGCCGCCGAAACCGCCGAAACCGCCGGAACCGGCGGAACCGCGGGAACCGCCGCAACCGCGACGGCCGCCGCGACCGCCGTCCACGCCCCGCCCGCGCCCGGGCTGCACCCCAACGCGCTGCCGCCCGCCGCGTACGACCCCGCGCTGATGGCCCGGCTCGTCGGCCACGAGATGGGCATCGTCCAGGCGCGCGGCTGCTACTGGGGCAAGTGCGACTACTGCGACTTCGTCGAGCTGTACGACGGCTCCCCGCCCTACCGGGGGCGTTCCGTGCAGAGCTTCATGGCGGAGCTCGAGCACCAGGTCAGCACGCACGGGGTGCGCCGCTTCGAGCTGATCACCGAGTCCATCCCGCCCGCGTTCGCCCGCCGTTTCTCCCAGGCGGTCATCGACCGCGGCCTGGACATCACCTGGAACTCCTTCGCCATGGTGGACCGGCGCTTCGACGCCGAACTGCTCCAGCTGATGGTCCGGGCCGGCTGCGAGTACCTCGTCATCGGCATGGAGACCACCAACACCCGCGTCCTGAAGCTGGTCCACAAGTCCGCGGACCGCGAGGAGAACCTCCGCTTCATCCGCGAGGCCCACCAGGCCGGCATGAAGCTGCGGATCAACCTGATCCCCGATCTGCCCTCCACCACTCTGGAGGAGGCCATGGAGTCGCTGCGGGACGTGGCCGAACTCGCCGACTGCGTGGAGTCCTTCACCGTCTTCCCGTTCGAGGCGACCCGATCCTCCGAGGTCGGCCGCCGCCCCGAGCGCTTCGGCCTGGTCGTCGGGGACGAGGACTCCGGGCTCGCCAACCAGGCGCAGTACGCGCTCAACCACCTCGGCAACATCGACCCGGCCATGACCCGCGAGGAACGCACCGGCGTCCACCGCGCCTTCCAGGACTTCGCCATCGGCCACGGCTCCGCCCATATGCGCCGCACCGGCGACGAGTTCCTGGACCGGCTGCCCGGTGAGGAGGAGACGTTCCGGCTGGGCGTCGCGTCCCTGGACGTCCTGCCGCGCGGTGACGAACTGGTCGTCACCCACGTCCTGCGCCGCGAGCGCACCGTCCTGCCCGCCGCCGTGGCCAGGGGGCTCGCGCCCTGGCTGGACGGGAAGCCCCTGACCCGCCGCGACCTGACGGACGCGTACGGAACGGCCGGCGGCACGGCGGTGCTTCGGCAGCTCGTCGAGGCCCGGATGCTCACCGCCGTGGCTGCCACCGGACACCCGGAGCCGGCCCTGACCTGAGCCCGCGCCGCCACCGGCCCGAATCGGCGACCCGCCGGACCGATCCGATCCGGGCGCGCCCCGCCCGGTCCGCTCCGGACCTCCCGCGACCCCTCCCCCTCCGCCCCCACCCGTCCGTGAGGAGAACCATGTCCAGCACCACCACACGGCCGTCGTCGCCGGTTCCGCCGGCCCTCGCCGGCGCCGCTCCCTACGTCGCGCCGCAGTACCTGACCGCGTCCACGGTCGAGCTGCTGCGCGACTGGTACCACGGGGAGGCGGTCCACCCCCTGCACCTGCGGGACTTCCTGCGCCCCGATTTTGCCACGGACCTCGCCGCCGCGATGCGCGCCATCCCCACCTGGTCGCGGCACGCCGCCAAGTACGAAGGCCGCCTGGGCAAGACCGAGTTCTGGGACGACGACGTCGACGGCCAGGACGAGGTCACCATCGCCCAGTTCGTCGTCAAGGACATCCACGCCCTGCTCGACGAGGGCGCCATGGACCCGGCGTACCAGCGCACCCTTCAGGATTTCTTCGTCTTCTCGGTGCTCTCCGACGCGCTGCGCGACTGGATCGGCTCCGGCACCGGCCTCGTCCTGCGCAAGCGCACCACCATGGAGCTGGCCGCGTACCGCCGTTCCGATGCCCTGGGCGCCCACCAGGACCTGGTGCCCGGCCGGGTCCTCGCGGTCAACTTCTACCTCGACGAGGAGTACACCCCCGAGTCCGGCGGACGGCTCGCCTTCCGCCACGGCGAGGACGAGGAGTTCTTCGTCGAACCCCTCTTCAACAGCGTCTCCCTGATGCCCATCCGCGAGGACTGCTGGCACCGGGTCGAGCCCTTCACCCGGGACGCCGTCGGCCGCTACACGATCGCCATGGGGCAGCACCTGGAGGGGAGCTGAACACCGTACGCCTGCTGCCCGCCGTCGCCGTCCACGAGACCCCGGACGAGACGCTGCTGACCCTCGGCCCCCGGCTGCTCCGCATCGGCGGGGCCCGGCCGGGCCTGGGCGAGGCGTTGCGGCGGCTGCGCGAAGGGACCACACGGGAGGCGCTCGGCGCGGCCTGGCGCCCCGGTGCGGCCACCGCGCTCCTCGCCGAGCTCCGCGAGCTGGGCTGGGTCACGGGCGAACCGGCCGCGTACGGTACGGAGTTCGCGGGCGAGTCGTACGAACGACAGGTCGACTACCTCGGCCTGTTCACCCCGGACACCGGCGCGGCCCAGCACCGGCTGCTCACCGCCCGGGTCGGGGTGATCGGCCTCGGCGGCATCGGGGGCATCGTCGCCCAGCACCTGGCGGCGGCCGGTGTGGGGAGGTTCTGGCTCGTCGACGACGACCGGGTGGCCCTGCACAACCTCAACCGGCAGTTCACGTACACCCGTTCCGACCTGGGGCGGCCCAAGACCGAGGCCCTGGCCGACTATCTGGGCGCGATCCGGGCCGGTGCCGAGATCGTCGGCGTACGGAGGCGGATCGCCACGACCGGTGACCTCGCGGCGTCGCTGCCCGAGGAGCTGGACCTGGTGGTCGTGGCCGCCGACACCCCGCCCGGACTGCCCGCCGTGGTCGCGGACTGGGCGGCCCGCACCGGCACCCCGACGGCGATCGGCGCGGTCGCCGTCGGCGTCGGCCTGTGGGGTCCGGTGGTCGACCCGGCCCGGGGCGGCTGCTGGACCTGTTCCGAACGGGCCCGGCGCGCCGGACTCACCGACCACGACCGGGAGTTCGAGGACCGCTCCACCGAACCCGCCCCCTTCTCCTTCGGTCCCGCCAATACAGTGGTCGCCGCCATGCTCGCGCATGACATCGTCGAGTTCCTGTGCAGCGGAACGTGCCCCACTCTGGGCCGGCGGGCGGCCCTGGACTTCACGCGTCAGCAGATCACCCACAGCGAAGAGAGCACGTGCACGTGTCCGACGACCTCATGACCGATCAGCAGCAACTACCGGAGCAGCGGGCGGGCGACAAGCCGCCCCCCCGGGAACAGGCCACCGGCGGACGGCCCGGGGAGAAGCCGAAGAAGGCTCCGTTCCGGGGCACCGGCTTCCTCCGTCTGTGGACCGGCGAGACCCTGTCCCTCGCCGGCACCGAGATCACCTTCATGGCGATCGGCATCACCGCCGCGACCACCCTCGCGGCCACCCCGTGGCAGATGGGCGTCCTGGAGGCCGCCGAGTCCGCCGCGGTGCTGCTGCTCGGCCTGTCGGCCGGCGTCTGGGCGGACCGGTACGAGCGGCGCGCCCTCATGATCGTGGCCAACGCGGCCCGGGGACTGCTGCTCTTCGCGATCCCGCTGCTCTTCTGGTTCGACGCGCTCACCATGCCGGTCCTGTACGGCGTCGTCTTCCTGGTCGGCGCCTTCACCCTGCTCTTCGACAGCGCGATGTCGGCCTATCTGCCCCGGCTGCTGCCGCGCGGGCAACTGGAGCGCGCCAACTCCTGGATGGAGGCCAGCACCTCCGTCGGCACCGTCGCCGGACCGGGGCTCGCCGGTCTGCTCATCCAGGTCGTGAGCGCGCCGGTCGCCCTGGTCGTGGACTGCTTCTCGTACGTGATCAGCTGCTTCACGCTGGCCGGTCTGCCCAAGGCCGCTCCTGCGCCCGCCGATCCGGCGGACGACGGCGAGCGCGAGGACAAGGGCGGGCACGAGGGCGAAGGCGAGCGCAAGGGCGACGGCGAGGGGGCGGAGGCCGGGGAGCGGGAGCAGCGGGAGTCGCACCGCAAGGCTGTGCTCAAGGGGCTGCTCGTGCTGCGGGACGACCGCATCCAGCGCCCGATGATCCTGGCCGCCACCCACTTCAACATCTTCCACGCGATGTTCTTCGCGGTGCACACCCTCTTCGTGCTCCGCGTCCTCGGCTTCAGTCCGGGTCTGCTCGGCGCCACCAGCATGGCGGGCGGCGTCGCCGGTCTGCTCGGCGCGTCCTCGACCCCGTTCCTCACCCGGCTGTTCGGCCAGGGCCGGGCCCTCGTCCTCGCGTACGCCGCACCCGGCGTCTCGGCGGTCCTCGTCCCGCTCGCCGTGCAGTGGGACAACCGTGCGCTCTCCATCTTCCTGGTGTCGGCCTCCACCTTCACCTGGACCTTCGCGGTCGTGGTCAACCTGGTCATCAGCGAGACGGTGAAGCAGAGCCTGGTCCCCGACCACCTGCTCGGCCGGGTCACCGCCACCACCCGCTTCGTCAGCTGGGGGTGCCAGCCGGTGGGCGCGCTGCTCGGCGGCTGGCTCGGCGGGCGCTTCGGTCTTGCCGAGGTCATGTACGTGTCGGCGGCCGGTCTCCTCACGTCGGCGCTCTGGCCCCTGCTCAGCCCGGTCCGCGCGCTCCGGGGCACCGAGGGCGACGCCCTCCCGGGCACCGGGGGCGGGGACGGCGACGCGGGCGGCTCGCCGCTCGGGACGGCTGCCGCCCCCGCCGACGACACCCCCCACCCGAAGACCGCGCCTCCCACCGAGCCGTAGGAGCACCGTGCCCGTCCTCAGCCCCGTCCGCCACACCCTCTCCAACGGTCTGAGGGTGGTCGTCTCCCAGGACCCGACCGTGCCGGTGGCCGCGGTCTGCCTCTGGTACGAGGTGGGTTCCTGTGACGAGCCGCGCGGCCGGACCGGTCTCGCGCACCTCTTCGAGCACCTGATGTTCCAGGGCTCGACGCATGTGCCCGCCGGCGAGCACACCGCGGCCGTCGAGGACGCCGGCGGGCACACCAACGCCGCCACCGGCTTCGAGCGCACCGTCTTCCACAGCCTCGTCCCGGTCGGCCAGCTGGAACTCGTGCTGTGGCTGGAGGCCGACCGCATGGGCGGCCTGCCCGACGCGCTGACCGCGGAGAGCCTGGCCACCCAGCGGGACGTGGTCCTGAACGAGCGCCGCGAACGGTTCGACAACGTCCCCTACGGGACGGGCTGGGAGCAGCTGGTCGCCATGTCCTTCCCGGCCGGCCACCCCTTCCGGGCCATGCCGGCCGGCAGCCCCGAGGATCTGCGGGCGGTGACCCTCGACGACTGCCGCGCCTTCTTCGGCCGCCACTACACCCCGGACCGGGCGATCCTCTCCGTCGTCGGCGACGTCTCCCCCGAGGCGGTCGTCGAGCTGGCCGAGCGCCACTTCGGGCACATCCCGCCGTCCGGTACGGGCCCCGGCGCCGTCGGCGCCCTGACCCGCACCGTCGCGCCAGGCGCGCCTGCGGACCCGGCCGAGGCGCGGCGGCACGTGGTGGAGCCGGTGCCGGGGCCCGCCTTCATGGCCGCGTACCAGCTCCCCGCGTACGGCGAACCCGGGTGCGCGGCCGCCGACCTGGCCCTGACCCTCCTCGGCGGCATGAGCAGCCGGGGCCTCCACGACCGGCTGGTGCGGCGCGACCAGCTCGCCCACACGGCGCGCGCGTCGCTGATGCCGCTGCGGCGGGCACCGTCCCTCGGCCAGCTCAATGTGCGGGCCCCGGCCGGGACCGCTCTCGCGGACATGGAGCGCGCGGTGGACGGGGAGATCGAGCGGCTCGCCGACGGCGGGGTCACCGACGACGCCCTGGAGGGGGCGCGAGCCCAGATCCGCCGGGACTGGCACGACCGGCTCGCCCACCCGGCCGGCCGCGCCGACGAACTCTGCGCCCAGGAGGCGTACTTCGGCGACGCCGCCCGCTGCGACCGGCACCTGGCGGGCGTCCTCGACATCGGTGCGGCGGAGGTCGGCGCGGCGGCTGCGGAGCTGCTCGCCCCGGCGCGGCGCGCGGTCCTGACGTACGAGCCGGCGCGGGAGACGGGGCCTTAGGAGAACGACCTCTAGGGGTACGGCCCGTAGTAGTACGGCCCCCTAGGGGTGCGGCCCTTGGGGAGACGGCCCGTCAGGCCGTGCCCAGACAGCACCACCTGGCCCCGCATCCGAAGCCGTCTCCGATCCCCCGCCCGCCCGCCGGTCCTTCGCGAAGGGTCCCCGTATGAACGCGCCCGTCTCCACCTCCCCCACCCACCCGGCCGCCGCCGCCCGGCCGAAGCGGCCCCTTCCGGTGCCGGCCGAGCCCTGGCTGTTCCCCGCGCTGCGCGAGGAACTGCTCGCCAACGGCGTGACCCTGCTGACCTGTGACCGTCCCGGCCAGGAGGTGCTGAGCGTCGAGATCGTCGTGGCCGCGCCGCTCGCCCTCGAACCCCGTGACCTGGAGGGTGTCCTCGGCATCACCACCAGCGCCCTCGTCGAAGGCGTACCGGGGCTGAGTTCGCTCGACTTCATCCGGGAGCTGGAGAACTGCGGCGCGACCCTCGGGGTCGGCGCCGAGCACGCGGGCCTGCGGATCACCTTGGACGTTCCCGTCCCGCACCTCGCCCGCGCCCTGTCCCTGCTGGTCCGCGCCATGCGCGAACCGCTGCTCCCGGCCGCCTCCGTGGACCGGCTGGTCCGCTCGCGCGTCCACGCCCTGGTCCGTCACCGGACGGACCCGGAGCGTCGGGCCGCGCTGGAACTGCACGGCGCGGTCTTCGACGCCTCGGACCGGCGCAGCCGTCCCGCGCGCGGCACGGAGGAGACGGTCCGCCGGATCGACCGGGACGCGGTCGTCGCCTGCCACCGCCGGTTCCTGCGCCCCGCCGTCACCACCGTGGTGGTCGCCGGCGACCTCTCGGGGAACGGTACCGAGGCGGCACTTCGCCGGGTCCTGTCCACGTGGGAGGGCGAGCCCGGGACGCTGCCGGAGCCGCCCGCCCCTCCCGTGAGGGACGACCCGGCGGTGATCGTGGTCGACCGGCCAGGGGCCGTCCAGACCCGGCTGGTCCTCGGCCGCGCGGCGACCGCGCGCACGGCGCCCGGCTGGGACGCGCTGCTCATCGGGAACCACAGTCTCGGCGGCTCGGTCAACGCCCGCCTCGACCGGGAACTGCGGGAGGCCAAGGGGTACACGTACGGCTTCCACAGCCGGCTGCTCGCGGTCGTGGGGCATTCGCTCGCGGTGGTGACCGGTGCGGTGGAGACCTCGGTGACGGGTGAGGCGCTCGGTGACATCCGGCGCATCCTGCGGGAGGTGGCCGAGCACGGGATCAGCGCGCGCGAGCGCTCGGCGGCGGTCGCGCAGATCGTCGACGCCGCGCCGCTGCGCTATCTCAAGGCCTCCGCCGTCGCGGACGAGATCGCCATGCTGGTACTCGACGGGCGCGCGCCGGCCTCGCTGCCGGGCGCGTTCCGGCGGGCCGCGGCCGTCACCACGGAGCAGGCCTCGGCGGCGCTGCGGGAGGCGTTCGCGCCGGACCGGCTGGTGACGGTGGCGGTCGGCGACGCCTCGCGGATCGGCGAGGCCGTCGAGGAGGCGGCGGGGTCGGCGCCCCGTACGGTCTGAGCACCGTCCTGGGAGACCCCGGACGGACGCGCGGCCGGTGCACACCGTGGCGGTGGACGGTCCGCCCGTCCCCGCGAGGTCGTGCACGACCCTTGGCCCGGGGCGGGCGCTGCCGGAGACTGAGGCGATGACGCAGCGCGTGGACCTCGCGACCGTGATGGACCGGCTCGCTCTCGACGATCTCATCACCGGCTACGCGACCGCCGTGGACGACGGCGACTGGACCGCCTACCGGGCCCTGTTCACCCCCGACGGCCGGGCCGACTACCGGGGCTCGGGCGGGATCGAGGGGTCCGCCGCCGAAGTCGTGGAGTGGCTGGCCTCGACGATGCCCCTCTTTCCCGTACGCCAGCACCTCATCGTGAACCGCCGCGTCCTGTTCCGGGAGCCGGGCGGCTATCCGCTGACCGGCGACCTGGCCGACATCGGCGCCGACTACGTGAACCCGATGCGCTTCGCCTCCGGCGAGGACTTCGTCTGCGGCGGTCGCTACGCCTTCGCCGCGCGCCGCACCGCCGACGGCTGGCGGCTCCGCTCGGTCGCCGTCGACGAACGGTGGCGGCGCGCCTGAGCCGACCGCGTCGGACCCGGCCGGCTCAGGACCCTCGGACCCGGCGGGCTCAGGTCCCCAGGGACCCGGCCGGCTCAGGACGCCTGGGTCAGCGCCTCGCTGACCACGCGCTCGCACAGTTCGTGGGTGAGCAGGGCGTCGCGCGCGCTGAGGACCCGCCCCTCGCGTACGGCGTCGAGGAAGGCCAGTACGGCCTGCTCGATACCGCGCTGACGGGCCACCGGCACCCAGTCGCCGCGCCGCCGCAGGGTCGGCTGGCCCTTGTGGTCAATGACGTCGGAGAGGTTGAGGACCTGGCGCTTGGTGTCCTGCCCCGAGACCTCCAGGATCTCCTCGGTGGAGCCGTTCATCCGGTTCATCATGCCGATGGCGGTGAATCCGTCGCCGGAGAGCTGGAGCACGACGTGGTGCATGAGCCCTTCGCGGATCCTGGCCCGCACGTCGACGTGCTCGACCTCGCCGGGGAGGAGGAACCGGAGGGTGTCGACGACGTGGATGAAGTCGTCGAGCACGAGCGTGCGCGGGTCCTCGGGCAGGCCGACCCGGTTCTTCTGGAGGAGGATCAGTTCGCGCGGGTGCTCGACGCACTGGGCGTACGAGGGGGCCAGACGCCGGTTGAAGCCGACGGCGAGGCCCACCGAACGCTTCTCCGCCAGCTCCACGATCCGCTCGGAGTCGGCGTACTCGTACGCGAGGGGCTTGTCGACGTACGTGGGAACGCCCGCTTCGATGAGCCGTTCGGCGATCTCAGCGTGGACGGCGGTCGGCGCGTGGACGAACGCGGCGTCGAGTCCGGCGGAGAGCAGCGAGTCGAGGTCGCGGTGGCGCTGCGCGGCGGGCAGGTGGAGGGTGTCGGCGACCCGGTCGAGGGTCACGGCGGTACGCGTCTGGAGGTGGAGTTCGACCCCGGGGAGCGTGGCGAGGACGGGGAGGTAGGCCTTCTGCGCGATGTCGCCGAGTCCGATGCAGCCAACCTTCACGGGGTCTCCCTTGTCGTGTCCACAGGCCCCGCTCGTGTGGGCCGTTCGCGCTGGTCAGCTTACGCGGGCCGGTCCGGGGCGACCGGCGCGCGCCGGTCCGCGCTGCCGTCGAAGGAACGGGGCAGGCGGGCGGCGGTGTACGCGGCGAGCGCGCGGCCCGGGACGGAATCGGGCGCGGAGCGCGCGTGGTGGGCGAGGACGGCGGCGGGGTCGGCGGCGCCGAAGCGGCACGCGCTCTCCCTCGTCGCCCGGTGCGAGGGCCTGATGTTCTGCTGCGCGGCCGGCTCCCTCCACTCGGCCGTGCCGAGCCGCGCGGAACTGCGCGCCGGCTTCGACGAATTGCTCCGGGGCATGCTCGGGGGCAGGTCGTCCGCGCGGCCGTGAAAGCGGTGGCGCCGCCGGTGATCCTGGGGCACGATGCCGCCCATGACCACCGAACGCACCGAACCCGTCCCCCGCGTCGACCCGTCCACCACCTCGGGTGAGCGCGAGGCACTGGAGCAGTGGCTCGACTTCCATCGCGCGACCCTCGCGACGAAGTGCGAGGGGCTCGACGACGCCCAGCTGCGCACCCCCACCGCCCCGCCCTCCGACCTGAATCTGCTGGGCCTGGTCCGGCACATGGCCGAGGTGGAGCGCGGCTGGTTCCGCAACGTCCTGGCAGGCGAGAAGGCCGAGTGGATCTACTCGACGCAGGAGGACCGCGACCGGGACATCCACGCCACGGAGGAGGACACCTACGAGGAGGCCTTC
Organism: Streptomyces sp. P9-A4; assembly: GCF_036634195.1. NCBI lineage: Bacteria > Bacillati > Actinomycetota > Actinomycetes > Kitasatosporales > Streptomycetaceae > Streptomyces > Streptomyces sp. P9-A4. The sequence continues at coordinate 954,001 of NZ_JAZIFY010000001.1, forward strand.
GCCACCTGGCAGGCGGAGATCGCCCACGCGCGCGCCCTGGCCGCCCCGCACGGTCTCGACGACCTCGGCGTGGGTGTGCACCGCAGCGGGGAGAGCTTCAACCTGCGCTGGATCTACCTCCACATGATCGAGGAGTACGCCCGCCACAACGGCCACGCGGACCTCCTCCGGGAGCGCATCGACGGCGCGACCGGCGACTGACCGGTCAAGGCCGGTCCCGCGAGGCCTCACCCGTGCGGGGCATTCCCCGCCGGTAGGGGCGCGAAGATCGTCGTGGGGCCACCAGAGTGACGCGGGTGCATGGAACCCGAACCACAGCGAAGATCCTGGTCGGGGCGGCCGTCGCCGCCCTCGCGGGCTGCGTCTCGGTGGACGTCCCGCCGACGGCCCCCGTCACCGCGCCCGCCGCGGAGACCGTACGCCCCGCCCAGGACGTGGCGCCGCAGATCGTCGAGGGCCCGGCCCGCGAGGCCCTCGAAGCGGCGCTCCCCGCTCCCCCGCCGTCCGCCGCGCCCCGCGCGTCGCCCACCGCCGGGCCACGCCGGCGGGCGGCTCCGCCGAAGAGCGAGGCGCCGCGCCCGGAGGCCGTACCCCGGCAGCGGGAGCGCCCGCGCCCGGCGACCCGGCCGCCGCTGCCCGAACTGCCGAGCCTGAGCGACCTGCGCAAGAAGCCACCGGTCTCACGGGCGGACGTCTGCGATCTGGGCGAGCGGTACGGCGGCTGGGGCCCCGGCAGCGACCCGTCCCGCATCTGCCACGGCACCTACGGCCACTGACGAACCGGCCCGGTCGAACCGAGCCAGAACAGACCGGCCCCGCCCAGCCGAACCGAGCCCGGACGGTCCGTCCCGGACGAACCCGCCCGGCCGGACGAGCTCAGGGCCGGCCCCGCCCGAAGCCGGATCCGGTCCGCCCCCTCACTCCCCCCTGAGCCGCAGCTCCAGTCGCTCGATCGCCGCCCTGACCCCGTTGCCGTAGCCGTCGTCGTCCAGGTGGTCCGAGGCCGTGCGGGCCCGGTCGAGGTGGGTCCGTGCGGCGTCGGGCCGCTGGAGCTTCAGATAGTCGGCGGCGAGGTTGAGGTGGAGCGAGGGGTACAGCGCGCGGAGCGCCGCCGTCGAGTCATGGGCGGCGAGCCGCTCCTCCGCCAGTCCCTCGGCGGCGCTCAGGGCCCGCAGGTCCCAGGCCAGCTCCGTGTCGGGGTCGTCCTGCGCGTCCGCCATGTAGTGGGCGAGGGTGCAGCGGTGGAGGGGGTCCCCGTCCGGGCCGATCTGCTGCCACAGCAGCCCGAAGCGGTTGCGGGCCTCCTCACGGTCGCCGCCGTGGAGCAGCATCATGGCCTGCCCGATCCTGGTCATGACCCCGTCGTCCGACACCTGCTGCTGCTCGGTCACCGCGACCTCCACCGCCTCACCCACTGGGAGTGCCGACGCTAGCCGCACCCGCCCCCGATCGGGCCGAGGCTCAGCCGAGGTCCGGGACGCGCCAGTCGATCGGCTCGTGTCCCTGTGCCGCGACGGCCGCGTCGATCTGGGTGAACGGCTGCGATCCGAAGAACTTCTTCGCGGAGAGCGGCGAGGGGTGGGCGCCCTTCACGACCACGTGCCGCTCCTCGTCGATGAGCGGCAGCTTCTTCTGGGCGTAGTTGCCCCAGAGGACGAAGACGGCGGGGTCGGGCCGCGAGGCGACGGCGGTGATCACCGCGTCGGTGAACTTCTCCCAGCCCTTGCCCTTGTGCGAGTTCGCCTCGCCGGAGCGGACCGTCAGCACGGCGTTGAGCAGGAGGACGCCCTGCTCGGCCCAGGGCATCAGATAGCCGTTGTCCGGGATCGGGTGGCCGAGCTCGGCCTGCATCTCCTTGTAGATGTTCCGCAGGGAGGGCGGGGTCTTGACCCCGGGCCGGACGGAGAAGCAGAGGCCGTGCCCCTGCCCCTCGCCGTGGTACGGGTCCTGACCGAGGATCAGGACCTTGACCTTGTCGTACGGCGTGGCGTCGAGGGCGGCGAAGACCTCGTCCTTCGGGGGGAAGACCGGTCCCTTGGCCCGCTCCTCCTCGACGAACTCGGTGAGCTGCGCGAAGTAGGGCTTGCGCAGTTCCTCGCCGAGAACGCCCCGCCAGGACTCGGGCAGCATGCTGGTGTCGGTCACGGTCAACAACCTCCGGTGGACGTTCCTGTCTACGTCCCAGAACCTACCGGGGGCCACTGACAGTGGCCCCCGCAGGCCGTCTACCAGCTGGCCCGGCGCTCCAGCTCCCAGAGCTGCATGACCGTCTGCGGGTCGAGCGCGCGCTCGCCGCCGCCGATGTCCTCACGGGCCGCGAGGTACAGCTTGCCCTGCCACAGCGGCAGCAGCCGGACGTCCTGGACCATGATCTCCTGGGCCTCCACGAACTCGTTCGTGACGCCCCCCCGGTCGCTCTCGCGACGGGACTTCGGGATCAGCACGTCAGTGATCCTGGGGCTCACGTACGGGGTGCCGAGGACGTTCTCCTTGCCCATGAAGGGCGCGACGAAGTTGTCCGGGTCCGGGAAGTCGGGGAACCAGCCGCGGCCGAAGACCGGGTACTCGCCCTTCTGGAAGCCCGCCGTGAACTCCTTCCAGGGCTTTCCGTGCAGGGTGATCTTGAAGAGGCCGGACTCCTCGAGCTGCCGCTTGAGCTCGGCGAACTCGGCGGCCGTGGAGGAGCCGTACCGGTCCGTCGTGTACCAGAAGGTCAGCTCGACGGGATCGGTGATGTCGGCGTCGCGGAGGATCTCCTTGGCCTTGGCGGCGTCGGGCGAACCGAAGCGGTCGAAGAACTTGGTGGTGTGGGCGGCGATGCCCTTGGGCACCATCGAGTACAGGGGCTCGGCGGTGCCCTGGTAGACCCTGTTGACCAGTTCGTCGCGGTCGACGAGCTGGGCGATGGCCTTGCGGACGGCGAGCTTGGCGACCGAGGGGTCCTGGGTGTTGAAGACCAGGTAGCGGATGTCCGCGCCCGTCGACTCGACGAGCTGGAGGCCCTTGTTCTCGGGCTTGTCGTCCTGGAGCGCGACGACCTCCTCGGCGGTGAGGCCGCGGTAGGTGGCGTCGATCTCGCTCTTCTTGAGCGCGGCGACCATCGCGTCGGACTGGTCGTAGTACCGGATGGTCACGCCGCCGTTCTTGCGGTCGGCGAACCCCTTGTACGTCGGGTTCTTCGTCAGCTCCGCCGTCTTGCGCTCGGAGTAGGAGTCGAGGACGTACGGTCCCGAGCCGGTGATCTTGCCGTCCTTGCGGAGGGCGTTGGCCGGGTAGTCGGCCGGGTCCACGAGGGACATCGCCGGGGTGGCCAGGATGAACGGGAACGTGGCGTCCGACTTGTTGAGCCGGAAGACGACGGTACGGTCGCCGACGGTCTCGATCTTGTCGAGGGAGCCGAGCATCCCGTTGGGGCCGCCCTTGAAGTTGATCGTGCGGATGCGCTCGATCGAGTACTGCACGGCCTTGGCGTCCAGCTTGTGCCCGTTGGAGAACACGAGGCCCTCCAGGAGCTTGCATTCGAAGACCCGGCTCGAGGTGTCGGTGAACTTGCAGTCGGCGGCGTCCGACTGTGGAGTCGTACTTCCCGTCGGGAAACTCACCAGGGTCTGGAAGACATTCCGGAAGAGCTCCCAGGAATTGTCCCAGGCGGCGGCCGGGTCAAGCGTGGTGGGAGAACTCGTCGTACCGATGACGATTCTCTGATCCCCGGCGGAATCACTGTCCGAGAAGACACTGCATCCGGTTACCAGGGATATGGACACAAGGGCTGCAGCGGCCTGCAGACTGGTCCGGTTGAACACGTGCACGCTCCTCGTTCGGCCGGGGGTCGGCCGACGATACCGCAGCACCCCGTCAGGTCAATCGTCGAGCCCGACGGGGCACTTGAGTCATTCGACGTATAACCGGGCCCAATCCGGACACTGTTTCCGGAAAGTGTCCGGTTATCGGTCACCCCACTCCGGCGTTCAGGAAAATCCCGCCGTCGACGACGAGCGTCTGGCCGGTGATCCACTCCGACTGCGAGGAGGTCAGGAACGCCGCAGCGCCACCGATGTCCTCGGGCTCGCCGAGCCGGCCGAGCGGATAGGAGGCGGCCGCCTCCGCTTCCCGGCCCTCGTAGAGCGCCTGGGCGAATTTCGTCTTGACGACGGCGGGCGCGATGGCGTTGACCCGCACGAGCGGCGCGAATTCATGCGCCAGCTGAAGGGTCAGATTGACCATCGCGGCCTTGCTCATTCCGTACGCACCGATGAAAGGCGAGGCGGAGACGCCGGCGATCGAGGCGATGTTCACGATCGCGCCGCCGTGTTCCTTCTGCCAGGCGTGCCAGCTGCGCTGGGCGAAACCGAGCGCCGAGACCACGTTCGTCTCGAAGACCTTCCGGGCCACCCCGAGGTCCAGGTCCGCGATGGGGCCGAAGACCGGATTCGTCCCGGCGTTGTTGACCAGGAAGTCGAGACGGCCGAAGCCGTCCATCGCCGCCTCGACGGCGGCGGCCTGGTGGACCTCGTCGTGGGCCTTGCCGGGGACGGCGATCGCCCGGTCGGCCCCGAGGCGCTCGACGGCCTCCTTGAGGGCCTCCTCGCCGCGTCCGGTGATGACGACCCGGTCGCCGCGCGCGACGAGCGCCTCGGCGATCCCGTAGCCGATGCCCCGGCTCGCGCCGGTGACGAGGGCGACCTTGCCGGACAGCTCCGGCCGTGCCTGTGCGGTCATGTCTGCCGTGCTCCTCTCGCTGCCGGGCGTCAGTTGAGCGGGCCGCCGGCCACGTACATGACCTGACCGGAGACGAAGCCGGCGTCGTCGCCCGCAAAGAAGGCGATCGCGTTCGCGACGTCCTCGGGGCGGCCGACCCGCTGCACCGGGATCATGGAGGCGGCGGCGGCCTGGAACTCCTCGAAGCCCATGCCCACGCGCTCGGCTGTCTGCGCGGTCATCTCGGTGACGATGAAGCCCGGGGCGACGGCGTTGGCGGTGATGCCGAACTTGCCGAGCTCCTTGGCGAGCGTCTTGGTCAGACCCTGCAGACCGGCCTTCACGGCCGAGTAGTTCGCCTGGCCCCGGTTGCCGAGGGCCGAGGAGGAGGAGAGCGAGACGATCCGGCCGAAGCCCGCGTCCACCATGTGCTTCTGGCAGGCCTTCGCCATCAGGAAGGCACCCTTGAGGTGCACGTTCATGACGAGGTCCCAGTCGGACTCGGACATCTTGAAGAGCAGGTTGTCGCGGAGCACGCCCGCGTTGTTGACGAGGATCGTCGGCGCGCCGAGTTCGGCGGCGACGCGCGCGACGGCGGCCTCCACCTGGGCGCTGTCGGAGACGTCGCAGCCGACCGCGAGGGCGGTGCCGCCCGCGGCGGTGATCTTCTCGACGGTGTCCTTGCAGGCCGCCTCGTCGAGGTCGAGTACGGCGACGGCGCGGCCCTCGGCCGCGAGGCGCAGCGCGGTGGCGGCGCCGATTCCCCGTGCGGCACCCGTGACGACGGCTACGCGCTGCTCGGTGGTGGACATGCTTGGTTCTCCTCGCCCTTGGATCGTCCCTGGTCGCGGCCGAACCGGTCACCCGCTCCTGCGTCCCGCACATGAGCGACCGCTTAGTATCGTCCGCAGAACGAGACGCTAGAAGCACGGGCACCCGGTGTCAACGGCCCACCGGGTGCACCTGGTCACTCCCCGTCCCCGGGCGCGTGCGCTCAGCGCACCAGCAGGTCGAGGAGCCGCTCCACCTCGGCCTCGGGATCGGCGGTGAGGCCCGTGTGCACGGGGCCGGGCTGGACGACCGTGGAGCGCGGGGCGATGAGCCAGCGGAAGCGGCGCCCGGCGTCGTCACCGGCGGCCTGGCCGGCGGCGTCACCCCCGAGGCAGACCCCCTCGACGGCGCGCAGCGCGGCCCGGACACCGGTCACGTCGGCCGCCGGGTCCAGAACCGAGAGCTTCGCCTCGTCCAGATGGGTCCGGGCGGCCACGTAGGACCGGGCGCGGCAGTAGACGACCACTCCGGCGTTGAAGCACTCACCGCGCTCGACCCGGGGCACCACGCGCAGCAGCGCGTACTCGAAGACGTCGCGGTCGGTCACGGGGTGCTGTCCTTCTCGGTGGTGTGCGGCCGGGGCGCGAGGCGCTCGGCGAGCCAGCCGGGCGGCTGCTGGGGCCGGTTCTCGGTACGCGGTCCGAGCGTGATCCGCTCGTGGATGGTGGCGGCGCGCGGGAGCAGCGCCTCGACGTAGGCGGCGCGCACCTCGTCGGTGCTCGCGAACCCGGGCTCGTCGACGAGCCACTCGTCGGGCACGTCGGCAGCAACCTCGTCGAGGAGTTCGCGGGTGACGAGCGGCGCGAGCTCGGCGGCGGCCGCGGCCACGTCCGGTGCGAAGCGGGCGAGGACGTGGTCGGAGGCGTCGTACGGCTTGGCCGCGGAGGCCTGGGCACCGGGCCAGTTGTGGTGCCAGATCATGGTGGCGCCGTGGTCGATGAGCCACAGGTCGCCGTGCCAGACGAGCATGTTCGGGTTCCGCCAGGACCGGTCGACGTTGTTGATGACCGCGTCGAACCAGACGACCCGGCCGGCCTCGACCGGGTCCACCTCGTACGCCAGCGGGTCGAAGCCCAGCGAACCGGGCAGGAAGTCCATGCCCAGGTTGAGCCCGCCGCTCGCCTTCAGCAGCTCCTGCACCTCCTGGTCGGGCTCGGAGAGCCCGATGACCGGGTCGAGCTGGATGGTCACCAGCTCCGGCACCCGCAGGCCGAGCCTCCGGCCGAGCTGCCCGCAGATGACCTCGGCGACCAGCGTCTTGCGCCCCTGCCCGGCGCCGGTGAACTTCATGACGTATGTGCCGTAATCGTCCGCCTCGACGATCCCGGGGAGCGAGCCGCCCTCACGCAGGGGCGTGACATAGCGGGTCGCGACTACCTCTGTGAGCACTTTCCCAGGCCACCCATCTCTTCCATGGAAGGTGCATCGTAACCGAGGGTGATCACGGGCGAGGTGGACCCGAACCACGACCGGCGGCGCCCCTCGCCGGAGGCGGGACGGACCCGAAACTCCCCCGGCGGCGCCCGTCGCCGGGCAGCCGGCAGCCAGATCGGGCGCGAGCCCGGAACTGAGGCGCGTGGGCGCTCCGATCACCAGGCCGTCGCACATGCCGTCCGCGAACCGCTCGGCGTACGCGGGGTCCCACGGCTCGCCGGTCACGAACATCTCGGACCGTCCGCCGCGCCGGCGGGTGATCTTCACACCGGCTACCCCGGGGAGATGTGCACGCCGTCGAGGGCCCGTTGGGAGCCGCGGTCCGACTTCTCCGCCATCTGCCCCGGCACGGCCCGCGGTTCGGCCTTCGGCACGAACCTCTGCGCGGCTCCCGGAACGGAACCCGGCGCGCCTTTCGGGTCCTTCTTCGGCCCGTTCCCCTTGTCCTGACCCTGACCCTGACCCTGACCCTGCCCCTGCCCCAGACCCGGGTACGACGGCACGGGGTCGTGCCCGTGCTCGTCGCAGGGCGTGTCCTTCGGAGGCTCGCCCTTCCCCTTCGCCCCGGGCTTGCCCTTGGCCTTGCCCTCCGCCTTCTTCCCCACCCCGTACGCGCGGCACGCAGGCTCCCACCCGTCGGCCGGGGGCGACCCGGGCCGCCCCGCCGGACTCGCCGGAACGGGCTTCGCCTCGGGCGGAGTCGTACCGCCGGACGGCCGGACGGTCCCCCCGTCGAACGCGGGAACGGGCGTCGCCGGTACGGGAGCGGGCTCCTCGTCGAAGCGGCGGGGCAGGTCCACGGCGGCGATGGCCACGCCGCCGAGCGTCACGCTCGCGAGGAGCGCGGCGAGGCTCGTCCTCAGGGAGCGCCGACGGAACCGTCGTACGCCACCGGGGGCCCAGTCGTCGCGGCGGCGCGTCCGCCGGGTCCCGTGCAGGCCTGCGTCACGCGCCGCACGGAAGGCGGCGAGCGCACCCTCCTCACCCCCGAGGCCGCCGCGCCCACCGAGGTCACCGAGGTCACCGAGGTCACCGAGGTCACCGAGATCACCAAGGCCCCCGCCCGGCCCCGCGCCCGTGATGTCGCCGGCCCCGTCCGCCCGGCGACTCCGATCGGCACCATCCACCCGATCGGTCCCCTCGGCTCTCCGGGTCCCCCCGTCGGCCGTGGCCTCCCCCGTCCCGCCCCGGTCGCCGCGCAGCGCGGCCCGCAGCGCCTGCTCCAGGCCGTCGTGCCCGCGCTCGTCGGACGTCATCCCGTCACCTCCCTCTTCCCCCGAGTTCCCGGGCCAGCCGCTTCAGACCCCGGTGCGCGGCGGACCGTACCGCACCGGGACGCTTGCCCAGAACCCGGGCGGCGGTCGGACCGTCGAGACCGACGACGACCCGGAGCAGCACGGCCTCGGCCTGTTCGCGCGGCAGGCCCATGACCAGCGCGACCGCCTGCTCGGTCGAGAGGGCCTCCAACGCCTCCCCCGCGGTGTCGGCGGGGGAGGGAAATTCGAGTTCGTCGGGTACGAGCAGGGCCGGGCGGGGCCGTGACCGCGCCCTGCGCAGGTGGTCGAGGGCCCGGTGCCTGGCTATGGTCGCGGTCCAGCCCCGGAACCCCACGCCGTCGCCCCGGAAGCGGCCGAGGTCGCGGGCTATCTCGAGCCACGCCTCGGAGGCGACGTCCTCGGCGTCCTCCCCGACGATGCCCCGGAGGTAGCCGAGAAGTCCCGGGTAGACGGCCCGATAGGCGTGGGCGAACGCCTCCTCGTCGCCCTCCTGGGCCCGTGCGACGGCCGAGGCGAGTTCCACGTCGCGCGCGGTGGTGGGCGTGTGCCCCGTCCCCTCGTCCACGCGATCCTCTTCACAGCCCGTGCGTTCGTCGACCTCCGGTCGCCACCGCGTACCGGAACACGGTCATCCTGTCAGACAGTCAACATCTGCCCGCCACACGTCCGTCAGGTGCGCAGACCCTCCGTGTGCGGGTACGCGGCGGGCGCCGCCCGTGCAGGGTGAGGAAGTACGTCTGCAGGGACTCCCCCGGTCCGATCTCGAAGCGGTTCACCGTCCGGCCGAGCGGGTTCCACACCCGGCCGTCCGGCATCCGCGAGCCGACGGGGTGGGTGAAGACGGTGCGGAGCAGATGGTCCGGCGGGAGATCCACCCAGACCGCCCCGGCCTCGCGGACCAGTACCTCGCCGACGTACGCGCCGATCGCCAGCAGCGGTCCCGCGACCTCCTCGCGGCCCGCGCCGCCGCGTCTCAGTCCGTCGACGAGCCGGTCGACGACGCGGAGACTCTCCGCGGTGTAGTCCAACGGAAGCCGTGCCCTCGCGGTGGCGCGCTCCACGAACGCGGCTGCGTGACCTTCCATTTCGGCCGCGGACACCGTCAGGTTCTCGCACTCCATACGTGATCACCTTCCTCTTCGTAGCGGCGTCGTTCGCCGGATGATCAAGCGGATGCGGGGCCCGGGACATCACGGCAGGAGCGAGTGACGCTGGTCACAGGGCCGGGGGCGTAAGCCCGATGACGGCCCCTGCCGTCGATACGACACCCCCTAGGGTGAGGGGGTGCCTTCGCGATCCCTCCTGACCAGCGCCTCCCTCGACGACACGGCTCTCCTCACGCACACCGAGCAGGGCCGTGCCTGGCCGCTCCTGGTGTGGGTGCCGGGGCCGGGCGTGCGGATGGTGTCGAGCGCGGTGCTCGGCGGAGGCATCGGCACGCGCGCGTGGGTACTCAACGCCCAGGTCCCGCCCGGCTACGACCGTCTCGACCCGGTCGCCCATCTGCGTGAACTGGCCGCCGGGGCGGGGCTCGAAGGTACGGGCGTGGGCCTGATGACGGCGGCCTCCGTCGCGGACCGCCGCCACGCGGTGGACGGCGGGGTGCGGGCCGTGGTGACCGCCGGGATCGGGGTACGGGGCTGGGCGGCCGCCCCCGGGACCGGCGGTGTCATGGTGCCGCGTCCCGGCACGATCAACATCATCGTGTCGCTGCCCGTACCCCTCACGGACGCCGCCCTCGTCAACGCGGTCGCCACCGCCACCGAGGCCAAGGTGCAGGCCCTGGTCGAGCTGGGCGCCGACGCCTCCGGCACGCCCACGGACGCGGTGTGCGTGGCCGCGCCCACGGCCGCCCCGGGCACCGCCGCCGAGCCCTTCGCGGGACCCCGCTCCCTGTGGGGTGCCCGTCTGGCCCGCGCGGTCCACACGGCGACCCGGGCGGCCTGCGCGGGACTGCTCGCCGCCTGAGGCGGGCCGCTCACGTCCTCGGCCGCGGATCAACTCATGGGCGGCGCCTCAGCCGTGGGAGAGCAGGGCGGCCGTGAGTTCGGCGGCGCGGCGGTGCCAGAGGTGGGCTCCGCGCAGCATGGCGTGCCCTCCCGTGGGCATCGGGATGCCCGCCGCGTCCGCACCCGCCGCTCGCGCCCTGCGGACGAAGGCCCAGGAGGCGCGGGCCGAGGTCACTCGGTCGGCCTCGTCGTGGAGCAGGTAGAGGCGCCGGCCTCCGAGGTGGTCCACGGGCTCGTCGGTGGGGCACCAGGGCGCGAGGGCGACGACGCCCCGGACGGCGGGAGCGCCGGCGGCGCGGAGGGCGGCGCGACCGCCCATGGAGTGGCCGAGGAGGACGACGGGCACGGGCCCGGCCAGTTCACGCAGGCGCAGGAGCGCGGCCTCGGCGTCCCGGGCGGCGTCGGCGCTCGCGCCGTTCCAGCCCCGGTGGCGGTAGCGGACCTCGGCGATGAGGACGCCCCGCCCCCGCACGGCGCGGGAGACGGCGGCGGCGAAGGGCCGCATCCGCAGCGCGGGGAGGTTGAGGGCGGGCGGCGGCTCGGGGCCGTCGGCCCGGCCACCGTGCAGCAGCAGGACGGCCGCGGCCGGTGCGGCGGCCTCGGCGGGCGCGCTGCGGACGAGGAGGGTGTCGGGGTCGGCACGCCGGGTGCGGCACAGCGTCATCGGGCGCCCGTCCCGCTCCGGCGCCGCCGGGGTGGTCGCGGGCGGGGGCACCTGCTCGGGTGGGCCGTGTGTCCGGGCCGCTGCGCCATGGAGGCCTCCAGGAGTCGCTTGCCGCTTCCCCGGTCGAGCGGTCCGCTCACGTGTGGGGGGAGGCGGCAGTGAGGCCCGCAGTCTGCCAGGTCGAGGTGGCGATCCGGTACGGACCCCGAACTGCAGGGCTCCCGAAGTACGCATCCTGCGAACGGGACACGGCTCACGGCCGTACCGTCGGGTGCCGACACACCAGTGCACCGAGGGAAGAGGGGCAGTACATGAGTGGAGTGGCACGCCGGACGGTGGTCGCGGCGGCGGGAGGCGCGGGCCTGGCGGCGGCGCTCACCGCGTGCGGGGGCGGCGGCGCCGACGACAAGGACCCGGCCGCGCGGGGCGGCACGCTCGCGCGTACCGGGGACATCCCGGTGGGCGGCGGGAAGGTCCTCGCCGACAAGGGCCTGGTGATCACCCAGCCGAGGGCCGGCGAGTTCAAGGCCTTCTCCTCCAAGTGCACCCACGCGGGCTGCGCCGTGAGCGACGTCAAGGACGGCGTCATCGTCTGCCCGTGCCACCAGAGCCACTTCGACGTGTCGGACGGCAGCGTGAAGTCCGGCCCGGCGACCGCGCCACTGCCGCCGGAGCCGATCCAGGTGGTGGGCGAGGAGATCAGCCTCGGGTGACGGCGCCCCCCGCACCTCCCGCGCTGCCCGCGCTCCCTGCGCGCCGGGGCGCCTTCCAGCAGGCGAGCACCTCGTCGGTCGTGGCGATCGTGGCGACGAGCGCGAGGGTGTGACGGATCATCGCGGGGGTGTAGTCGGCCGGCACCCCCGCGATGGCGTCCCCGGGGACGACCACCGTGTAGCCGAGGTTCACCGCGTCGAAGACGGCGTTGGGCACGGCCACGTTGGCCGAGACGCCGGTGACGATCAGGGTCCGGCAGCCCAGGTTGCGGAGCAGTGCGTCGACATCGGTCCCGGCGAGCGGCGAGAGCCCGTGCAGGCGCCGTACGACGAGGTCCTCGTCCGCGACCTGGATCGGTTCGGCGATCCGTACCGCCGTGCTGCCGCTGTGCTGCTGCACGGGCAGCCGTGCGGCGGCCCGGAACAGCCGGGCGTTGCTGTTGGCGCCGCGTCCGTCGGGGCGCCGTTCCGCGACGGCGTGGATCACCTGGACGTCGGCCTCGTGGGCGGCGGCCACGAGCCGGGCGACGTTCCCCAACGCTCCCGACGCGCGGGCGACGGCGGCCAGTTCGGGCAGTGCGCTGTCCGGGCCGACGACTCCCTGCTGGCACTCGACGGTGAGCAGTGCGACCCCGCCGTCCGGCCGTATCCACTCTCCGAGCCGTTCTCTCGCACTCTGTCCCATGGCTCTCCCCTTGCACGCGCGCGAATGGCCCCCCATGCTTTCTGACGTCTCATCAGAAATCCAGAAGGGTGCGGACGATGACCGTCGCACAGCGCCGTGGACGCCGGATCATGATGACCCCGGCCGAGCTCGACTCCTTCCTCGCCGAACAGCGCACCTGCCGGGTCGCGACCGTCTCCGCCGACGGCCGCCCGCATGTGAGCGCGTTGTGGTTCGCCTGGGACGGCTCCTCCCTGTGGCTGTACTCCCTGACCCGCAGCCGGCGTTGGGCGGAGCTGCGCGCCGACCCGAGGATCGCCGTCGTGGTGGACGACGGCGAGGAGTACGGGGAGCTGCGCGGGGCGGAGCTCTCGGGCACGGTCGACTTCGTCGGCGAGGCACCCCGCACGGGCGAGCCGTGCCCCGAACTCGACGTGATCGAGCGGCTCTTCGCCGCCAAGAACTTCGGCCTCGACGCGATGCCGCACGACGGCCGGCACGCCTGGATGCGGCTGACACCGGACGCGGTCGCGTCCTGGGACTTCCGCAAGCTGGGGTGACCCCGGGCCGCGCCCGGAAGGTCCCAGCACGTCAGCTCGCCAGTGGCTCCGCCGCCGTCCGCAGCGCCGACACCACGGCCCGTACGGAAGGGCGGCGCCCGGCGTCGGCGCGCCAGGTGGCGTGGATGTGCCGCCGCACCTGCTGCCGTACGGGCACGAACACCACACCGTCCGGCACCGGCCGGCCGAGCCGGGGCGTCACGCACACCCCGAGCCCGGCGGCGACGAGCGCGAGCTGCGTGTGGTGCTCGCCCGCCAGGTGCCCGATGCGGGGCTCGATGCCCTGGGAGCGCAGGGTGAACATCAGCCAGTCGTGGCAGAACTCACCCTCGGGCCAGGACACCCACTCCTCGTCGGCGAAGTCCACCAGGTCCACCGCTTCCCGCCCCGCGAGCCGGTGCCCGGCGGGCAGGGCGACATCGGCGGAGTCGTCGAGGAGATGGGCGCGCTCCAGACCGCCCGGCACCGGCGCCCGCTTGTTGCTCCAGTCCAGGACGATCGCGAGGTCCGCGTCGCCGCGCAGCACCGCGCGCACGCCCTGCTCCGGTTCCAGTTCCGCCGTACGGACCCGGAGGTCGGGATGGCCCGCGCGCAGGGCGGCGAGCGCGGCCGGGAAGAGTCCCCGGGCCGCCGTCGGGAAGGCCGCGGCGCGCACCTCGCCCACCACCTGGCCGCGCTGGGCCTCGATGTCGGCCTGGGCCAGCTGGACCTGGGAGAGGATGCGGGCGGCGTGCTCGGCGAGCAGCAGCCCGGCGTCGGTGAGGCGGACGCCCCGCCCGTTCTTGGCGAGCAGCTGCTGCCCCACCTCGCGCTCCAGCTTGGACAGCTGCTGGGAGACGGCCGAGGTGGTGACGTGCAGCCCGTCGGCCGCCCCGCTGACCGAACCGTGCCGGGCGAAGGCGTCGAGGGTGCGCAGGCGCTCCAGGTTCAACATGTAAGCGATGCTAAGGGAAGGGGTCGAGGAATTCTCGCTTATTCTAAGAGATCGCGGCCGTCACCCTGAGTGTCATGAGCCCCGCAGCCCCATCCCTCCCGTCCCCCGCCCGCACCTCACGCCTGCTCGACTGGCGCGTCAGGTTCGGCGTCCTGGCCCTCATCTGGGGCTTCAGCTTCGTCTTCATCAAGGTCGGCACGGAGGGCTTCGCCCCCTTCCAGGTCACCTTCGGACGACTCCTGTTCGGTACGGCGGTGCTGGCCGTAGCGCTGGCCGTGAAGCGCGACCGGCTGCCGCGCGGCGCCCGCGTCTGGGGCCACCTGACGGTCGCGGCCTTCCTCCTCAACGCCCTGCCGTTCTCGCTCTTCGCGTACGCGGAACTGACGATCCCCTCGACCCTGGCGGGCATCTGCAACGCGACGACCCCCCTGTGGGGCATGCTGCTCTCCCTCGTCGCGCTCTCCGAGGACCGCCCGACCCGGGTCCGCGCGGCCGGGCTCGGCATCGGCTTCATGGGCGTGCTCACCGTCCTCGGCGCCTGGCAGGGCTTCTCCGGGCTCGACGTGACGGGTACGGCCCTGGCACTGCTCGCCTCGTTCAGTTACGCGGTCGGCTGGATCTACGTCCGCAGGACCCTCAGCGGCAGCGGCGTCTCGAACCTCTCGCTGGCCACGTCGCAGGTGGGGCTCGCGACGCTGCAACTGGCCGTGGTCACACCGCTGTTCACTTCGGTCCCGACCTCGGTGGAGCTGCTGCCGCTGCTCGCCGTGATCGCGCTCGGCGCGCTCGGCACCGGCTACGCGATGCTGCTCCAGTACGGCGTGGTCGCGGAGGTCGGCCCGACGACGGCCTCCATGGTCACGTACTTCATCCCGGTGATCGCCACGACGGCGGGCGTCGCGCTCCTGGACGAGGGCCTGACCTGGAACACCCCGGTCGGAGCGGTCGTGGTCCTGGCGGGCGCGGCCCTCACCCAGACCCGCACCTCCCGGCGCAGCGCCGGGAATCCGCCCCAGGGGGACCCGGCCGCCGTCACGCCACAGCCCCCGGCACCCCAGGAGCCCCGGCCCGCCTCCCTCTGACCACGGCGCGCGCCCCCTACCCGTAACTCCGCGCCACCACAGGCCCCGTCGCCCGCGCCACCGCCTCCGCCAGGGGTTCGACGTCCTCGGCGGCGAGGCCGGAGACGGTGAGCCGGACGGCCGGCCCGGTGTCCATCCGGAACCGCGCGCCCGGGGCCACCGCCCACCCGGCGGCGAGGAGCCCCGTCACCGCGCCGGTCTCGTCGGCGACCGGCACCCATACGTTCATGCCGCCCCGGCCGTGCGCCTCGACGCCCCGCCGGGCCAGCGCCCGTACGAGGCCGTCGCGGCGCTTCCCGTACGCGCGGGCGACGGCGGCGGGGTCCACGGCCTCCGTGCTCCAGAGGTGCGCGACGACCCCCTGGAGGAGACGGCTGACCCAGCCGGGGCCGAGCCGCTGCCGCCCGAGCACCCGGTCGACGGTCTCGGCGTCGCCGGTGAAGGCGGCGATCCGCAGATCGGGCCCGTAGGCCTTGGCGACGGAACGGATCAGCACCCAGTGGTCGGTGCCGCCGGCCACCGGGTGGAGCGGCTGAGCGACGATGCCGTGCCCGTGGTCGTCCTCGACGAGCAGCACGCCCGGGTGCGCGGCGAGGACCCGCCGCAGCTCCCGCGCCCGGCCCTCGGTCACACACGCCCCGGTCGGGTTCTGCGCCCGGTCGGTCACGATGACCGCCCGCGCCCCGTCCTTGCGGATCGCCCGCTCGATCTCTTCCGGCAGCGGCCCCTCGTCGTCGACGGCGACCGGCACGGGGCGCAGCCCGAGGGCGGGCACCAGGTCGAGGAGGCTGCCCCAGCCCGGGTCCTCGACGGCGACGGCGTCGCCCGGCCTGAGGTGGACGGCGAGCACCCGTTCGACGGCGTCGAGGGAGCCCGAGGTGACGCCGATGGGCCCGGCGGGCACCCCGTCCGCGTCGAAGGCGGCGCGCGCGAGGCGCCCGAACTCCTCGTCGACGGGGGCCTCCCCGTACATGCCGGGCCGCTCGGCGTACCTCCGCGCGACCTCGGCGAAGGCCTCCCCGAGCGGGGGCAGCAGGGCGGGATCGGGGCTGCCGTTGCTCACGTCCCTGACCCCGGCGGGGGCCGCCACCCGGATCGAGCCGCGCGCGGTGGTGGCGGGACGCGGGCGCACCCGGCTGCCCCGCCGCCCGTCGGTCTCGATGACCCCGCGTTCGCGCAGGGTGCGGTAGGCGGCGGCCACGGTATTGGGGTTCACGCCGAGCGTCGCCGCCAACTCCCTCATGGGCGGAAGGAGTTGGCCGGGCTGCAATGCCCCGGCGGCCACCCCCCGCTCCACGCTCGCGGCGATGTCCGATGCGCGACGACCTTCGATCCGATACTCTCCTAGCACAAACTCAAGTATGCACTAGTGCAATGGAGTGCGCAATGACCGCCGCCGCCGACACGTACGCACCGACCGACCGGACCGTCCCCACCCGCGCCCGCCAGCGCGCTTCGTACGACAAGGCACTCGTCCACTCGATACTCGACGAGGCCTACGTCTGCCACCTCGGCTTCGTCCGTGACGGCGCGCCCGTCGTCCTGCCGACGCTCTTCGGCCGCGTCGGCGACCGGCTCTACGTGCACGGCTCCACCGGCTCCCGGCCGCTGCGCGCCGCCGGGGACGGCGTGGCCTCGCCCGGCCTGCCCGTCTGCCTGACCGTGACGCACGTCGACGGCCTCGTCCTCGCCCGCTCCGCCTTCCACCACTCCCTCAACTACCGCTCCGTCGTGGTCCACGGCACGGCCCACCAGGTCACCGATCCCGAGGAGCTGCGCATCGCCCTCGACGCGCTCGTCGACCACGTCGTCCCCGGCCGCGCCGCCGACTCGCGCCCCGCGAACGCCAAGGAACTCGCCGCCACGGCCGTGCTCCGGCTCGACCTGGACGAGGTCTCGGCGAAGGTCCGCGACGCCGGCCCCAACGACGACGCCGAGGACCTCGGCCTGCCCCACTGGTCGGGCGTCGTCCCGGTGCGCGGCGGCTACGGCACCCCGGTCCCGGCCGACGACCTGGACCCGGCCGTCCCGCTGCCCGGCTACCTCGCCGCGCTCTGAGCCGTACGGCCGCCGAAGACCGCCGAACGACGGAGGTAAGGACCGACGATGCTGATCCACCCCTGGGACGCCGCACACGACGACGGCGAGTGGCGCGACTGGCTCTCCCGGCACGACTTCGGGCAGCTCGCCGTCAACGGCCTGCCCGGAGAACCGCCGTGGGTCCAGCCGACCCATTTCCGGTACGAGGCCGATCCGGGCCCCTACGGGCAGGCCCTGGTCCATCTGGCCCGGCCCAACCCGCTCTGGCGCGCCCTGGAGGCGAACCCGGCGGTGCTGCTCAGCGTGGTCGACGACCATGTCTTCGTACCGGGCTCGTGGACGGCACCCGAGGGCACCCCGTCCGCGCACGGCACCCCCACCTCGTACTACGCCGCCGTCCAGCTGCGCTGCACCGCGCACGTGGTCGACGACCCGGCGGAGAAGGCGGAACTCCTCAACCGCCAGGTCGCCCACTTCCAGCCGGACGGGGGCACGGCTCCTGTGGTCCCGGGCGAGGCTCCGTTCGGCCGTCTCCTGTCGGGGATCAGGGTGCTGCGCCTTCAGGTGACCGAGGTACGGGCCAAGTTCAAGTACGCGGGCAACAAACCGCCGGAGGTCCAGGACCGCGTCATGGACCGGCTGGCGGAGCGGGCCGGCCCCGGCGACCTGGCCGCACGGGCCCACCAGCTGCGCCGCCGCGCCGGGGACTGACCCGCCCGGAGGCCTACACCGGCACGACCTCCTCCTGCCTGCGCACCGCCGCCGCCGCGCGCGCCTCCGCGAACGCGAGGCCCGTGACGGCGGCGAGCAGCAGCAGGGTGCCGAGCACGATCGCGTTGGTGAGCCGCTCCCCCAGCAGCGACACGGCGATGACCGCCGCGCTCACCGGCTCCAGGAGCATGATCACGGAGACGGTGGCGGCCCGGACGACCGCCGCACCGGCAAAGTACAGCGCGTACGCGAGGGCGGTCGGCACGGCGGCCACGTACACGAGCAGCAGCAGAACGCTCACCGGCGCGTCGGTCCGCGGGACGAGCCCCTCGGCGAGCGCGGCGGGCAGCAGCCCGGCCGCCCCGATCGCGAAGGCCCAGGTGGTGGTGGCCAGGGCGTCCGTGCGCCCGCCGTCGCGGCCGAGCCACCGGGTGAGCAGGGTGATCGCCGCGTACCCGGCCGCCGAGACGACCGCGAGCACGACGCCGAGCGGCCGCACCTCCGTCGCGCCGCCGCCCAGGACCAGGACGACGAGCCCGGCGAGCGCTCCGGTGACGGCGGCGACACCGCCGCGGCCGAGGCGTTCGCCCATGGTGAGCCGGGCCCCGACCGCGATGAGAACGGGTCCCGCGCCGAGGGTGACGACGGTGCCGACCGCGAGGCCGGTGGCCTGGACGGCGGCGAAGTAGGCGCTCTGGAAGACGGTCAGGCCGATCCCCGTTCCGAGGATGCGGGCGGTCCGGCGACCGCGCGTCTCCCCGGCGGTACGGGCGACCGCGCGCCGGGGCCGCAGGGCGAGCGCGCCGAGCAGCAGGGCGAGCCCGCCGACGCACCGCCAGAAGGAGAGCGCGAGGGGGCCCATGTCGCTGATCCGGAAGATCAGCGAGGCGGCGGCACCGGCCGTGCCCCAGGCGACTCCGGCGACGATCAGATAGAGCAGGCTCCGCCCGACGGGCAGGGCGGATTCCGAAGAGTTCGACACGTGACTTCTCCGTGGAAGACAGGAGGGAAAGGTGGTCGCTCGGCTCCGCGCGCGGGCAGCGACGAACCGCTCGGGGGCGAGGAGTCGCCCGGCCGAGCCCGGTCTTCGTCGAGGAGTGTCTCCGCGCGCGCTAGGCGGCGGGAGGCGGAAGCACGGTCGAATGCATGAACCGCACCCTAGGGGGCGTTCCGTCCGGCGGGCAACCCGGCGTCCCGGCCCTCGGAATCGGAATCGGAGCCTTCCACCTCCCGGCCCTCAGGGGAGCCCTCCGCCTCACCTGTCGGAGAAACCGCCCCTGAACCCGCCCCTGAATCCGTCCCGGAGCCCGCCCCGGACCCCGCCACCGGCCCCGCCGCCGGCGCCTTCGGCGTCGAGGACTGGGCGATGAAGGCCCCGACGAGTACCACCGCGCCGCCGATGATCTGCGGCGCGTCGAGGTGCTCGCCGAGCAGGACCCAGGCGAGGACGGTCGCGATGACGGCCTCCAGGCAGGCCACGACACCCGCGACCTGCGGAGAGAGGCGGCGCACCGAGATGACCCCGGTGACGTACGCGAGGACGGTCGCGATCAGCACGATCCAGCCGAGCAGCAGCCACGCGGGCACGTCGCTGCCGTCCATGTCGGCGCTGCCGCCGAGCAGGGACCAGTCCATGCCCCACGGGCGGGCGATCACGGTGAGGACGAGCGCGCCGATGAGCAGTCCGTAGGCGATGACGCCGATCGGGTCGGCCTGCTCCGCCTCGTCGGCGCCCTGGTCGGAGAGGACGAAGTAGCCGACCTGGCAGCAGGCGGCGGCGAGCGCCAGGAGCAGCCCGACGAGGTCGAAGGTGAGCCCGGACCAGATCTGGACGACGCAGGCGAGCCCGCCGACGGCCAGGACGACGCCGAGGGCGGCGGCGCGGGTGACCGGCCGGCGCTGGACGAAGCGGACCCAGCCGAGGACGAGCGCCGGGGCGAGGTACTCGATGAGCAGCGCGACGCCGACGGGGATACGGGAGATGGAGGCGAAGTAGAACGCCTGGACCCCGGCGACGGCGAGCAGGCCGAAGCCGACGAGGAGGGCGGGTTTGCGGCGCAGGAGGTCGCGGTGGCGCCAGGCCACCGGGAGCATGACGAGCGCGGCGCCGGCGACCCGGAGCCACACCACATGGAGCGGGTCGAGTCCCGCCTCGATGAGCGGCTTGGCCGCCACTCCTGAACCACCGAATGCGAAGGCCGAGGCCAGGGCTAGTCCCAGGCCGGCGCTTCTCCCCTGAGACGCGTGCATCGGGCCATGATGACAGGACGCGGTCAGGCGCGTAACCCCCGTTACACCTGTTGAGACGGCTCCCCGTCAGACACCCGGAACCGGTGCCTCCTCCAGGGCGTCGGGACCGGCTTCGAGCCCGCCGGCGATCCGCGCGACCAGGGCGTCCGTGTCGACCCCCGCGCGGCGCAGCACCTCGGCGGCCCGGCTGCCGGGGTCGGCCGCGACGGCGGCGAGCACGTCGACGGCGCGGGCCCGGGCGTCACCCCGGCCGGCGGCCCGGCGGAAGGCTTCCTCGAAGGCGGCCGACGCGGCCGGCGACCAGCCCGAGGGCCGCGAGCCCTGGGGCTCGGCCCCGCGCACGGCGGGCAGCAGCCGCCCGGCGGGCGAGTCTTCGACCGAGCGCTGCCAGCGCAGCCCGTAGCCGATGGACCGCTGGACGAGGTAGCCGAGGACGCGGGCGAGCTCGTGGCGGCCCTCGAAGGCGGCGCCGGCCTCGGGGTCGGACTCGATGAGCGAGTGCAGCAGGTGCGCGGTGTCGATCTGCCGGTCGCCGTCCCTGAGGGCTCTTCGGCGCGCGCCCGTCACGACCATCGCGAGTGACGGCGTCAGGAGGGGCGCGAGCTCCGCGCGCGGGGCGACGGGCTGCCGGAGCGGCTGAGGGAACGGGACGGGACGGTGCACCCTCTCACCTCATCAGGCCGGGGCGCCCTGGGCATCACCGAGGAGAAGCATGTCCGCATCCCACCGGAGTTGGGCACGCACGCACGGTTCCTCCTCCTTACGGATGAGATCGCGTGCGTTGCCCTCAGGGGGCGCGCGCCGCCTTGCCACACGACCCTGATGCAACCACGGGCACGTCTCCGTACGTCCTCCGATCATGTTCTGGATGGTGGCTCTGCTCGCGCTCGACGGGCGGCAGTACGTCTACCGGGTGTACGCACCCCGGGAGGCGCTGCCGGCCGATCTGTTCTGGGCGGCCTTCCACTGCCATGAGGAAGACGGCGCTCCGCGTGCCTCGGACAGCTTCGACGCGGCGGAGATCTGGTGGATCGGCGACGGGACCGGCCCGGCCGTCACAGAACTGACGGTTCATCAGTATTGAATGTTCACCGCCATCCGGCTACGTTCCGCGACACCGGAACCCAGTTGGCACGCGTGAAGGGGTGGTCTCATGGCCGAAGTCAGCGCGGAGGCACGGATCGAGGCACCGGCCGGAAAGGTCTGGGCCCAGCTCATGGACTTCCCCTCGTACGGCGAGTGGAACGCCACCCACACCAACTTCCCGAACGGCGGCCCGGAAACCCTGGCGGCGGGTGGCACCTTCACCGAGAACATGAAGCTGATGGGCTTCCCCGCCGAGGTGCTCTGGACGATCGAGGAGCTGGAGTCGGAGCGCGCCCTCGCGATCAAGGGCAAGGGCCCGATGGGGGTGCTCGTCACCACCCGCTACTCGCTCACGGCGGACGGGGACGCGACGAACGTGCGGATCGACGGCGAGTTCACCGGCGCGGCGGTCTCGCTGATGGCGGGCAAGCTCAAGGACTCGGCGACGGCGGCCCTCACGGAGTCGCTGCGCAAGCTCTCGGGTCTGGTCGCCTGAGCATCCCGACCCCCTGACGTACCGAAGGGCCCCGTGGCACACGCCACGGGGCCCTCGGGCGACCTCCGGCCGAGCGGGCACCGCTCAGTCCTCGTCGGCCAGGATCAGGTACAGCTTCTTGCGGGCCTCATTGATCACGCCGACCGCCTTCTGCCGCTGCTCGGCGCTGCCGGTCTTCCAGACCTGCCCGAACGCCTCCATCAGACCGAAGCCGGCCTGCCGGATCTCGTTCACGGCCTCCCAGTCGACCCCGCGCCCGGCCTCTTCCCACGGCGCCTCGGGGCCGGCCTCGGCCTCGGTACGCCCGGTGTCGGTGAGCGTGAACAGCTTCTTGCCGCCCTCGCTCGCGCTGACGATCAGCCCCTCGTCCTCCAGCATCTGGAGGGTCGGGTAGACCGAGCCGGGACTGGGCTTCCAGGCCCCGTCGCTGCGCTCGCCGATCTCCCGGATCATCTCGTATCCGTGCATGGGGCGGTCCTTCAGGAGGGCCAGGATCGAGGCCCGCACATCACCGCGCCTGGCCCGCCCCCGGCCACCACCACGACCGCGCCCGCCCCCGAAGGGCCCGCCGCCGAATCCCGGCCCGAACGGCCCGAACGCGGCCCGCCGCCCTTCGAAGTCCCCACGAGCCCCGGGGCCACAGCCTCCACGCCCGGCTCCGTGTCCGCTTCCGTACTCGTGCCCATGTGAACGCATCGCAACGCTCCTTCCATCGGGATCACATCGTCGAACTGTCGCGATACCTCAACGATATATCGGAACCATTCACCGAGCAACACTCCCGACTGCTTCGCGCCGCCCGCCCGAGCCACCGCCCCGCTCCCGCCCCAGGTCCGGGTCCGGGTCCGGGTCCAGTTCCCCGCGATTGGCCTTGGTCCGCCCGATCCGGGCCCCGGTACGGTCGCCCCATGCGCATCCGAATCGTCGACGCCTTCACGGACCGGCCCTTCTCCGGGAACCCGGCCGGCGTCCTCCTCCTGGACTCCTTCCCCGACGACGACTGGCTCCAGAAGGTCGCCGCCGAGGTCAACCTCTCCGAGACGGCCTTCGCCCACCCCCTGCCCGCCGGGGAGGACGGCGGCGCGGCGGACTGGGCCCTGCGCTGGTTCACCCCGACCACCGAGGTCGACATGTGCGGCCACGCCACCCTGGCGACCGCCCACGTCCTGCACTCCACCGGCACGGCGACCGGCACTGTCCGCTTCGCGGCGCGCTGCGGCATCCTCAGCGCCATCGCCGAGGCCGACGGCACCATCACCATGGACTTCCCGACCTCGTCTCTCACCGCCGTCCCGGTCCCCGACGGCCTGGAGAAGGCGCTCGGCGCCGAGGTCGTCGCGGTCCACGACACCGCCGCCCACATCGGGGACCTCCTCGTCGAGCTGCGCGACGAGTCCACCGTGCGCGCGCTCCGGCCCGACTTCGCCGCTTTGAAGGGGCTCTCCTCGCGCGGCGTCATCGCGACCGCCGCCGCCGAGGACCCCGCCGGCGGCCATGACTTCGTCTCCCGCGGCTTCTTCCCCGCCGTCGGCATCGACGAGGACCCGGTGACCGGCAGCGCCCACACCGCGCTCGCCCCCTACTGGTCGGCCCGCTTCGGCCGCGACGACCTCGTCGGCTTCCAGGGCGGCGCCCGTACCGGCATCGTCCGCACCCGCCTGCGCGGCGACCGCACCCTCCTCAACGGCCACGCGGTCACGGTCATGGAGGGCGACCTGTACGCCTAGGACCTGTCGTCAAACTCCCGCCTGCCCCACGACGCCTGGCACGCGCTCTCGCCGCACCGGGCGAAAGCCCGAGTACGGTCCAGTACGAGGGCTTCCGCCCGGCACGCCGAGAGCACGCACCAGACGCCGCAGGGCCGCCCTTCGGGCGACGACGGGAATGTGACGACAGGCCCTAGCGAAGCCGGCCACGCCGGACGGCCGCACAGGAGCGGAATCGCGAGCAGGGGCGTACGGAGAACCCGTACGCCCCTGCTGATGGCACGCGTCAGACCGTGGGCAGCCAGTCCACCCGGCCCGCGAGCAGCCCGTACCCGACGAAGGCCACGATGTCGAGCAGCGCGTGCGCCACCACCAGCGGTCCGACCCGGCCCCAGCGCCGGTACAGCAGGACGAAGACCGCACCCATCACGACGTTGCCGACGAAGCCGCCGATCCCCTGGTACAGGTGGTAGGAGCCGCGCAGCACCGAACTCGCCACCAGCGCGGCCATCGGCGTCCACCCCAACTGCCCCAGCCTGCGGAGCAGATAGCCGACGACGACGACCTCCTCCAGGACGGAGTTCTGCACCGCCGAGAGGATCAGCACCGGGTACTTCCACCACACGTCCGGCAGCGACTCGGGAACCACCGTCAGGTTGAAGCCGGTCGCCCTGG
Organism: Streptomyces sp. P9-A4; assembly: GCF_036634195.1. Lineage (NCBI taxonomy): Bacteria > Bacillati > Actinomycetota > Actinomycetes > Kitasatosporales > Streptomycetaceae > Streptomyces > Streptomyces sp. P9-A4. The sequence goes on from NZ_JAZIFY010000001.1 coordinate 977,831, forward strand.
CCGCCAGGTAGAAGGCGAGTCCCGCGCTCCCGATGCCCGCGGCGACCAGCGCCCCCCGCCCGAGGTCCGGCCACGGCCGGGTCCGGTCGAAGCCGATGGCCCGCAGTCCGGAGCCCTCGCGCATCAGCAGGTGGGCGACGAGGAGCACGGGGACGAGGGCCGTGGCGATGCCGAAGAGCTGCCAGGACAGGTCGAGCCACGGCCGGCCGGGCGCGTACGAGCCGTTGAGCGTCGCCGCCTGCTCCTTCAGCGCCCCGGTCCTGGTGAGCGAGCCGATGAAGCTGATGAGGGACGAGACCCCGCTCGCCCCGAGGGAGAGCGCCAGGACGATGAACGTCTCGGAGCGCAGCACCCGGCGCGACAGACCGTCGGGGGGCAGGGAAGCGTCACTGACTCGTTGCTCCGACACCACGCCTGTCTCCACTTCCCGGTCACCGACGGCCGCCCTTCCGGCGGCCCCGACCACTTTGTCATGATCGGCCGCGACACCGGGCGCCGGGAATCCGGACTCAGTCGATCCCCACCGGCCAGGTGTGCACCGGCTCCCCGGCCCGCATCAGCGTGCGGTAGCGGCGGGTGGTCGCCGCGAGCGCCGCCGCGCGGTCGAGGCCCGACTCCACAGCCTGGTGGAAGGTGTCGGCCTGCCAGGAGGCACCGTTCACCCGCCGCAGACAGCGCTGTTCGATCACCCCGAGGTAGAAGTCCCGGTCGGCGGGCTCGATGTGCCAGGCGTCGAGCCCCGCCGCGGCGAGCGGCAGCAGTTCGTCGAGGACCAGCCGTACCGCAGGCAGGGTCGCGACGCCCCCGGCGCGGCCGGCCCGGGGCCACCGCAGCTCCGCCTCGATGCCGTGGCGGCAGGCCGCGTCGAAGTTGGCCTCGGCGTCCTCGAAGGCCAGCCGCTTCCAGACCGGCCGCGGGTCGTCGGCGAGCGAGCGCACCAGCCCGTAGTAGAAGGCCGCGTTGGCGATGACATCGGTGACGGTCGGCCCCGCGGGCAGCACCCGGTTCTCGACGCGCAGGTGCGGGACCCCGTCGACCCAGCCGTACACGGGCCTGTTCCAGCGGTAGACCGTGCCGTTGTGCAGGACGAGTTCCTGGAGGCGCGGCACCTCGCCCCGGTCCAGGACGAGCAGCGGGTCCTCCTCGTCGCAGATGGGCAGCAGCGCGGGGAAGTAGCGCACGTTCTCCTCGAAGAGGTCGTACACCGAGTCCACCCACCGCTCCCCGAACCAGGTGCGCGGCCGGACGCCCTGGGACTGCAGCTCGGGCGGCCGGGTGTCGGTGGCCTGCTGGAACAGCGGCGGCCGGGACTCCCGCCACACCTCGCGCCCGAAGACGAAGGGCGCGTTGGCGCCCAGCGCGATCTGTACGCCCGAGACGGCCTGCGCCGCGTTCCACACGGAGGCGAACCGGGCGGGCGTCACCTGGAGATGGAGCTGCACCGAGGTGCAGGCGGCTTCGGGAACGATCGACTCCGAGGTGCAGAGCAGCCGTTCGACGCCGTGGATGTCGAGGGTGAAGTCCTCGCCCCGGGCGGCGAGGATCTGGTCGTTGAGGAGCGCGTAGCGGTCGGCGGCCGACAGGTTCTCCAGGACCAGGTCGTCCTGGGTGAGCGTGGGCAGTATGCCGATCATGACGACGCCCGCGTCGAGTTCGGCCGCCTTGCGGTCGGCGTATCCGATTCCGGTTCCGATCTCCTCGGCGAGCCGGTCGAATACACGTCCGCCGAGCTGGTGGGGCGCGATGTTCACTTCGAGGTTGAACATTCCGAGTTCCGTCTGGAAATCGGGGCTCGCGATCTTTTCCAGAACCGGCCCGTTCAGCATGCGGGGCAGTCCGTCCGCCCCCGCGAGATTGAGTTCGATCTCCACGCCCATGAGATTGCGCGGCCGGTCGAACCTCTTCTCCGCGAGGAGCCTCGCGAGTCCCGCGAGGCACTGCTGGAGCTTTCTCCGGTAGTGCTGCCGGTCGGACGGGCCGAACCCGTCGGCCACGACCTTCTCGCCCATCGAAGCGTCCCTCCCCGAGTGGGCGGCCGCCCACGGCGGCCGCGCGTCACGGACGATGATGCCCGGCCGACTGATCCACAACGCCTGCGGAGGAGACCTCTCGGAGGATAGGCTGATTGCAGAGCCCCACCGGCACATTCCGAAGGCAAGGAACAAGCGACATATACCAATGCCCTATTGCCCGGTGACCGGGGGTCGGAATTCAGCCGTCCGCCTCTGCGAGGAATATGCAGGTGGGGGCGGCACCGGACAGGAGTTCCGCTTCGACTGCCGTTGTTCTACGGCTCGATGACGCCTTGTCAGGAATACCGGCGCGGTCTAGCGGAAACACTGTGTGAACACGTGTCGTATAAACTCCGCGGACGAGGCAGAGTGTTGGCGCCCGGCCGCGGCCGTACGGCCCACCTCCGGCCCCGCCGCCGACAGCGCCGTCGTACCTGCCCACGCTTCACCGTGTCTCCTGAGTGAGAGGCGACCCATCATGCTCCGACCCTCCCCGGCCCCTGCGCCGGCCCTCCGCAGCGTCCTCGCGGCCCTCGGCTCGCCGACCGCCGTCCGCGAGGCGCGAACGCCCGCCCTCAGGGCCGCGCAGGGACCGCTGAGCCCCGAACACCCGCTGCCCGTGCACATCCTCGGAGTCGCCGGAGCACCGGGCCACGCGCCCCTCACCCGGCTCGCCGGCTGGCGATTCCTGATCCGGAGCGGAGACCGGGCCATCGCCGCCGCGGACACCATGCTCACCCCCGACGGCTGGTCCTTCTCGCACTTCTTCGAGGGTCCGTACGTCGCCGCCACCGAGCGCGCGCTGCTCCAGGCCGAGGCCCTGCCCGGCGCCTACCAGCCGAGGCTGCTCTCCGTGCCGCAGCTCTACATGCTGACCCTCTGGCTGCACGCGGAGCCGGAGGAGGAGGGCGCGACCGCGGCCCCGCCCGCCGCCGATCTGATGGTGCCGCTGGCCCCCGCGCCGCCGGGGATCGCCGCCCACCGGGCCTACCGGGTCGCCGATCTCCTGCCCGTCCTCCGTACGCGCCTCGCGCCGCCGCCCCTCCTGGGCTCGGCGGCGTCCGCCTGATCCACCGCACACGCGTCACCACCGCCCCGTGACCCGGCCGGGTCACGGGGCGCACCGCTGTCCTGGGAACGCGCCCGAACACGCCGCCCGAACACCCCTCCCGGACGGACTAGCCCACTCGGGCTACCCCGAACCACCCGAAGAGACGGTGCAGTTGAGCTGAACCGCCCCTGCGGGTGACACGTCCTACCAGGAGAGGACGAGCTGCCGCGAAATCCCTGCGGAAGACCGTCCATGGGGCAAGACTGGGACCGGAACCGAACCGACCGACGGGGGCGGCCATGAGCGCCAAGAGCCGCAGGACATCCACCACGACGCAGCGAAAGAACCCACCCATGTGCCAGCACCAGCCCGCCTGTCCCACCGCCGACTCCGCCGACCGGGAGGCCGCCCGACCGACGGCACACCACCCGGAGCAGGGCTGGAGCCTGCTGTGCAACGGCGTCCTGCTCTTCGAGGACACCGGTGAACTGCTGCCGGACGGGCAGATCATCGCCCCGCACCGGCCGCTGATGACGGGCCGGGTGACGACGGCCGCCTGAAGGCGCCGGTGAGGACACCGTACGAGGGAAACGCCGAGGGCCGGTCCGGAGGAAGATCCTCCGAACCGGCCCTCGTTCGATGCCCGGGGCCGCTCACGGCCCCGCCCGGCTCAGTTGTCGTACTCGTCCAGCGGCGGGCAGGAGCAGACCAGGTTCCGGTCGCCGAAGGCACCGTCGATACGGCGCACCGGCGGCCAGTACTTGTCGGCGGCCGAGACGCCGGCCGGGAAGACGGCCTCGTCACGGGTGTACGCGTGGTTCCACTCGCCGCCCAGCGCCGCCGCGGTGTGCGGGGCGTTGTGCAGCGGGTTGTCGTCCCCGGGCCACTGGCCCGAGGCGACCTTCTCGATCTCGCCCCGGATCGCGATCATCGTGTCGCAGAAGCGGTCGATCTCGGTCAGGTCCTCGGACTCGGTCGGCTCGATCATCAGCGTGCCGGCCACCGGGAACGACATCGTCGGCGCGTGGAAGCCGTAGTCGATGAGGCGCTTGGCGATGTCGTCGACCGTGACGCCCGTCGCCTTGGACAGCGGGCGCAGGTCCACGATGCACTCGTGCGCGACCAGACCGGCCGGACCGGTGTAGAGCACCGGGAAGTGCGGCTCCAGGCGCTTGGCGATGTAGTTCGCCGCGAGCACGGCGACCTGGGTGGCGCGCTTGAGGCCCTCGCCGCCCATCAGTCGCACGTACGACCACGAGATCGGCAGGATGCCCGCGGAGCCCCACGGGGCGGCCGAGATCGGGCCCACACCGGTCTCCGGGCCCGCGGTGGGCTGGAGCGGGTGGTTCGGCAGGAACGGCGCGAGGTGCGCGCGGACGCCGACCGGGCCGACGCCCGGACCGCCACCGCCGTGCGGGATGCAGAAGGTCTTGTGCAGGTTCAGGTGCGAGACGTCGCCGCCGAAGTGGCCCGGCTTGGCCAGACCGACCAGCGCGTTGAGGTTGGCGCCGTCGACGTACACCTGACCGCCGGCCTCGTGGACCTCGGCGCAGATGTCGGCGACGTGCTCCTCGAAGACGCCGTGCGTCGACGGGTAGGTGATCATCAGCACGGACAGCTCGTCGCGGTACTGGGCGATCTTGGCGCGCAGGTCCTCGACGTCGACCTCGCCGTCGTCGGCGGTCTTCACGACGACGACCTTCATGCCGGCCATGACCGCGGAGGCGGCGTTGGTGCCGTGCGCGGAGGACGGGATGAGGCAGACGGTGCGCTGCTCGTCACCGTTGGAGCGGTGGTAGGCACGGACGGCCAGCAGACCGGCCAGCTCGCCCTGCGAACCGGCGTTCGGCTGGATCGACACCTTGTCGTAGCCGGTGACCTCGGCGAGGCGCTCCTCGAGCTCGGTGATGAGCGTGACGTAGCCCTGCGCCTGCTCGACCGGGGCGAACGGGTGCATCTGACCGAACTCGGGCCAGGTCACCGCCTCCATCTCGGTCGTCGCGTTCAGCTTCATCGTGCAGGAGCCGAGCGGGATCATGCCGCGGTCGAGCGCGTAGTCGCGGTCCGCGAGCTTGCGCAGGTAGCGCAGCATCGAGGTCTCGGAGCGGTGCGCGTGGAAGACCGGGTGGGTCAGGAACGCGTCGGAGCGCAGCAGCCCGGCGGGCAGCGTCTCCTCGGCGGTGGCGTCCAGCGCCTCGATGTCGGCCGTGACACCGAAGGCGCCCCAGACGGCGGTGAGCTGGGCGCGGCCGGTGGTCTCGTCGCAGGACATCGACACGTGGTCGGCGTCGACGCGGTAGAGGTTCACACCGGCCTCGCGGGCGGCGGCGACGACCTCGTCGGCCTTGCCGGGCACGCGGGCGGTGAGGGTGTCGAAGAAGGCGCCCTGGGTGAGCTCCACGCCACCGGCGGTCAGGCCGGCGGCCAGGATCGCGGCGTAGCGGTGGGTGCGGCGCGCGATGCCCCGGAGGCCCTCGGGGCCGTGGTAGACGGCGTACATGCCGGCCATGACGGCGAGCAGCACCTGAGCGGTACAGATGTTGCTGGTGGCCTTCTCGCGGCGGATGTGCTGCTCGCGGGTCTGGAGGGCCAGGCGGTACGCGCGGTTCCCGTCGGCGTCGACGGAGACGCCCACGAGACGGCCGGGCAGCGAGCGGGCGTGCTTGTCCTGGACGGCCATGTAGCCGGCGTGCGGACCGCCGAAGCCCATCGGGACGCCGAAGCGCTGGGTGGTGCCGACGGCGATGTCCGCGCCCAGCTCGCCGGGCGAGGTGAGCAGGGTCAGCGCGAGCAGGTCGGCGGCGACGGTGACGATCGCGCCGAGCTCGTGGGCGGCGTCGATCAGCGGCTTGATGTCGCGGACGGCGCCGGAGGCACCCGGGTACTGGAGGAGCACACCGAACACACCGCGCTCGGCGATCTCGGCCGGGATGCCCGCCGAGAGGTCGGCGACGACGACCTCGACACCGGTCGGCTCGGCGCGGGTCTCGATGACGGCGATCGTCTGCGGCAGGGCGTCGGCGTCGACCAGGAAGACACCGTTCTTGACCTTGCCGACGCGCCGGGCGAGGGACATGGCCTCGGCGGCGGCGGTGCCCTCGTCGAGCAGCGAGGCGCCGGAGGTGGGCAGCCCGGTCAGGTCGGCGACGACGGTCTGGAAGTTCAGCAGGGCCTCCAGGCGGCCCTGGGAGATCTCCGGCTGGTACGGCGTGTACGCGGTGTACCAGGCCGGGTTCTCCATCACGTTCCGCAGGATCACCGGCGGGGTGAAGGTGCCGTAGTAGCCGAGGCCGATCATGGGCGCGAGCACCTGGTTGCGGTCGGCGAGGTCACGCAGCTCGGCGAGGACCTCGGCCTCCGTGCGCGCGGACGGCAGGCCGAGCGCCTCGGTGTTCTTGATGACGTCCGGCACGGCGGCGGCCGTGAGCTCGTCGAGGGAGCCGTAACCGACCTGGGCGAGCATCTTGGCGCGCGCCTCGGCGTCGGGCCCGATGTGCCGCTGCTCGAACGGGATGCCCTGTTCGAGCTCGGAGAGCGGAGTGCGGTTGGCGGTCATGTACGGAGGCCTCCTGGTCGTCACGACCTGCGAGGGGCACCGCGGCGCGGGTACCCGGACGGCCTCCCCCTCTGTCATCTCAACCTGAGAGTTTCACCGGCACGCCTCACGGCACGCCGGCTTTCACCGTCGGTGAGAGCGCATGCCGTCTGACACCGCTCTGCTTTCCAGAGTGACCTCGTCCGCGCGGTACAGGGGCCTGAGAGATTCCGGGGAGGATTTGCTCCTTCGGCGTCCACCGGAAGGTTTCTCCGGAGGACTCTCCCGCACGGGGTCGACAGCCACAGCCAGCCTACCAGCGCGGTTGCGGCTGCCATCGCTCAAGTGGCCGACATCCCAGTTGTGCACTTTCGTAGGGGTGTAGAGCAGTTGCGACCAGTTGGAGGGACCGTGCAGACCGACATCGATCCGCGCAGCCTGATCGGCCGCAAGGCGTTCGACCGGAAGGGACACAAGATCGGAACCGTGGACGAGGTGTACCTGGACGACGCGACCGGCATCCCGGAATGGGCCGCGGTCCGCACCGGCCTGTTCAGCCGGGACGCCTTCGTCCCGCTGGAGCCGAGCGAGCTGGCCGGTGACGGCCTCCACGTCCCCTACGAACGCGCCCTCATCAAGGACGCGCCCGACTTCGGCGTGGGCCGCCACCTCTCCCCGGAACAGGAACTCCAGCTCTACCGCCACTACAGCATGGCCCTCCCGCCGCCCCCCACGGACACCCCGGACACGGACTTCGGCCGCCTGGCGGGCCAGGACGGCACCTGACCGAGAAGCCCGGCCCGCCGGGCGGGCCCGCCTCCCCGGCACGCCACGACATACCCGCACCGAGCCGCACGGGGCGGTGCGGGCCCAGCCGGGGCCGGCGGCCGGGCGCACCCCTCACGCCCCCACGTCACGACGCACCAGCGGCAACGGCTCCGACGGCTCCAGCTCCGGGTCGTCCACGGAGAACGTCCGCACCCGCCCCGGCCCGGACCACGGCTCCTCGAACCGCACCGTGACCCGCCCGACCCCGCTCCCCTGGACCCACCCGGCCCCGTACACCGCGTGCCGTACGTCATGGCCGGGCGACCAGTGCCGCTCCACGGCCCCCTCGGCCCCTCCGGAGCCCGCCTTCCCGCCCGTCACGGCCCCTGCGCCGGCGGGCGCCGACACGGCATCCTCCGCGGCCCCCTCCGCCACGCGGTCACCGGCTTCGGCGCCACCCCCCGCCTCCCCCTCCACGCGGGCTTCGGCCGCGCCCCGCGCCTCCGCCTGAGCGAACAGATCCTCCTGCGTGTAGTCCGCGAGCCCGCTCACCCCCACTCCGAGCAGCCGCACGCCCCCGGTCGTGTCCACGCCCTCCAGCAGCCGCCCCACCGCCTCCCGCACCACCCCCGGGTCGTCAGTGGGCCCCCGGAGCGTCTCGGACCGGGTCAGCGTGGAGAAGTCGTAGCGCCGCACCTTCAGGACGATGGTCCGCCCGGAGTGCCCCGAGGCCCGCAGCCGCCCGACGCAGCGCTCGGCGAGCCGCTCGACCTCGACCCGGATGCGTACCCGGTCGTGCAGGTCGACGTCGAAGGTGTCCTCGACGGACACCGACTTGGCGTCCCGCTCGGCCACCACGGGCCGGTCGTCGTGCCCCTGGGCCATCCTGTACAGCGAGGCCCCGTGCGCCCGCCCCAGCAGCCGTACGAGCTCGTCCTCGCCCGCCTCCGCGAGGTCGGTCACGGTGGTCATCCCGGCCCGCCGCAGATGCTCCCCGGTGGCCGGCCCCACCCCGGGCAGGATCCGCACCGACCGAGGGCCGAGCAGCTCGCGCTCGGTGCCGGGCTCGATCAGGACGAGCCCGTCGGGCTTGGCCTCCTCGGAGGCGATCTTCGCGATCATCTTGGAACCGGCGAGCCCCACGGAACCGGTGAGTCCCGTCGTCGCCAGGATGTCGACCCGCAGCCGCTCCCCGGCCGCCCGCGCGCTCGCGCCGTCGTCGGCCACGCCCCCGGCCTCAAGGTCGACGAAGGCCTCGTCGAGGCTGAGCGGCTCGACGAGCGGGGAGAGCCGGCCGAGCAGTTCCATGACCTGCTCGCTGATCGACCGGTAGAAGGCGAAGCGGGGCACGAGGTAGGCGGCGTTCGGTGCGAGCCGCCGGGCCTGGCCCATCGGCATGGCCGAGTGCACGCCGAAGCGGCGTGCCTCGTACGAGGCGGTGGCGACCACCCCGCGCGGCCCGAGGCCTCCGACGACCACGGGTTTTCCGCGCAGGCTGGGCTTCGCCGCCTGCTCGGCGGCGGCGAAGAACGCATCCATGTCGAGATGCAGGATCGTCGGCGCGGCTCTCACACGTCCGATGCTGCCCTACGCCACTGACAACGCCGCCCCGGCACGACCCGAGCCCGCCCCGACACGGCGCGGAACCCGCCCCGGCACGGAGCGGGCCCCGCCCACGACCTAGACGGCCTTGTCCCGCCGCCGCCGCGCCAGCTCGTCCCCCGGGTTGTTCCCGACCAGCGTCTCGCCGGTGTCGACCCGCTCCCCGTGCAGCTGCGAGAGCGCCGCCTCGACGTCCCTCCACACCACTCCGACGGCGATGCCGAAGACACCCTGCCCGCCCTGGAGCAGGCTGACGACCTCGTCGGGCGAGGAGCACTCGTACACGGTGGCCCCGTCGCTCATGAGCGTCATCCGCTCCAGGTCGCGGAAGCCCCGCGCGCGCAGATGCTGCACCGCGGCCCGGATGTTCTGAAGGGCGACCCCGGTGTCGAGGAACCTCTTGACGATCTTCAACACGACGACGTCGCGGAAGCTGTAGAGCCGCTGGGTCCCCGATCCGTACGCGGGCCGCACGCTCGGCTCCACGAGCCCCGTGCGTGCCCAGTAGTCCAGCTGTCGATAGGTGATCCCGGCAGCCGCGCAGGCCGTCGGGCCTCGATAGCCGACCACCTCGCCCGCCTCGCCCGGCCCGGTGCCCGCACCGGCTTCCGTACCGAAGTCGCCCACACTGCCGTGAAGCGGATACGGACCGCTCTCTCCGGACACGCGTCCGAGCGAGCTCCCTGCCGTACCGTCCGCGCTGCTCATCACGCCGACCCTCCGTCCTTGACCTGCCCACACGAAGGTAGGCAGTCACTCGGGGTGCGTCAACGATCGCCACACTCGGCACGCCGAGTGATAATCACCCTGAGAGTGGTTTCCCGTGTCTCTCTCCGGGGAAAGGCTACTCGAATGCCCTGACGACACCCCGCGAACGGCCCTCGGCCGCGCCGCTGCGCCTCACTGACTGTTGGTCCCGAAATCCTCCGGTGAGATCTGGTCGAGGAACTCGCGGAACTTCTCCACCTCGTCCTCCTGCTCGTCCGGGATCGCGATGCCGGCATCGTCCAGCACACCGTCACTGCCGAAGATCGGCGTGCCGGTCCGGAGGGCCAGGGCTATCGCGTCCGACGGGCGCGCGCTCACCTCGACGCCGCTGGCGAAGACCAGCTCGGCGTAGAAGACCCCGTCACGCAGATCCGTGATGCGGACTTCGGTGAGTTCCTGTCCCACGGCCTCCAGCACGTCCTTGAACAGGTCGTGCGTCAGCGGCCGCGGAGGGGCCATCCCCTGCTGGGCGAAGGCAATGGCGGTCGCCTCCCCCGGTCCGATCCAGATGGGGAGGTACCGATCGCCTCCCACTTCACGCAGGAGCACGATCGGCTGGTTGGAGGGCATTTCCACCCGGACACCCACAACGTCGAGCTCGTTCACACAGCAACCCTAGGACGTGCCCGACCGGTTTGGATAGTCGGGCCCCCTCCCGAGGCCACCGCCGAACCGACTCCGCGCCACCCCGGAGCCGCCTCCCTGCCGCCCCGGAGCCGCCTCCGTGCCACCGCCCAGCCCCTACGGGGTCACTGGAGCCGAATCCCCAGCGCGGTCTGCACGAGGGCGGCGTGGAGCCGCACCGACTGCGCGGCGAGGTCCCGCGCGGTCTCCTCCGCATGGGCCCTGGTCTGCGGATTACGGTGCCGGCGCAGCGGCGCGACGACCTGCTCGATCAGCCCGGCCTCCCGGTCCGCCGCCGCCTTCACGGCCCGCAGGTGCCGGGGTTCGAGGCCGAAGCGGCCCAGATCCGCGACGAGCCGGGCGACGGTGACGGTCTCGGCGTCGTAGCCGCCCTCCGTCGCGGAGATCAGACCGTACGACTCCCACTCGGCGAGTTCGGTCTCGGTGACCTCGGCCGCCGCCAGCAGCTCGGCCCGCCCGAGGCGCGCCGCGGTGGGCGGCTCGGGGTCCGTCTCCCATGCCCCCTCGATCAGGTCCCGCCGCCGCCCGGGGGCCGGGAGCGGGATCTGCTCCCCCCGGGCCAGGGCGTCGAGGTGCTCGCGGATGACCTTGAGCGGAAGGTAGTGGTCCCGCTGCATCCGCAGGATCTGAGCGAGCCGCTCCACGTCCTGCGGGCTGAACTTGCGATATCCGGAGGCCGTGCGCCGGGGCTCGACGAGCCCCTCGGCCTCGAGGAACCGGATCTTGGAGATGGTCACTTCGGGAAATTCGTCGCGCAGCTGGTTCAGCACCGTGCCGATGCTCACCAGCCGGTCGCCCGCGGAGGCGGTGCCGGTTCCGGCACCGCCCGTCGGTGTTCGCAGCATGGACCTTCCCTGAAGGGCTTCTCCGAGGCGTCACACGCCTCGCTGGCTCGAGTAGAAGACCAGCCGGTACTTGCCGATCTGCACCTCGTCGCCGTTGGACAGAACGGCCGAGTCGATCGGCTCACGGTTGACGTACGTGCCGTTGAGGCTGCCGACATCGGCAACGGTGAAACTGCCGTCCTGGGCCCGCCGGAACTCGACATGCCGCCGGGAGACCGTGAAGTCGTCCAGGAAGATGTCGCTCTGGGGGTGACGGCCGGCCGTCGTCAGCTCGCCGTCGAGCAGGAAACGACTGCCGGAGTTGGGACCCCTGCGCACCACGAGGAGTGCGGAGCCGGAAGGCAGCGCCTCCACGGCGGCCAGCGCCTCCGGAGAGAGCGAGGGCAGCTGCGTCTGGCCGGTGATCTCCGCCTCGTAGGCCTCAAGCCCGGAGATGGAGATCGTGGAGGTCGTCTCCGAAGCGCGCTCGGGAGCCACCCCGCCCCGCAGCGGCGTACCGCAGTGGGAGCAGAAACGGCTGTCGGCCGTGTTGCGGTGACCGCACCTCGTGCACACCGGCATGGACGCATCCTCCTGCCGCGGCTGACCCGCCGAGGTCTGTGTCGCGTACGGATCGGGGGTAAACCCTCCACCCGTACTTGAGGTTGATGGTTCTCCGAAACCTATGGGGGCGGCACCGGCGGGGTCAACAGAAGACGCGCCCTGAGTGCCCGGAATGTCACCACCCTGGCCACCGACCTCGTCGCGGAAGAGCGGGCGCTCGCCGCCCTGCTCCTCGCTCTGGGCATGGCGCGACGCGCGGTGCCTGGCGTTGCCGCCGTCCTCGCGTGCGCTCTTGCCGAACAACTTCGCAAACAACTTCACGGGCGATTCCCCTTGACCGAAACAGACCCGCCCGTGGGGCAGGACGAACCGAGATCCATCACACCTGCCGACCCGGACACCTTCACAACGTCCGTATCCTCCGGACAGTTTCCACCACGCACCACCGTTGTGGTGCGCCGACCCCCCGCAACGCCGTGCGCTTGTCGCGGGACCCCTTCGTCCCCCCTCACGGGGAGGACGACTGAGCGTAGTCAGGCCGCTTCGCGGGTCGCAAGGCATCGACGACGATCTTCGGCGCCCGCTCCACCGTGGCTGTGGCCTGCTCCTTCTCCAGGGTCTGCACGACACCGCCGGGGATGTTGAGCGCGGGCTCGAGATCCTCCGGCTTGCCGATGACCTTGAAGACGTACGGAGCGGCCACCTTCGTTCCATCGATCCGCATGTCATCACCGCTACCGGTGAAATAACTGTCCGCGACGACCCGCACACCGTTGACCTGGATCGCCTCGGCACCGGCGGCGCGCAGCTCCTGGATGGCGTCGAGGAGCATGTCGGACTCGACGGCCCCGGTGGGATCGCCGACGGTCAGGGTGATGCCGGGCCCCTCGGCGGCGACCGTGCCGGCCAGGATGCCGAGCTGCTGCTCCTTCTCCTGGGTCTGCTTGCGCGCCTCCTCGGCCTGGTCCGAGCTGCTCTCCAGCTCGGAGCGCTGCTTCTCCAGCCGCGCCTTCTCGTCCTCCAGGCGCTGGGTGCGGTCGTCGAGCTCGTCGAGGATGCGGACGAGGTCCTCCTGCCGCGCCCCGCGCAGGGCGCTGTTGTCGCTGGTCGAGGAGACCTGGATGGCCAGACCGAGACCGAGGACGAACAGCAGCAGCGCGACGACGAGTTGGGCCCGGGTCACCCGAGGCGGCCAGAGCGCGGAGGCCAGCCTCCGCCGTCCGCTCGGCTCGGTGCCGGGGGCGCCGGCCGGCGTCACGGCCACCCGGACGTCGTGGTCCGCGGTCCCGTCGTAGACGGCCTCCGGGGTCCCCTCGGGCTCGCCGGCCTCAGCAGCACGTCCGGGCTTCCCGAGGTCCTCGGGCTCCTGGGGACGCTGCGGGCCCTGCGGCTCCTGGGGGCGCTTCGGATCCTGCGGATCCTGTGGGTTCTCGCTCATCGGCCTCACGCCCGGAAGACATGGCGCCGGATGGCGGCCGCGTTGGAGAAGATCCGGATGCCGAGCACGACGACGACACCCGTCGACAGCTGCGCGCCCACGCCCAGCTTGTCGCCGAGGAAGACGATCAGCGCGGCCACGACCACGTTCGAGAGGAACGAGACCACGAACACCTTGTCGACGAAGATCCCGTCGAGCATGGCCCGCAGGCCGCCGAAGACCGCGTCGAGGGCGGCGACCACGGCGATCGGAAGATAGGGCTCGACCACCGCCGGAACTTCGGGGCGGACCAACAGTCCGACCACGACTCCGACGATCAGGCCCAGTACGGCGATCACGATGTGCCCTTCCCTGTGTCGGCCGTGGCCCGACCGGACGGCGTCGCCGCCCCGGCCCCCCTCGGCTCTGCGGTACGTACGGTCAGGCTCGGCGCGGCCGGCAGGCGTACGTCGCCCTCGGCCGAGATGCTGCTCCTGATCCCGAAGTTCTCCACCAGCGCGTGCAGGTACTGCCCGTCGGCGCTGTCCTGGAACGTGGTGCTCAGCCGCTGCCCGTCCCCGACCGCGAGGATCGTGTAGGGCGGTACCAGCGGCTTGTTGTCGACCAGTACGGCGTCGCCCGCGGCCCGGATCGCGGACAGTGAGGTGAGCCGCTGGCCGTTGATGGCGACCGCCTCGGCGCCCGACTCCCACAGTCCGTTGATCAGGCGCTGCATGTCCCGGTCGCGTACCCGGCCCGTGTCGGAGAAGCCGCTGCTCTCGCGCGGACCCCCTCCCCCGGTGTCGGTGCCCTTGGCGTCGTCGACGACGAGCTTCACCCCGGGGCCGTGGACCGGCGTCGCGCCCGAGAGGAGCGCGACCAGCTCGGCCTGGTCGCCGCCGTGCTGCTGGAGTGCCTGCCGCTGGCGTTCGCCGACCTCGGACCTGATCCGCTCGACGTCCTGTTCCAGCTGATCGGCCGTGGACGTCTCCGTCTCGATCCGGTCGATCAGCTCCTGGCGTTCCTTGGCGACGACCGGCGCGGAGATCCGCGCCTCGGCCGCACCCACGGTCACCACGGCGGCGGCGAGCACGAGGCCCGCGGCGACACCGAGTTTGGCCCGCAGGCTACGGGGCAGTCCACGGCCCTCGGCGGCCCGCCGGGCGGTCGCCTCCGCGTAGCCGTCGTCGAGCGCGTGGTCGATCACGTTGTTCAGCAGCGACATGGACGCGTCCGGACGCGGCGGTGGCGATCCGGTGCTCCGAACGGGGGGCTGCTGCGACATGCCGCACATCGTCGCACGTCGAACGGGATACCGCCGAATGGCCCCTCCGTCCTGCGCGGAGGCGCCTCTCGGGCGTCTCCCCGCAGGACGGCCGCGTCAGGTCAGCGACCTGCGCTGTCGACCACCTCGGCCCACTCGTCGAGCAGGCTCTGCGCGGAGGCGTCGTCGGGCCCCTCGGCCCACAGATGGGTGACGGCCTCCGCGGGGTCGGGCAGCACCATCACCCAGCGCCCGTCGGCCTCGACCACCCGCACGCCGTCGGTGGTGTCGACGGACCGGCTGCCCGCCGCCTCGACGACCCGGCGCATCACCAGCCCCTTCACGGCCCACGGGGTCGCGATGTCCTTCTTGAGGACATGCGCCCGCGGAATCCGCGCGTCGATCTGGCTCAGGGTGAGCTGTGTCCGCGCGACGAGCCCGATGAGTCGGACGAAGGCGGCGGCACCGTCGAAGACGCTGCTGAACTCGGGCACGATGAACCCGCCGCGCCCGTCGCCGCCGAAGATCGTCGACTCCTCGCGTCCGACCCTGGTGAGGTCGTCGGGCGAGGTGGTCGTCCACTCCACCTGAGTGCCGTGGTAGGCGGCGACCTGCTCGGCGATCCGTGTCGTGGTCACGGGCAGCGCCACCCGCCCCGACCGCCGCTCGGCGGCCACCAGGTCCAGCATGACGAGGAGCGCGCGGTCGTCCTCGATGATCCGCCCGCGCTCGTCCACGAGCGAGAGCCGCTCGCCGACGGGGTCGAACCGCACTCCGAAGGCGGCCCGCGCCGAGGCCACGATCTCCCCGAGCCGTACGAGCCCGGCCCGCCGGCTCTCGGCCGACTCGGTGGGCCTCGACTCGTCGAGCCCGGGGTTGATCGTCAGCGAGTCCACCTGGAGCCGCCCGAGCAGGCTGGGCAGTACGAGCCCGGCGCTGCCGTTGGAGGCGTCCACGACGACCTTCAGACCGGCTTCCGCGATCCCGGAGGTGTCGACGTTCCGCAGCAGCGAGCCGGTGTACGAGTCGAAGACGCTCGCCGGGAAGGACAGGTCGCCGATCTCCCCGGGGAAGGCTCTCCGGTACTCCTGCCGAGCGAACACCCGGTCGAGCTTGCGCTGCCCGCCCTGTGAGAGGTCGGCCCCACGCTCGTCGAAGAACATGATGTCGACGGAGTCGGGCACGCCGGGCGAGGTCCGCACCATGATGCCGCCGGCGCTTCCCCGCGCGGTCTGCTGCCGCGCCACCGGCAGCGGCACGTTCTCCAGGTCCCGTACGTTGATGGCGCTGGCCTGCAGGGCCGAGATGACCGCCCTCTTGAGCGCCCGTGCACCTCGTGAGTGGTCTCGGGCGGTGGTGACGGTCGAGCCCTTCTTGAGGGTCGTGGCGTACGCCCCCGCGAGCCGAACGGCCAGCTCGGGCGTGATCTCCACGTTCAGGATGCCGGAGACCCCGCGCGCCCCGAAGAGATGGGCCTGCCCGCGGGACTCCCAGATGACGGAGGTGTTGACGAAGGCGCCGGCCTCGATCGTCTTGAAGGGGTAGACGCGCACATTCCCCTGGACGATCGATTCCTCCCCGACGAGGCACTCGTCCCCGATGACGGCCCCGTCCTCGATCCGGGCGGCCCGCATGATGTCGGTGTTCTTCCCGATGACACAGCCGCGCAGATTGCACTGCTGGCCGATGTACACGTTGTCGTGGACGACGGCCTTGTGCAGGAAGGCCCCGCTCTTGACGACGACGTTCGAACCGATGACGGTGTGCTCACGGATCTCGGCGCCGGCCTCGACCTTGGCGTAGTCACCGATGTAGAGCGGTCCGCGCAGAACGGCGTCGCGGTGTACCTCGGCGCCTTCGGCGACCCAGACCCCGGGCGAGATCTCGAAGCCGTCGATGTCGACCTGGACCTTGCCCTCCAGGACGTCCGCCTGGGCCTTCACATAGCTCTCGTGGGTGCCGACGTCCTCCCAGTAGCCCTCGGCGACATAGCCGTAGACCGGCTTGCCTTCCTTCATCAGCTGGGGAAAGACATCACCCGACCAGTCGACCTGGGTGTCCGCCTGGACGTAGTCGAAGACCTCGGGCTCCATCACGTAGATGCCCGTGTTGACCGTGTCCGAGAACACCTGCCCCCAGGTCGGCTTCTCCAGGAAGCGCTCTACCCTGCCCTCTTCGTCGACGATCGTGATCCCGAATTCCAGTGGATTCGGCACCCGGGCGAGACAGACCGTGACGAGCGCGCCCTTCTCCTTGTGGAAGGCGATGAGATCGGTGAGGTCGAAATCGGTCAGCGCGTCCCCCGAGATGACGAGGAAGGCGTCGTCCTTCAGCGCCTCCTCGGCGTTCTTCACACTTCCCGCTGTACCGAGTGGCTTTTCCTCGTTGGCATACGTGAGCTCCATCCCGAGCTCCTCGCCGTCGCCGAAGTAGTTCCTGACGAGAGGGGCGAGAAACTGCACGGTGACGACGGTCTCGTTGAGACCGTGCCTCTTGAGCAGTCGTAGGACGTGCTCCATGATCGGCCGGTTCACCACCGGCAGTAGAGGCTTGGGCATGCTCGAGGTCATGGGGCGAAGTCGGGTTCCTTCGCCACCGGCCATCACGACGGCCTTCATGTCGGAAGCGTCCTCCTTGAAGAGACGACGGTCCTGCCGACTTCACCTCTGTCCGCTCAATGGCCCTCGGACGTCCTCGTTGTTGCCGGCGACACTGCTCGGCACAGGAGGAGCGGGCTCAATCGGCCTCGGTATCCGCCTTCACGAGTCGACGGACCTGGACCACGTAGAGGATCCCTGCCCACCAATACAGAGTTGTACCCCATCCGGCGAAGGCCCACCCGAAAACTTCAGCGAGTGACGAGAGCCAGCCCGTTCCGTCACTGAGAAGCAGCAACGGGAACGCGTACATCAGGTTGAATGTCGCGGCTTTGCCGAGGAAGTTCACCTGCGGCGGCGGGTAGCCGTGCCGGCGGAGGATTCCCACCATCACCAGCAGCATGGCCTCACGCGCCAGCAGGGCGGCGGTCAGCCACCACGGCAGAATCTCGCGCCAGGTGAGGCCCACGAGCGTGGACAGGATGTACAACCGGTCGGCGGCGGGATCGAGAAGCCGGCCGAGGTTGCTGATCTGGTTCCAGCGCCGGGCCAATTTGCCGTCGAGATAGTCACTGACGCCGCTGAGCATCAGCACGAGAAGCGCCCAGCCGTCACTGTTGGGCCCACCGAACTCCGGACGGAGAATCAACCACAGAAACAGCGGCACGCCGGCGAGGCGCGCCATGCTGAGAATATTGGGGATGGTGAGAACCCGGTCGGTCTGAACGCGAGTCTCCTGGACCTCCACCCGGGGGCCTCCTGCTGGGAACGTACGGACGATGCCCCCTGACCTTACCCTCAGCCACGGCACCCCGTTGCACAGGGTGGCCCCCGTGCCAGAACGCAAAAATGCCTCAACCCCCGGACAAGGTCCGGGGGTTGAGGCTAAAAATTGTTCGGCGGCGTCCTACTCTCCCACAGGGTCCCCCCTGCAGTACCATCGGCGCTGAAAGGCTTAGCTTCCGGGTTCGGAATGTAACCGGGCGTTTCCCTAACGCTATGACCACCGAAACTCTATGAAGTTAACCAACCGGATATCGGCACAGTTCGTTACTTCAGAACTAACACAGTGGACGCGAGCAACTGAGGACAAGCCCTCGGCCTATTAGTACCGGTCAGCTCCACCCATTACTGGGCTTCCACATCCGGCCTATCAACCCAGTCGTCTACTGGGAGCCTTACCCTCTCAAGGAGGTGGGAATACTCATCTCGAAGCAGGCTTCCCGCTTAGATGCTTTCAGCGGTTATCCCTCCCGAACGTAGCCAACCAGCCATGCCCTTGGCAGGACAACTGGCACACCAGAGGTTCGTCCGTCCCGGTCCTCTCGTACTAGGGACAGCCCTTCTCAATATTCCTACGCGCGCAGCGGATAGGGACCGAACTGTCTCACGACGTTCTAAACCCAGCTCGCGTACCGCTTTAATGGGCGAACAGCCCAACCCTTGGGACCGACTCCAGCCCCAGGATGCGACGAGCCGACATCGAGGTGCCAAACCATCCCGTCGATATGGACTCTTGGGGAAGATCAGCCTGTTATCCCCGGGGTACCTTTTATCCGTTGAGCGACGGCGCTTCCACAAGCCACCGCCGGATCACTAGTCCCGACTTTCGTCCCTGCTCGACCCGTCGGTCTCACAGTCAAGCTCCCTTGTGCACTTACACTCAACACCTGATTGCCAACCAGGCTGAGGGAACCTTTGGGCGCCTCCGTTACTCTTTGGGAGGCAACCGCCCCAGTTAAACTACCCATCAGACACTGTCCCTGATCCGGATCACGGACCGAGGTTAGACATCCAGCACGACCAGAGTGGTATTTCAACGGCGACTCCACAACCACTGGCGTGGCTGCTTCAAAGTCTCCCACCTATCCTACACAAGCCGAACCGAACACCAATATCAAACTGTAGTAAAGGTCCCGGGGTCTTTCCGTCCTGCTGCGCGAAACGAGCATCTTTACTCGTAGTGCAATTTCACCGGGCCTATGGTTGAGACAGTCGAGAAGTCGTTACGCCATTCGTGCAGGTCGGAACTTACCCGACAAGGAATTTCGCTACCTTAGGATGGTTATAGTTACCACCGCCGTTTACTGGCGCTTAAGTTCTCAGCTTCGCCACACCGAAATGTGACTAACCGGTCCCCTTAACGTTCCAGCACCGGGCAGGCGTCAGTCCGTATACATCGCCTTACGGCTTCGCACGGACCTGTGTTTTTAGTAAACAGTCGCTTCTCGCTGGTCTCTGCGGCCACCCCCAGCTCAGAGTGCAAGACTCATCACCAGACGTGGCCCCCCTTCTCCCGAAGTTACGGGGGCATTTTGCCGAGTTCCTTAACCATAGTTCACCCGAACGCCTCGGTATTCTCTACCTGACCACCTGAGTCGGTTTAGGGTACGGGCCGCCATGAAACTCGCTAGAGGCTTTTCTCGACAGCATAGGATCATCCACTTCACCACAATCGGCTCGGCATCAGGTCTCAGGCTATGTGCTGTCCGGATTTACCTGGACAACGCCCTACACCCTTACCCCGGGACTACCACCGCCCGGGCTGGACTACCTTCCTGCGTCACCCCATCGCTTACCTACTACCACCTTGGATCAGCGGCTCCACCACTTTCCTTTCCCC